>NZ_JADPKD010000063.1:0-260240 GCF_023073735.1 Bradyrhizobium sp. 160
CGCCTTGGAGGGGAAATGCTTGAACAGCAGCGCCTCGGAAATAGCAGCGGCGGCCGCCACGCTCTTGGTCGTGGTGCCGTTATAGCCGTGTCGGGCAAAGCAACGTTTCGCGGCACCGAGGATCAATTGACGCCTCAGGTCGCTCGTCATACGCAATGAGCTCATGCTAGTGAGTAAGCACTCACCCACGCAAAAGTCAAGCACTATGCTGCATCGCAACCTCTAGATTGGGTCGAAACTGGCTCGCGCACACGGCGCACGAGCAGGACGACGACATCGGCAAGGCCGGCCCTAAATCGGCCGGAAGCCCAGGTCGCCCCGGAGCCGGTTGACGATGTAGGTCCCGTCCCGGGTCGGCAAGATCCGCTCAACGCTGGCGCTGTCGATCTTCACATTGGCAAAGCGTGGCCCCGCGGAAACGTCGTGGACGACTTTGGCCAAGGCCTCGACCTCGGCCATGGTCGTGACGGCCCGGCTGTCCTCGATGCCGCAGGCCCGAGCGACGCCGACGAGGTCGGCAGCCGCGGAGGTGTGGCTGGTCTGGCCGCCAGTCTCGCCATAGGCCTCATTGTCGAGCACGACGATGGAGAGATTGGCCGGCTTCTGCAGCCCGATGGTGGCCAAACTGCCCATGCCCATCAGCATCTCGCCGTCGCCCGTGATGACCAGCACCGGCAGCTTTGGCTGCGCCAGCGCGAGCCCGAGCCCGATCATCGCAGCTCCGCCCATGCCACCCCAGAGATAGAAGTTGCGTGCGTGGTCGCCGGCCGCGCACATGTCGTTGGTGGAGGCACCTAAGCCGCCAATCGCAACCACATCCTTGCGCTCCGCGAGCAGTGTGGACACCACTTGGCGGCGGTCGAGGAGATTGGCCTTGCTCATTTGGTGAAAACCTTGGCGCCGATCAGGCGCTGCGACAGAAGGACGGCGGTGGGAGTGAGTGCGTTGTAGGCCTGCGCTGCGGCCGCCTCCAGCACGGCCGGCACCTCGGCCGGGTTCGAGGCACGCAGCACCTTGACGCCGGAAAGCTCGAATACGCCCTGCGTGGTCGACCCCATCGGCACCTGCCACGGGTTGAACTCGCCCCACTCGCCGCGCATGGTCACGAGCGTGAGGAACGGAAAGCGCAGGATCGGGATCAGCGACAGCATGTTGATGCAATTGCCGACGCCGCTCGACTGCATCAGCAACACGCCGCGCTGTCCGCCCGCCCAGGCGCCGGCGAGAAGTGCCACGCCCTCCTCCTCCGTCGTCAGCGGTATGCCGCGCATCGTGGAGGAGGCCAGCACGCGCTGGATCAGCTTCGAGTGACCGGCATCGGGCACGTACGGCACCTGCCGGACGTCGAAGCGCTGCAATGTCGCGAAAATATCGTCCGGCCAGAGAACACTCGGGGCCGTGTCGGGAGCGTCAGCGCGCGCGTGCATTTTCCTGTCCGGTCAGCTAGCAAAGACGGCGCGACTGTAGACGCATGCGCGCGTCGGCCAGAACAACAAAAACGGCATATCGGCTTTAACCGGCGAGTATAACGGAATGAACGCAGATGCGAAGGAGCTGGCGGCAAGCTTCGATCTCGAGAAGCTGACGCCCGAGTTCTACGACAACCCCTATCCGACCTATCGTGCACTGCGGGAGAACGAACCGGTCAAACGCCTGCCGAACGGCACCGTCTTCCTGACCCGCTATGACGATCTCGTCACCACCTACAAGAACACCAAATCGTTCAGCTCGGACAAGAAGCGCGAGTTCGCGCCGAAATACGGCGACAGCCTGCTCTACGAGCATCACACCACGAGCCTCGTCTTCAACGATCCGCCGTCCCATACCCGCGTGCGCCGCCTGATCATGGGAGCACTGTCGCCTCGCGCCATCGCCGGCATGGAGGGCGACCTCATCAAGCTGGTCGACGGCCTGCTCGACGCCATCGCCGCCAAGGGGGCTTGCGAGCTGATCGAGGACTTTGCCGCCTCCATTCCGATCGAGGTGATCGGCAATCTGCTCGACGTGCCCCACGAGGAACGCGCGCCGCTGCGCGAGTGGTCTCTGGCGATCCTGGGCGCACTCGAACCGGTGGTGTCGCCCGAAGCGGCCGCGCGCGGCAACAGAGCGGTGCAGGACTTCCTCGCCTATCTCGAGACGCTGGTCGCGCGCCGGCGCCGAAAGCCCGGCAATCCCGAGCGCGACGTGCTGACGCGCCTGATCCAAGGAGAAGGGAGCGAGGAGAACGGCGAGCGGCTGACCGAGAAGGAGCTGCTGCACAATTGCATCTTCCTGCTCAATGCCGGCCACGAGACGACCACCAACCTGATCGGCAACGGCCTCGTCGCGCTGCACCGCAATCCGGACCAGAAGCAGCGCTTGATCGACAACCCCGACATGATCAAGACCGCCGTCGAGGAGATGCTGCGCTACGAGAGCTCCAACCAGCTCGGCAATCGGATGACCACGGAAAAGGTCGAGCTCGGCGGCGTCATGCTCGACGCCGGCACCTCGGTCACGCTGTGCATTGGCGCGGCCAACCGCGACCCCGCACAGTTTCCGGAGCCCGAACGCTTCGACATCGCGCGCACGCCGAACCGGCACCTCGCCTTCGCCACCGGCGCGCATCAATGCGCGGGCATGGCCCTGGCGCGGCTGGAAGGCGCGATCGCGATCTCGCGCTTCCTGGCGCGCTTCCCAAACTATGCCGTGGCCGGGCAGCCGGTGCGGGGCGGGCGGGTCCGGTTTCGCGGCTTTTTGAGCGTGCCCTGCGCGATCGGATGAAGCCTCCAAACAAAAATGACGAAAACAACCCCATGCACAGTAGAGAACCCTCTGACATTTCAGGCAAATCGGGTGGGGGCTACGCCATCGGACGCATGCAGGCTTCCGAGGCGACAAGTTGATACCCAGATCAAGTTGAGGGTCGCCGGCGGTGCAGTCGGTTGACGCCGCCGTGCGCGGCCATGGAGTGACGACACATGAGCTCGTCGGTCATTGATTTCATCGCAACAGAAGCACGCTTTGGGGCCCACAATTACGAGCCGATCGGGGTCGTCCTGTCCCGCGGCGAAGGTGTCTGGGTGTGGGATACCGAAGGCAACCGTTATCTCGATTGCCTCTCGGCCTATTCGGCGGTCAGCCAGGGCCACTGCCACCCCAAGATCCTGGCAGCGCTGGTCGAACAGGCGCACAGGCTGACGCTGACCTCGCGCGCCTTTCACAACGACCAGCTCGCCTTGTTCTACGAGGAAATCGCGGCGCTCACCGGCTCGCACAAGGTGCTGCCGATGAACAGCGGCGCCGAGGCGGTCGAAAGCGCGATCAAGTCGGTCCGCAAATGGGGCTATGAGGTGAAGGGCGTGCCGGACGGCCAGGCCGAGATCATCGTCTGCGCCAACAATTTCCATGGACGCACGCTGGGCATCGTCGGGTTTTCCACCGATCCCGAGACACGCACACATTTCGGTCCGTTCGCGCCTGGCTTCAGGATCATCCCGTTCGGCGATGCCGCGGCGCTGGAAGACGCAATCACGCCCAACACCGTCGCCTTTCTGGTCGAGCCGATCCAGGGCGAAGCCGGTGTCGTCATTCCTCCAGCCGGCTATTTCACGAAGGTGCGCCAGCTCTGCACCGCCAACAACGTGATGCTGGTGCTCGACGAGATCCAGACCGGGCTCGGCCGTACCGGCAAGCTGCTCGCCGAACAGCACGAGGGAATCGAGGCGGACGTGACGCTGCTCGGCAAGGCCCTGTCCGGTGGCTTCTATCCCGTGTCGGCCGTGCTCTCGAACAACGACGTGCTCGGGACATTGAGACCCGGGCAGCATGGTTCGACCTTTGGCGGCAATCCGCTTGCCTGCGCGGTGGCGCGCGCGGCGATGCGCGTGCTGGTCGAGGAAGGCATGATCGAGAACGCGGCCAGGCAGGGCGCGCGCTTCCTCGAAGGCTTGAAGGGCATCCGTGCCAACATGATCCGCGAGGTGCGCGGACGCGGCTTGATGCTGGCGGTCGAGCTGCATCCCGAGGCCGGGGGCGCACGCCGCTATTGTGAGGCGCTCCAGGGCAAGGGCATCCTCGCCAAGGATACGCATGAATACACGATCCGCATCGCCCCGCCGCTGGTGATCACCAGCGACCAGGTCGACTGGGCGCTGGAGCGGCTCGCCACCACCTTGACCCAGGATTTCTCTTGAGGCTGCCTGCGTCGGAAGATCGCAAGGCCGGCCGCGGCCAAGAACGAACGATCCGGCCACCTGTGCGTTGAACGTCGTGGGCGATGACGAGCTGGGAGCTAGAACCATGCTTCCGCGTTGCGTTTGCCTTACGGCTTTTTTAGTTGGTGTCTCGGTGCTGGCGACGAGCGCCGGCGCTTTCGCCCAAGGACTCGGACACGGAAGGGGCGGACCACCCGGTCCGGCCGCAGCACCGGCGGCTCGGCCAGCAGCACCACCGGCCACGGCCCATCCGGCGGCGCCGCCAGCCATGGCACGCCCCGCAGCGCCGGCTTTCCATCATCCCCCGGCCATGCAGCGGCCGGCCATGCCGCAGCGACCAGCCATGGCGCCACATCCGGCGCCGCGTATTGCCTCACCGCCACCGCGCCCGTCCCCACATTTCGCTGCACCGCCGCGGGCAGCCCCGCACGTGGCGACACCGCGGCCTGAATTCCATCGGTCGCCGGCAGCACGGCAACATCCGGCCATGGCGCCTCGGCCGATGCCGCACATCGCGGCCCCATCGCGCCCCAGCGGACCGCCGGCCGCGAGCGAGCGGCTGTCGCGGCGGGATCAGATTGAACAGCGCGCGCAACAGCGCCAGCAGCAAGTCCAGCAGCGTGAGCAGATGGTGCAGCAGCGGCAGCGCGAGATGCTGTCGCGCCAGACGACGGAGCGTCAGACCCGTATCGAACGACTCCAGCAGCGTGTGCAGCAATTGCAGTCGCAAAAGCCGGAAAGCGTGCGGGCGCAACGCCTGCAGCAACGGATGCTCCAGACGCAGAACCGCTTGCTTGATCGCGAGCAGCGCGCGCAGCAGAGCGACCTGGCGCGCCAGCAGCGGCTTGGCCTCCAGGCTCCGGCCGCGCGCGCCCCGGCCACCACGGCCGCCGCGCAGGCTGCTGAGCGCGGGCGGTTTGCCGCGCGCTTCCGTGAGCAGGCCAATCCGCAGACCCAAGCGGCCCTCCTCACCCGCCAGAGCGGCTGGGCTCCCCGGCAGGCTTGGCGTCACCGCCATCCCGCGGCGTTCGTGGCGTGGCTTGGGCCGGTGTTCTGGCCATACGCCTATTCCGACATTTTCAACTACACGTTCTGGTCCTATGCTTATGAGCCCGGCTATTGGGCGTACGCGTATGACGATTTCGTCGACACCGTGTTCTGGGGCGGTGACGGCCCCTATTCCGCCTATGCCAGCACCAATCCGTATGACTATCCGCACGCCGGCGGCGGCCGCCGGGCGCGCCCGCGCGCCAGCGTGAGCCCGCAGACGCTACAGCAATTGTGCGGCACACCAGACAAGGGCGTGACGGCTTGGCCGCTTGCCGATATCGCGAAAGCAGTGCAGCCGACGCCGGAGCAACGCGCGCTGCTCGACGAGTTGAAGACCGCGGCGGCCAACGCGGCCGCCGTGTTCAAGGATTCCTGCGCGGAGACTTATGCATTGACGCCGCCTGGCCGCCTGCGCGCGATGATGAATCGCATCAGCGCGACGCTGGAAGCGGTCAAGATCGTGCGACCGGCACTGGAGAAATTCTACAACTCGCTCAGCGACGAACAGCAAGCGCGCTTCAACGCGCTTGGGCCCCCTGTCGGCGACCGCTCGTCACAGCAGCAGGAAGCGAGTAGCGAGGGTTGCGGCGATCCGAAGTCCGGCCTGACCCAGTTGCCGATCGAACGCATCGACGCCGTTGTCCGCCCGGCCGGCAAGCAGAAGGATGCGCTCGAGCGCTTGGACGACGCGACGAAGCAGGCAGTCGCAGCAC
Organism: Bradyrhizobium sp. 160; assembly: GCF_023073735.1. NCBI lineage: Bacteria > Pseudomonadati > Pseudomonadota > Alphaproteobacteria > Hyphomicrobiales > Nitrobacteraceae > Bradyrhizobium > Bradyrhizobium sp. 160. The sequence continues at coordinate 5,960 of NZ_JADPKD010000063.1, forward strand.
TGCAAGCCGTCTGCCCGGACAGTGTGCCGTTGACACCCGTCGGACGCCTGGAAGCCATGGGGGATCGTCTCCAAGCCATGCTCGCCGCCGCCAAGCTGGTGCAACCCGCACTGGAGGAGTTCTACGCGACGCTGAGCAGCGAGCAGAAGGCGCGCTTCAACACGCTGCAACAGGTTGCAGGACCGTAAGGGCAGCGCGCGCGTGACCTACACCACCGTCTTGTGCCGCGCGATGCAGGTGCGCAGCACCTCGTCCATCGGTTTGGCCCACCAGTCATTGGAGAAGATTTCGATCTCCGAATAGCCGGCAAAGCCCTGCGCTTCGACCGCTTGACGCACCGATTTGATGTCAATCACGCCGTCGCCCATCATGCCGCGGTCGTTGAGGATGTCCTTGGTCGGCACCATCCAATCGCAGACGTGGAAGGCGAGCAGGCGATCTTGGCCGGCGCGCGCGATCTGGCCCATCAGCTCCGGATCCCACCAGATGTGATAGACGTCGAGCGCAACGCCGAGCATGCCGCTGCGGCCGGGGTCGAGCCGGTCGCAGATGTCGAGCGCCTGTTTTGTGGTGTTCACGCAGGCGCGGTCGGCTGCATAGGCCGGGTGCAATGGCTCGATCGCCAATGGCAGGCCTGCCTGCTTGGCGTAATCGAGCATCTCGGCCAGCGCTTCCTCGACCTGGCCGCGCGCTGCCGCGATGTCCTTCGAGGCCTCGCTGCCCGGCCGCGAATATTGCGGCAGGCCGCCGACCACGAGCACGATGCAGGGCGCGCCGAGCGCCTTCGCCTCGTCCACACAGCGCCGGTTGTCGTCGCGCACTTCGCCCCGCCGCGAAGAATCCGAGGTGAACATGCCGCCACGGCAATAACCTGAGAGATCGAGGCCGGCGTCGCGCACGGCGCGTACCGCGCGGTCGAGCCCGACAGAAGCAACCTGGTCGCGCCAGGGATCGATGGCGCGGATGCCCTGCTTCGCACAGGCATCGATGATCTCGACGAGGTCACCCTGCTTGCGGACCGTCGCCGTGTTCAGCGACAGCCAGCGATGGTCGGACGAGAAATCGCGCATCAGGGTTCAAGTCCGTGCGAGGCCAGCACAGTCTTCATCCGCTGTGTCGCGAGTTCCGGATTGGCGAGCAGGCCAGCCTGATCGGCAAGGCGAAACAGCTCGGCCAGATGCAGCATCGAGCGCGCGCTCTCCTGGCCGCCCACCATGGTGAAGTGGTCCTGGTGGCCGTTGAGATAAGCCATGAACACCACGCCGGTCTTGTAGAAGCGCGTCGGCGCTTTGAAGATGTGGCGCGACAAGGGAACGGTCGGTCCCAGCACGTCGTGGAAGCCGGCTTCATCGCCGGCCGCCAGCCGCGACAGTGCGTAGGATGCTGCCGGCGCGATGGCGTCGAAGATGCCAAGCAGCGCATGCGAAAAGCCTTCGCTGTCCCCGGCGATCAGCTCCGCATAGTTGAAATCGTCGCCAGTATACATCTTGATGCGCTTGTCGAGGCGACGGCGCATATCGATTTCACGCTGCTTGTCGAGCAGCGAGACCTTGACGCCGTCGACCTTGGCAGCGTTGGCGTTGATGATGGCGACCGCAATATCCATCGCCTTGTCGAGATCCTTGGTGCCCCAATAGCCCGTCAGCGCCGGATCGAACATATCGCCCAGCCAGTGGATGATCACGGGCTCACGGACCTGCGAGAGCACGCGATCGTAGACCTTGGCGTAATCATCGGCATTGCGGCCGAACTTGGAAAGCGCCCGCGACGCCATCAGGATGATGCGGCCGCCGACCTTCTCGACCGCCGAGATCTGCTCCTCATAGGCGCGGATCACGTCGTCGAGGTTCCTGGCATCCTCGATCGCGAGATGATCGGTGCCCGCGCCGGAGAACACCAGCGCGTTGCGACGCTTCGCGGCAGCGACCGAGCGCGTGATCAGCTCCAGCGAGGTCGGCCAGTCCAGCCCCATGCCGCGCTGCGCGGTGTCCATCGCCTCGGCAACGCCGAGACCGAGGTCCCAGACGTGCTCGCGGAAGGCGATGGTCTTGTCCCAGTCGACAGCGACCGAAAGCCAGGGATCGTTGTCGGCGAAGGGATCGGCGACCGTGTGCACGGCCGAGAAGGCGATGCGGTTCAGCGGGCCCTCGAGCTTTGCGGGAAACGGGCGCGAGGCCGCGAGCCGATAGGTCTCGATCGAACGATCGGCCTTCGGCAGCTTGAGCGACAATGACGACATTGAAGGAGCAGGCTTGGGCTGGACTGGCTTGTTCATAATTTTTGACCTCTCCCCGTCATTGCGAGCGAAGCGAAGCAATCCAGAGCGTCTCCGCAAAGAAAGTCTGGAATTGCTTCGTCGCTTCGCTCCTCGCAATGACGGCTCAACTGACACTAGGACTCGGCTTCAGGCCTTGATCGGGGCGACGTCGATCCAGCGCCGCTCCTTCCAGCTCTTCAACGCGCACTCGGCGAGCTGCACGCCCTTGGCGCCTTCGAGCAGCGTGAACTTGTAGGGCGCATCCTCGTAGACGTGGCGGATGAACATCTCCCATTGCTCCTTGAAGCCGTTATCGTAGGAGACGTTGTCGGGCATCTTCTGCCAGTCGCCGTAGAAATCGTGCAGCCGCTTCTCATCGGGATTCCACACCGGACGGGGCGTCGCCTGCCGGGCCTGAATCACGCAATCGGTGAGCCCTGCGACCGCGGAGCCGAGCGTGCCGTCGACCTGGAAAGTGACGAGGTCGTCGCGATAGACCCGCGTCACCCAGGACATATTGATGTGGGCGATGACGCCGCCCTTGAGCTGGAACGTCGCGTACGCCGAGTCGTCCGCGGTCGCCTTGTATTTCTTGCCCTGCTCGTCGTAGCGCTCGGGAATGTCTGTGTTGCCAATGCAGCTCACGCTCTCGACCTCGCCGAAGAGATTATCGAGCACGTAGCGCCAGTGGCAGACCATGTCCAAGATGATGCCACCGCCGTCCTCGTCGCGGTAGTTCCAGGACGGCCGCTGCGCCTCCTGCCAACCGCCTTCAAACACCCAATAGCCGAACTCGCCGCGCACCGAGAGGATGCGGCCGAAGAATCCGGAGTCGCGCAGGAAGGCGATCTTCTTCAGGCCGGGCAGGAACAGCTTGTCCTGCACCGTGCCGTGCTTGACGCCCTTTGCGTGAGCGAGTTTCACGACCTCGACGGCCTCCTCGAAATTCGTCGCAATCGGCTTCTCGCAATAGACATGCTTGCCGGCATTGATGGCCTGGGTCAGAAGGCCGGGTCGGGCCTGCGTGGTCGCGGCGTCGAAGAACATGGTGTCGTTCTTGTCGGCGAGCGCGGCGTCGAGGTCAGTGGTCCAGCGCGTGATGTTGTAGCGCTTGGCCAGGGCCTCGACCTTCTCGGCGCTGCGGCCGACCAGGATCGGGTCGGGCATCACGCGATCGCCGTTCTTCAAGCGGACGCCGCCCTGGTCGCGGATCGCGACGATCGAGCGGATCAGATGCTGGTTGAGCCCCATGCGGCCGGTGACGCCGTTCATGATGAGGCCGAGGCGTTGGGTAGTCATGCCAATTGCTCCTGAAGTGATTTTGGCTGTTCGAGCGGGCGAAGCGCCGACCAGTCCGGATGGACCGAGGTGGCGAAGCCCGCAGCATGAAGCGATCCCGTCAGGAGATCGCCGTCGTGAATGGAGAGACGGATGCCCTGCCCGGCATCGGCATAGAGATCGGGATGCGCCGCCGCGAAAGCTGCAGCTTCAGCGGCGGGCGTGTCGCCGAAGCCGTCGACATAGTGATGGCCGTTGCGTTCGGCATGGGTGACGCCGATCAGGGCACCGAGCGCGAGGTCCTGCTGCACGGCAAGGCCGGCTTGGCAGGTCAAATCCTCGGCCGTGACGAAGAACGCCTCGCCTTCCGCGCTCCATTTCGCCGCGCGCGTGGCGTTGACGATGGCCTTGTAGAGACCCTTGCAGGATTTTGAGGAGATACCGCGATAGCCGAGGGCCCGCGCTGCGGGGAACGCATCGTAGCTATCGTCGGCTTCGTCGATGATGAAACCGCGCGCGGCAAGCGAGCCCAGTGGCGATTGCCTCGTGATGTCGCGCGGCATCGGCTGCTCGACATAGAGCAGGCGCGAGGCGATCGGCCGCAACGCGGGATCGTGATCGAGGCGATCCATCAGCGCCTGCAACGCGGCGAGATCGGCGTATTGCTCGTTGGCGTCGAGCGACACCTTGTAATCATGTCCGATCGTATCAAGCTCCTTGCCGATCCGCGCCAGCCGCACCGCATCGGCGGCGGGATCGCCCGACAGCTTGAGCTTGAAATAGCGAGCACCGGCGTTCTCGCGTGGATCGGCAACTCCGCCGTCACCTTCAACGGCATCATCAAGGCCGACGGTGTGCCTGATGGCAACACGCTCCAGCCGTTTCCGGCTCGAGAGAAACGTTCTGATGTCCCTTTCGCTCAGGTCAGGCGACAGCCGCGCATCGATGCCGGCGATATTAGCGGCCATCCCATCGAAGAAGCTGGTCTCGGCGGCGCGGAGCAGGGCATCGAGGATCGCCTTGTCGATTTCCGCTGGACCATAGGCCGCGGCAAGCGCCGGAATGTTCTTCTTCGCGCAGGTCGCGACCTGGGCGCCGATGCACGAGGCATGCAGATCGAACGCCGTCAAATATCCAGTCCGCGCCAGATAAAGTCCGCGCGCAATCTCCAGCGAGCGTCGCAAACCATCGACCGTCTGCGCCGGCGACAGCTCCGGCCGCTTGTCGAACCATTTCGGCACCAGCAGCTCGGCGCTGGCGCCGACCGCGCTTCCCCTGCCCTCGACCTCGATCTCGACCCGCACGAACAGCTGCGGCGTCGCGCTGATGGTCATCGCGCCAAAGCGGAACGGCCGCGCGAAATGCACGGGACGTTCGAACAATGCGATATCTCGCAGCTTCAGACGGGGTGACATGGTGTTACCGAATGACGGTTAGTGAAGCCGGTGCGACCGCGGAGACGGTGCACCTCGCCCGCTTGCGGGAGAGGTCGGCGCGCAGCGCCGGGTGAGGGTTTTCTCCTCTTGGGGAGTCTTGCCAGCCGAGGCACCCTCTCCCCAGCCCTCCCCCGCAGGCGGGGGAGGGAGCGCACCGTCTTCGTGATCACAGCCCGGCTCAATCGCATTGCTCTTAGTCCAGTGCACCTTGGGAGAAGAAATGCTTGCGGATGCGTTGCACGAGCTCGGTGAACACGGGATCGGCCATCACGTCGAGCGAGCGCGGACGCGGCAGCGGCACATCATAGATCGCGGCGATCGCACCGGGGCGCTCGGTCATGACCAGTACGCGGTCGGCGAGGAAGACGGCTTCCGGAATCGAATGCGTGATCAGCAGCACCGTTTTCCTGGTCTCGCGCTGGATCCGCATCAATTCGACATTCATGCGTTCGCGTGTCAGCGCATCGAGCGCGCCGAACGGCTCGTCCATCAGCATGATCTTGGGATCGTGCACCAGCGCTCGGCAGATCGAGGCGCGCTGCTGCATGCCGCCGGAGAGCTGCCATGGCAGCTTCTTCTCGAAGCCTTCGAGCCCGACCAGCTTCAACAGATCCTTGGCGCGAGCGAGATATTTATCCCGCGCCAGCCGCTTCATGTCGATCGGCAGCATGACATTGTTGAGGATGTTGCGCCAGGGCAGGAGCAACGCGTTCTGGAAGACGATGCCGACATTGCCGTGCGGCGTCGTCACCCTCTCGCCCTCGACCAGGATCTCGCCCGTGGTCGGCGGCAGCAATCCCGAGATCAGCTTGAGCAGCGTGGACTTGCCGCAGCCGCTTGGGCCCACCACGACGAAGAACTCGCCATCATTAATGTTGAAATCGAGCGGCCGCAGCGACGGCACATCGCCGTCGCGCGTCCGGTAGGTCTTGGACACGCCGGACAGTTTGATGCCCGACGCATCGCCGGCAGCCCGGTCACTCACCAGTCTCAGATGCGCGGCCGGCTGCAGGGTTGCGTTCATTGCTGTCGCAGGTTTCACGATCCGCTCTTCGGCAAATAGTCGTTGGTGTAAAACGCCTTCGGGTTCTCCTTGGCCTTGGCATCGAGGCCGCCATATTCGACGAGAAGATTGACGGTCTCGGTCATGTTCTGGTCGGTGACCTGGAATGGCCGCTTGCTCTTGGTGTCCGCGGTCCGGTAGAGCGGGATGGTCAGCTCGAAGCCCTGTGTCAGCGTATCGATCTTGCCGCCCTTGGGATTAGCATCGAGGATCGATTGCGCCGCGGCCTTCGGCTCCTTCTCGGCGGCCTCGACCGCCTTGGTAGTCGCCGACATGAAGCGGCGAACCAGATCGGCATTCGCCTTCACATAGTCAGTGTTGGCGATGATGCCTGATGAAACCATGTTGATGCCGTAGTCGGCGAACTTGATCGGATAGACGTCCTTGCCGGTGGCGTCCTTGATCTTCATCGACTGGTCCATGACGTAGCCGAGCAAGAGATCCGCCTGGCCGTTGATGACGGCGTTGAGCTTGGTCTGGCCGTCGCCGGCAACGGTTTTGAAGTCGCTCTCCTTCAGGCCGGTCTTCTTCAGGAACAGCGGCCAGATCTGGGTCATGGAATCGGCCGGCGTGATCGCCACCGTCTTGCCCTTGATGTCTTCGGGCTTCTTGATGTTCTTGTCGACGAAGCCCATGGCGGACATCGGGCTGGTCTGGAGCAGCACGCCGGTCGCAACCACCGGCGCGCCCTTGATCGCGGCGCGCATCATGGTGGGAACGTCGACATAGCCGAAATCGGCGGTCTTCGCCGCGACGGCCTGCGTGGTCGCAGCCGAGCCGCGGCCTTCCTGGATCTCGAGGTCGATGCCTTCGGCCGCATAGATGCCCTTGGCCTTGCCGTAATAGAACGGCGCGTGCTCGCCATAGACGTACCAGTTCAGCATCAGCACGACCTTATCGGCCGCCTGTGCCGGCAGTGCCGCGAACACCATCAGCGCTGCCGAGACGCCCCCTATCCACCGCTTCATCGTTACTCTCCCATGTCGTTGTTGCGTCGGCCGTTGGTGGCCGTTCGTTGCTTCACTTCAGAGCCGAAAATTACTTAAGAGGCGAAAAGCACGTCCTCACGCTGGCTGACGTGCCAGGGGATGACCAGCTTCTCGATCCGGTCCACGATCCAGAACAGGACCACACCGAGTAGTGCCAGGATCACAAGGGCAGCGAACATCGTCGGCAGGTCGAAGGTGCCGATCGAGCGCTGCATGACGTAGCCGATGCCGGAATTGGAGCCGACAAACTCGCCGACGACGGCGCCGACCACGGCGAGCGTCACCGAGACTTTGAGACCGGAGAAGATCGCGGGCAGCGCATGCGGCAGGTTCACCGCACGGAACACCTGGAAGCGGCTGCCCTGCATAGCGCGGGCGAGATCGACCATATCAGGATCGACCGATTTAAAGCCCTGCACGGCCGAGACAACGACGGGGAAGAAGCCCAGCAGGAACGCCGAGATCACCTTCGGGATGATGCCGAAACCGAACCAGACCACAAACAGCGGCGCGATCGCAATCTTCGGCACGGATTGCGAGAACACCAACAGCGGATAGACGTAGCTCTCCACTGTCTTGGAGCCGGCAATCAGCATTGCGACGGGAATGCCGAACAGCGCCGACAGCACGAAGCCACACACGGTCGCATAGGTGGTCGGCCACGACTGGCGCAGCAGTTCCGGCCATTCGGTGCGCAGCACCGCCGCGACGTCGGCGGGCGACGGGATCTGGTAGGCGGGAATTTTGAACAGCCGGATCGCCAGATCCCAGGCCACGACGATGAAGACCAGGAACAAAAACGGCCGAATCCAGGCCGCATTCAGCATCTTGGACACCGCACTCTGCGGCTTCAACTCAGCCACGTCTCACTCCCGGCAATCTTGTCGTTGGCGGAGAAATTAACCCGTTGGATAAATACTGTCCAGAGCTTTCCCTGTGACGTTTTGCGCCAGGTTCCGGTCGCTGAATGTGAAGGGGGTCGTGTGAAGGGCCGCGTGGAGGGACTGCGGCGAAATCTCGGTGTAGTGGGCGATGACAGCCAAGATTGGAAAAGCAAAAGAATCCCAGTCGAGCGGCGCCGACGGCCACTAAACCGTTTGCGCCACCGCGGTGGGCGACTTTGGCGGCTTCGCGATCTCGAACAGCGCCACGGACTGACCCGTCAGCGCAGCCAGCACGAGTCCAACCATGTGCGCCAGCCGTTCGTCCTTGGCCTTCTTGTCCAACAGATCGCGGCCGAAGATCACGCTGAGCGTCGCCGAATTCGAGAGATAGAAGAAGCAGAGTCCCGCGATCGAGATGTAGAGCTGCACCGGATCGATCGCAACCTGGAAGTCGCCGCTGTCGACGCCGCGGCGCACCACGGTGCGGATCATCTCGACGAAGGGCGAGTGCATCGACTTGACCTTGGTCGAGCGCTTCAGGTGCTTTGCGCGCGCGAGATTCTCGGTCTGGAGCAGCGACAGGAATTCGGGATTGCGCAGGAAGTAATTCCAGGTGAATTCGATCAGCCGCCGGATCGCCTCGGGCGGGTCGAGATGCTCGAGATCGAGCCCGCGCTCCTCGCTGCGGATTTTGTCATAGGCACCTTCAAGCACGGCGAGATAGAGCTCGTCCTTGTTGCCGACATGGTAGTAGAGCATACGCTTGTTGGCGCCAGCCTTGGCGGCGATGCGGTCGACGCGCGCGCCGGCGAGCCCGTGGGCCGCAAACTCCTGCTTGGCGGCCTCGAGAATACGCAGCCGCATCCCCTCGGGATCGCGCTGCCATTTCAGAGTTCGCTTTGCCTTCGCCAAACCGGTTGCTCGCTGGGTGGTCTCAGATCAGCGTGTACCACGAGGAAGTCGTCATTGCGAGGCGCCCTTGCGACGAAGCAATCAGACGGCCGCCGCGGAGGGCTTCTGCATTTCTTCGCTTCGCTCGGAGGAAAGACGTCCCTCAATCCACCGGCTTCGGCGAACGCTCCAGCAGCACGGTCTGGATGCCGCAGGTGCCGTTCCGCACCGTCATCACCCGCGTGCCCGGCTTGCGGCCGTTGCGGACCTCGGAAACGTCGAGACCGGCAGTGATCAGGCGGGCGCGGGTGGCGTCGATGTCGGCCACCCGCCAGCTGAGGCCCCAGAGCCGGTCATGCGCGGCATCGCCGCCCGCCACCGGGCGGCGCACCACCTCGACGATGAGATCGCCGCAGCGGAAGAACATCAGCTGGCCCCAATCCTGATGGGAGCGGTCGAGCGCCAGATCGAGCCCGAGCCGCGCGCCATAAAGTGCGGCGGCGCGCTCGGAATCCTCGGTGGTGATCACGACGTGATCAAGCGCCTCGATCGGCGCGACGTCGGTCGCAACGGATCTGGGGCGCTCGTCGGCGAGCTCGAGGAAGAACATGCGCACGCCGCGCGTGAGCTCCGTAGCGGCACGCGTGCGCTTCCACTGCAGCACGGCATCGGATGCGGCATCGCTGCTTTGGACCTCCGCGACCGGCTCCGGCCTCAAGGCCACGCGTTCCAGGCGGCGGTGCGTCTTGCTCATGTCTGCGACGCGAAAGCACAGGCTGGCGAGCACGCCCTCCTGATCGTCGAGCAGCGCGCGCATGCGGTCGGCGGCGACACTGAAGCCGCTCGGCGCCATCAATTCGGTCGTCATGTTGTCCAAAGTGAACAGGACCCGGTCGGCGCCCTCGCCGGAGTTCTGCCAGGCCGGCGCGCGGGCGAGCAGCGTCTGATAGGCCGCTTTTGCCGCAGCGATATCCCTGACCAGGACGACGACGTGATCGAGCCCGATGATCATCTTCCCCCCTTTTATCGACTCGTAATTGACCCGGAACCCCTGGGCCGAAAGACGGCGTTTGTCCGGGCTTGGCATCGGCCTGTCATGGTCGTATTCCGGCACCATGCTGACCTCAAGCGCTCCGGGCGGCAGATTTGCGAATAATTTCAGCGTCCCTCCGGAGCGGAACCGGTGCTAGAGTAAACGCGCCGGCCGGACCACAAGCGCATCACGGACAAGCAATGCAGGCTCTCTTCATCGGACAGACCTATATCGACGTCGTCTTCATCACCGACCACCTGCCGACCGGCGACGAGAAGCACGTAGCTTCGGATTACGCGGTTTCGTTCGGCGGCAACGCGGTGACGGCGGCGTTCTGCTGCGCCAAGCTCGGCATCGTGCCCGATCTGATCGCAACAGTCGCCAATGACTGGCTGGGGCGCATGTTCCAGGACATGTGCGCGAAATACGCAATCTCGCTGCACGGGCGGAAGGTGAACCAGTCCTCGCTCTCCTTCATCATGCCCAAGGACGGCAAGCGTGCCATCGTCCGCTGCCGCGACGACGAGCACATCCATCCGTTCCCGATGCTCAATCTCGGCGGCTGCCGCGCGCTGCATGTCGACGGCCATCAGCCGGACGCCGCGATCCACTATGCAAAAGTCTGCCGCGAGGCCGGCATCCTGACCTCGCTCGACGGCGGCGGCCTGCGCACCAACACGCATGAGCTGCTGGAATATATCGACGTCGCCATCGTCGCCGAGCGGCTGTGCGAGCAGATGGACCTGACGCCGGAGAAGATGCTCGATTACCTCAAGAGCCGCGGCTGCAAGATCGGCGGCGTCACCATGGGCGAGAAGGGCCTTTTCTGGTACGACGAGACCGGGACGGTGCAGGTGATGCCGGCGATGCCGATCCCGCGCGAGCGCGTGATCGACACCAACGGCGCCGGCGACGTCTTCCACGGCGCCTATGTCTATTCCTACCTCGCCCATCCCGGCAAAAGCTGGCGCGAGCATTTTGATTTCGCCCGCGCCGCCTCGACCTTCAAGATCCAGCGCCTCGGCAACGAGGCCGGCCTGCCGACGCTGGTCGACATCGCCAAGGTCAGGCACGAATTCGAGGTCAGGGTCTAGCGCTCGCAAAAGGTGTGTCATGGGTCGCGTCTTCGTCGCCGGCAGCATCAACATGGATGTGGTGGCAACAGCCGACCGCCATCCACGCGTCGGCGAGACCGTTGCTGGCAAGCAGGTGCTGTATTTTCCAGGTGGCAAGGGCGCGAACCAGGCGGTCGCCGCGTCGCGGCTTGGCGCCAGGACCACGCTGATCGGGCGGCTGGGGAAGGATTCGTTTGGGACCGAGCTGAAGGTTTTCCTTCGCAGTCAGGGCATCGATCTCGGCTACGTGCAGCAGACGGCTGACGCGCACACCGGCACGGCCATCATCACGGTGGCGGAGGCTGACAATACCATCGTCGTCATCCCCGGCGCCAATGCATTGGTCGACGCTGATGACGTCAGCGTTGTGCCGCTGCTGGAGGGCGACGTCGCGGTCAGCCAGTTCGAAATTCCGCTGCCGGCGATTGCCGCGTTCTTCCAGCGGGCACGCGCCGCCGTAGCCACGACGCTGCTCAACCCGGCGCCGGCGCAAAGCATGCCTGGCGAGCTGCTCGCGCTGGTCGACATCCTCGTGCTGAACGAGACCGAGCTCGGCTTGCTCGCCGGCACCGAGCTCTCCGACGGCGACGAGGCCGCGCGGATCATCGACGTCGCGCGACAACTTCAGGCGCGGCGGGACCAGACCATCTGCGTCACGCTCGGCAGGCGCGGCGTGCTCGCGCTGGCGGGGCGCGAGGAGATTTCGGTGCAGGGGCGCACGGTGAAGGCGGTCGACACCACCGGCGCCGGCGATTGCTTCGTCGGCGCGCTCGCGGCGCAACTGGCTGACGGCGCGACACTGCGCGGCGCGCTCACGTTTGCCAACGCCGCCGCTTCGATCAGCGTGCAGCGGATGGGCGCGGGGCCGTCGATGCCGACGGCAAAGGAAGTGGCTGCCGTGATCGACGCAAGCTGATCACGCCAGTGCGCTCTTCAGGTCGAAACTCTGGTCCGCGGCCTGCTCCGGTGAGATCGAGCGGTGCATAGCCTGCAATCGGCGCCCGAACATGTGGTCGCCGGCGCGGTTGATCGACTCGATGCCCAGCAGCGTCTCGCCCTTGTAGCAGAACGCCGAAAACGCCTTGCTCGCGGGGTTGCCGCGCAGCACGACGCGATCGTAACCGGTGGTGAGGCCGGTGATCTGGAGCTTGTCCTCGCCCTGGTCGCTCCAGAACCAGGGATGGCTGTCATAGGGCTTGCTGTCGCCGGTCAGCCGCGCCGCGAGGCAGCGGGCGTGATCGGTGGCGTTCTGCACCGATTCCAGCCGCAGCGAACCGCCGAAGCGCGGGCTTGCGAACAGCGCGCAGTCGCCGATCGCCGAAATATCGGGATCAGCCGTCGCAAGATATTCGTCGACAACGATGCCGGCGGCAACGGGAAGCCCCGCTTCAGCCGCAAGCTCGATGTTCGGCAGCACACCGACACCGACCACGACGAGATCGGCGGGCAGATGCCGTCCGTCGCTCAAGGAGACGCCGGTGACCTTGCCGCCCTCGGCTTCGATGGAAGTGGCCTGCACGCCGAGATGGATGCGGATGCCGGCCCCGCGGTGCCGCGCCTGAAAATATTCGGAGACCTCGGCCGTCACCGCGCGCGCCATCACGCGCGGGGCGAGCTCGAGCACGTCGACCTCGAGGCCCTTGATCCGCGCGGTGGACGCGAATTCGAGGCCGATGAAGCCGGCGCCGATGACCACGACGCGTGTCTTCGACGGGATGACCTGGCGCAGTGCCTCGCTGTCGTCGAGGATACGCAAGTATTTCACGTCGGGCAGATTGGCGTTGGGCAGGTCGAGCAGGCGGTTGCGCGCGCCCGTGGCCAGCACGAGGTGACCGTAAGGCAGCGTCTCGCCCGAGGCCAGATGCAGCTTGCGGCCAGCGCGGTCGATCGAGACGGCGCGGCCGGCGATCAGCTCGATCTTCTGGTCCTGGTAAAACTTCTCCGGCCGGAACATCAGGCTCTCCGGCCCGGCCGAGCCCTTGATGTAGGCTTTTGACAGCGGCGGCCGCTGATAGGGCAGATGCGCCTCGTCATTGATCAGGCAGATGCGCTGCGAAAAGCCCGCCTGGCGCAGCGATGCCGCGACCTGGTAGCCGCCATGGCCGGCCCCGACGATGATCACCGGACCATCCGTCATTGGACAGCCCACTTCCGCAAGACACGAGCGTGACCCATGTCGTCTCCTCTCTCGCTGATTTTGGTTTGCTGGCCTGACGAGGAGCCGGCGCTCGTGTCCGTCCCTTGGCGAAGGCGGGCCCATTTGAGCCTATCGTTCCGCCCAGCGCAAGAGCGGCGGGCGGGGATTGTCACCCCTCGCCTTCTGCGATTTAGTTGCAGCAACGAACCTCTTGCCGGGGATTTTCTCAGATGCCAGCTCCCATCTCCCAGCCCGATGATCCCGCCCTGCTGCGGATCGAGGGCCCGATCGCGACCATCACGCTTAACCGCCCTGCCGCATTCAACTCTATCAACCTGGCGATCGCGCAGAAGCTCGAGCAGCTCGCGGCCTATATCGAAGGCGCGGACGACATCAAGGTCGTTGTCCTCGAAGGCGAAGGCCGCGCCTTCTCGGCCGGCGGCGATCTTCAGACGATCGGGGCAGCCGCCGAAGCAGGCACGGTGACGCCCGTGGTCGGCGAGCTCTTGAAGCACTATCATGCCTTTATCGAGATCATCCGCCGCATGCCAAAGATCTCGCTGTCCAGCGTCCACGGCTCCGCCGCCGGCGCGGGCATGGGGCTCGCCTTCGTCACCGATCTCTGCATTGCCGCCGACGACGCCAAGTTCACGCCGGCCTATGCCAAGATCGGCGTGTCGCCGGACGGCGGCTCCACGGTCGGCATCGTCGGCACGGTCGGCTCCCGCCGCGGGCTACAAATCTTCCTGTCCGAGGATAATTTTACCGCGCAGCAGGCTTACGAGTGGGGCCTGGTTGCCAGGATCGTTCCCGCCGCTGATCTGAAAGCAGCCACGCAAAAACTCGCCGAGCGTCTCGCGCAAAACCCGCCGGCGGCGATCACCGGCACCAAATCGCTCGTCTACCAGGCCGCGACCACGCCGGTGAAGCAGCAGTTGGATGCCGAGGAGCACAAGATCATCATGGCGATGAACACGGCGGAGTTCCGCGCCGCCGTGAAGAAGTTCACCAGCAAGGGCAAGTAGCTGCCTTAGGCCTGGTCCCTCACTCCTTCTCGGTCCTTGGTCCAGTCCTCTGCATGAAATCGAAGTCGCAGCCCTCGTCGGCCTGCATGATGGTCTCGTTGAACAACCAAGCGTAGCCGCGCCGGGCCTCCTCTGGCGCTGCGGCCGGCTTCAACGCGGCGCGGCGCCGCTCGAGTTCGGCCGCATCGACCAACAGCTCAATGCTGCGCTTGGCCACATCGAGGCGGATCATGTCGCCGTTCTGCACCAGCGCGAGTGGCCCGCCGACAGAAGATTCCGGCGTGATGTGCAGCACGATGGTGCCGAACGCGGTGCCGCTCATGCGTGCGTCCGAAATGCGCACCATGTCCTTGGTGCCGTTCCGCGCGAGCTTCTTCGGAATCGGCAAATAGCCCGCCTCGGGCATGCCCGGCGCGCCCTTCGGGCCGGCATTACGCAGCACCAGCACGTCGTCGGCCGTGACGTCGAGATCGGGATCGTCGACCCGCAGGGTCATGTCCTCGACGGATTCGAACACCACCGCGCGCCCGGTGTGCTGCAACAGCTTTGGACTGGCGGCCGATTGCTTGATGACCGCACCGCGCGGCGCGAGATTGCCGTGCAGGACGGCAAGACCGCCCTCCTTCTTGATCGGATTGTCGCGCGAACGAATCGCGTCCTGGCCCGGCACGTGCTCCGCATTCGCCACGACCTCGCGTAGCGTCTGGCCGCTGATCGTCCCGGCATCGAGATCGACGAGATCACCGAGTTGCGCCAGCAGTTTCGGCACGCCACCGGCGTGATGGAAATGCTCCATGTAATGTTCGCCGGACGGCTTGAGATCGACCAGCACCGGCACCTCGCGGCCGATCTGGTCGAACACTCCGAGATCGAGCCGGTACGGCGATCGGTGCGCCATCGCGGTCAGATGGATCAGGCCGTTGGTCGAGCCGCCAATCGCTTGAAGCACGACCTGCGCGTTCCTGAACGAGGCCGGCGTCAGCAACTCGCTCGGCTTCGGCCTCTTCGTCTTTGCCATCTCGGCGGCGACTTTGCCGCTGGCCTCCGCAAGACGGAAACGCTCGGCGTGCGGCGCCGGGATTGTCGCGCTCATCGGCAGCGACAGGCCCATGGCTTCGATCATGCAGGCCATGGTCGAGGCCGTGCCCATCACCATGCAGGTGCCGACGGACGGCGCGAGACGGCCGTTCACGGCTTCGATCTCGGCATCGTCCATGTCGCCGGCGCGGTATTTTGCCCACAACCTGCGGCAATCGGTGCAGGCGCCCAGCACTTCCCCCTTGTGATGGCCGACCACCATGGGCCCGACCGGAATGACCACCGTCGGCAGATCGGCGCTGATCGCCGCCATCACCTGCGCAGGAAGAGTCTTGTCGCAGCCGCCGATCACGATCACCGCATCCATTGGCTGGGCGCGGATCATCTCCTCGGTGTCCATCGCCATGAGATTGCGCAAGTACATCGAGGTCGGATGGGCAAAGCTCTCGGCGATCGAGATGGTCGGGAATACGAACGGCATCGCGCCGGACAGCATCACGCCGCGCTTGGCGGCTTCGATAATCTGCGGGACGTTGCCGTGGCAGGGATTGTAGTCGCTATAGGTGTTGGTGATGCCGACGATCGGGCGCTCCAGCGCATCGTCGGAATAGCCCATGGCCTTGATGAACGCCTTGCGCAGGAACAGCGAGAAGCCGGCATCGCCATAGCTCGTCAAACCCTTGCGCAGGCCACTCGTCATCATGCCACTCCTTCCGAGTTGCCACCGTGGTACAGCCTCGCCCAGGATTGTCAATAAGATTGGCCAATATTGTCGCACTTTCTGGCTTTTGGCGGCTCTTGCGGCACAAATTATTGACAATCCAAGCCCCTCCTGCTCCACAGGACCAACCGGCCGACCGCCGGGAGGCTAAGGGCATGTCCGACATTCGCACTGCTGAAGCAATGCCGGTCCGGCGCGACGATCCGGACGACGTCGTCGCGCGCCTGGAAGAGGACATCATCTTCGGCCTCCTCGCACCGGGCGCGCGCCTTACCGAGGACGCGCTGATGTCGCGCTACGGCACCTCGCGGCACTTCGTGCGCCAAGCGCTGCTGGATGCGGAGCGGCGCGGCATCATCCGCCGTGAGAAGAATGTCGGCGCCACCGTACGGTTCTACTCGGCCGAGGAAGTCCATCAGATCTACGAGGTGCGGGAGATGCTGACGCGGCAGGCTGCGCTGATGATCCCCCTGCCCGCGCCGCAAGGCCTGATCGACGAACTCTCCGCGCTGCAACGGCAATACTGCGCAAGGGCCGACGCGCAGGATCTGCGCGGCATTCACGAGGCCAACGACGCCTTCCACCTTGCGCTGTTCTCGGCCTGCGGCAATCCCTATCTGGTGCGCTCGCTCCAGGACTACATGAACCTGACGCTGCCGATGCGCGCGAAGAACCTCGCCGATCGCGAGGGTCTCGCACAATCGCGGCGCCAGCACGAGCTGATGATCGAGCTGCTCAAGGGCCGCGACAGTTGGGCGCTGGCGCAACTCTGCGTGGATCACATGCAGGTCAGCAAGAAAGATTACCTCAAGCGCATCGCCGATGATGGGGCCGGACTCTAGGTGAGCAAGTACCTGCCACGAACGACCCGTATACGTCCAAGAAGGAACGCCGCTAGCCGGGGCGCGTTGGAACGCTCGAGCGGGATTCATTCGCGCGCGTAGCCGGGTGACGATCGATCGGAACATGTCAGCCCAAGGGAGGGCTGGCTACCGCACAGGTTTGAACATGAGGGTCTGCGGAGCGATGCGGGCCGGTTTGTTCTTCGCATTGATTGCGGCGGCCTGGCTCGGCGGACAGGTCCAGGAGTCCTTCGCACAACGGCAACCTTTCGCCTCTCCGAGTGAATCCGGGAAAGCGTCTCCGCCAAAAGAAAGCGCCCCCAGGAAAGAAACGAGACGACCTGCGGATCCATTTACGGTGGGCTTCGTAACCGGTACGCCGCAATGCACTGAATTCGCAATAGCTCAGGACATTGCGACCACACTGGCGAGTGGCCAGGAGACGGGTCCGCATGGCGAAGTCGCTTTGCGGGTCCTGCCAATCGTGGGAAACGGCGGCACCCGCAGCATCCTCGACGTGCTCACTCTGGCAGGTGCCGACGTGGCGATCGCACCTGTTATCCTGGTCGACCGGCTCCGGGAGGCAAAGACGTTCGGAGACATCTCCGATAAGCTTGCCTACATTGCCTCGCTCCATGTCGAAGAGTTCCATCTCCTCGCACGGCCGGAGATCGCAAGCCTGACGGATCTTGCGGGGAAGAGGGTCAATCTTGGCGAGGACGGCAGTGCCGGTGCCGTGCTTGGCCGCGAGGTGCTGAACCGTCTGGGCGTCAAGATCAGCGAATCCAGCCTGGGGCCGGACGCCGCGCTGGAGGGGATGCGGAAGGGAGACATCTCGGCCGCCCTACTGGTCTCAGGAAAACCAGTCAGCTTCCTCGCACGTGCCGGGCAGGCCAAGGGCATTCACTTCCTGCCCATCCCCTATTCCAACGAACTGCTGCAGCAAAACTACCTGCCATCGACGCTTCGCCACGAGGATTACCCAGATATCATCGGGGTCAATGCAGCTGTGGACACGATCGCGATCAAATCCGCTCTCTTCGCCTACAACTGGCCGCCTCGCAGCGAACGGTTTCGGCTGCTGGAATTGTTCGTCCAAACACTGTTCACGCGGTTTCCTGAATTTCTCGGCGACGCACATCACCCCAAATGGCGCGAGGTGAACCTGGCCGCGCTGCTCCCGGGATGGCAACGATTCCGACCGGCAGAGCGCTGGCTCCAGCAGCAATCCGGCGGCGAGGCCGCGCTTCGCAAGGCGTTCGGCCGGTTCCTTGAGGGAAAGCCAACCGCCAATCCGCCAGACCGCGAAGAATTGTTCCGGGACTTCCTGCGCTGGCGAGAACGCAATCCGGATAAGTGAGCAAAATTTGGCAGGCAAATTTCGGGAGGTGTCGATGCGCAACGCGCTTGTGAGCACAGCCTTGGCTGCGTTGCTCGCCTTGATCGCCGACGTGAGGCATCCTGCAGCGCAATTTGCTCCCTTCTTTCCGCCAGCGCCGCAGACGTTCGCACCGACCACCGCGCCGCCGGCCGACACGACCGAGCAAACCAGGACAGCCCCTCACCGAAGCAGCAAGGCGGATAGGAAGCACGAGGAGAAGCACGAAGTCGTTCGTCGGCCGCCAAATCAGCGGAAGGTCGCCGAAAGAAACGGATACAAGCGGGTCAGCGATCTCGTGAACTTCCCGAAGTTCTTTCCGGGCCTCGGCATCATCTTCGTCAAGCCCGACACTTTACCGCTGGGGCCGTTCCTGTGCTTCGATCGCAGGGATCGCTTGGTGGCGACCGTGTACATGGTCCCGAACAAGGACATCGAAGATCACAAGTCATTGGACGGGGCGGGGTCCGCGGCACCGGTTGATCATGTCAGCCTCTACTTCAACGCGGGTCACCCCGGCGTGGATGTGCCGCACTACCATGTGGTGCTCTGGCATGTGACCAAGAAACAGGAGGCGCGGGTTGCAAAATGACGTGCGCCAGCTCATGCGATCACACGGGCTCCGCCTTGTTCGAGCACGTCACGAACGATTTGCGCGCGGCGCTCGCGGACATGCGTTGATCGGCTACAATTGCCCGCCTTGAGCGCAGCCGGGCGCTTGGTCCGACTGCAGCAAATGTCAGGCATGGGAAACCCGTTTAGCGCTTATTCCAGTCGATGATCCGGCTCGCGTCGCCGTCAAACTCGTTGCTGCAGAAGGCGCCGCCTTGATAGTGATCACCGATCGGATCCGGCTTGAGCTTGGCCTGCTCGGCCATTACGTGCGCCACATGATCCTCAGAGCGCCCGGTGGGCCGATAGCCGAACTCGTAGGCGCGGTGGTTGTCCCACCAGGCGCGCTCGTTCAGGGACACGCCGTAGAAGATCTCGAAATGGATGTCGGGATGCTCGAGCCCGATCTGGCAGAGTTGCACGAGGTCGTCGGGCTTGAGCCAGATCGCGAGCCGGCGATGGTCGAGCGGCATGTCACCGAAATTGCCGATGCGCAGGCAAGTCACCTTCAGCCCGTGCTTGTCGGCGTAGAGCGCGCCGACGGCCTCGCCGAACACCTTGCTGACGCCATAGCGGCCGTCGGGGCGCGGGGTGACGTCGGTGCCGATCTTGTGGTGGCGCGGATAGAAGCCTACGGCATGGTTCGACGAGGCAAACACCACACGCTTGACGCCCTTGCGGTACGCGGCCTCGAACAGATTGTAGCAACCGATGATGTTGGCCTGGAGGATGTCGTCCCAGGGGCCTTCGACCGAATAGCCGCCGAAATGGATGATGCCGTCGATGCCATCGCAGATCGCCTCGACCTGCGAAATGTCGGAGAGGTCGGCGGCCTTGAACTGCTCGTTCGGGCCGAGATCGGCAGGCTTGCGAATGTCACTGAGCAGCAGGTCCGGGTAGATCGGCGGCAGCAATTTCCGCAGCCGCGTACCAATCCCGCCCGAAGCTCCCGTCATCAAAATGCGCGGCATGTCGTTCCTCGTATGTAGCGACCGATTTGCGGCCGTAGATATCTGATGCTAGCAGACTTGCACAGAGGGAACGCAACAACGAGACCTGCACATGAACGATGCATCGTCCCACACGCAAGGCTGGCGGCCGGCGACCTATTACCCCGATCCGGCAATACGTGCACTCGATCCCCGCTTCGAAAAATACTGGCTAAAACTTTCGGCGGTGGAGCGGCTGGCGAGCGGCCTGCGCTGGGCCGAGGGGCCGGTGTGGTTCGGCGACGGGCGCTACCTCTTGTGCAGCGACATCCCGAACCAGCGTATCATCAAATGGGAGGAGGAAACCGGCACCGTCAGCGTGTTCCGGAAACCCTCGAATTTCGCCAATGGCAACACCAGGGATCGCCAGGGCCGGCTCGTCACCTGCGAGCATGGCGGCCGCCGTGTAACCCGCACCGAATATGACGGCACCATCACCGTGCTGATGGATTCGTTCAATGGCAAGCGGCTGAACTCGCCGAACGACATCGTGGTGAAGTCCGACGGCTCGATCTGGTTCACCGATCCGACCTTCGGCCTGCTCGGCAATTACGAGGGCTACAAGGCCGAGCCCGAGATCGAACCGAACGTCTACCGGCTCGATCCTGCGACCGGCAAGGCGACCATCGTCGCAGAAGGCGTGCTCGGACCGAACGGGCTGTGCTTCTCGCCTGACGAGAAGATTCTGTACGTCGTGGAATCGCGTGGGCAACCGAACCGAAAGATCCTCGCCTATGACGTCGCGGCGGACGGCACCACGATCGCCAATAAGCGCGTCCACATCGATGCAGGTCCCGGCACGCCGGACGGCATGCGCTGCGACATCGACGGCAATCTCTGGTGCGGTTGGGGCATGGGCGATCCCGAGCTCGACGGCGTGGTCGTGTTCGCGCCCGACGGCGTCATGATCGGCCGCATCGCGCTGCCCGAGCGCTGCGCCAATCTCTGCTTTGGCGGCGTCAAGCGCAACCGCCTGTTCATGGCGGCGAGCCAGTCGATCTACGCGCTGTTTGTGAACACGCAGGGCGCGGTGGGGGGATAGGTCCTACTCTCTCCTCCGTCGTTGCGAGGAGCACTTGCGACGAAGCAAATCCAGACTTTCTCCGTGGAGGGACTCTGGATTGCTTCGCTTCGCTCGCAATGACTAAAAAAAGCCGGAGCGGTTTCCCGCTCCGGCGTCAAATTTGGTTCAGACGATAAAGCTTACGCCGCGTTGAAGCCGGCGACGGCCTTCACTTCGAGGAAGTCTTCCAGGCCGTACTTGCCCCACTCGCGGCCGTTGCCGGACTGCTTGTAGCCGCCGAACGGCGCGGTGCGGTCGTTGGGCACGCCCTGAAGGTTGACGTTGCCGGCGCGGATCTGACGCGCCACCCGCTTGGCGTCCTCGACAGTCGCGCCCGAGACGTAGCCGGCAAGACCATATGGCGTGTCGTTGGCGATCTTCACCGCATCGGCCTCGTCCTTGGCGCCGATGATGGTCAGCACCGGTCCGAAGATTTCCTCACGGGCGATCGTCATGTCGCTGGTGACGTCGGCGAAGATGGTCGGGCGGACATAAAAGCCCTTGTTGACGCCTTCGGGCAGGCCCGGGCCGCCGGCAACGAGCGTCGCGCCCTCGTCGATGCCCTTCTTGATCAGCGCCTGGATCTTGTCCCACTGGCCGCGGTTGACGACCGGGCCGATGGTGGTGCCTTCGGCGCGGGGATCGCCCGCCTTGGTCTTGTCGGCGACGGCCTTCGCGATCGCGGCGACTTCCTTCATCTTCGACAGCGGCACGATCATGCGCGAGGGCGCGTTGCAGGACTGGCCGGAGTTGTTGAACATATGCATCACGCCGCCGGTCACCGCCTTCTGCAGGTCGGCGCCTTCGAGGATGACGTTCGGCGACTTGCCGCCGAGCTCCTGGCTGACGCGCTTGACGGTCGGAGCTGCGCGTTTCGCCACGTCGATGCCGGCGCGGGTCGAGCCGGTGAACGAGATCATGTCGATATCGGGGTGCTCGCTCATGGCGGCGCCGACCTCGGGGCCGAGGCCGTTGATGAGATTGAACACACCCTTCGGCACGCCCGCTTCATGCAGGATCTCCGCGAAGATCAGCGCCGAGGTCGGTGTGAACTCCGACGGCTTCAGGATCATGGTGCAGCCGGCGGCGAGCGCAGGCGCAACCTTGCAGGCGATCTGGTTCAGCGGCCAGTTCCAGGGCGTGATCATGCCGACGACGCCGATCGGCTCGCGCAGCACCATGGCGGTGCCGACCGGCTCCTCGAAATGGTAGTTCTTGAGCACGTCGAGCGTGGTCATGAGATGGCCGAGGCCGGCGCCGGCCTGGAGCTTCTCTGCCATCGGCAGCGGTGCCCCCATCTCGTCGGAGACGGCGGCGCCGATCTCCTTGAGGCGGCCCTTGTAGATCTCAATGATTTTCGTGAGCAGCGCGACGCGCTCCTCGCGGCTGGTCTGGGAGAACGTTGCAAAGGCGCGCTTGGCGGCGGCAACGGCCTTGTCGACGTCGGCCTTGGAGCCCAGCGCAACCTCGTACATCGCCTCTTCCGTCGCCGGATTGACCACGGCGGTGGATTTCTTGACGGCGGGATCGACCCAGGCGCCGTCGATGTAGAATTGCATGCGATTGACCATCGTTAACCTCTTCTTGGGGGCTTGGAGGGGGCGTTTCGGCAGGCATCCTTGCACGAAAGCGCCGGCAATTGAACCCGCCATATGCGGGACCAGCGTTGCGGCGGACTGAGGTATATGAGCCGGCGGTGGGAACGTGGCAAGGTTCTCTCGATCGTCATTCCGGGGCGGCTCGAAGAGCCGAACCCGGAATCTCGAGATTCCGGGTTCGATGCTGCGCATCGCCCCGGAATGACGACGTCGTTACCTCACTACACCGCCATCTTCCGGTGCAGCACCGGCGCGCCGGTGGTGAGGCTTTCGGCCGCATCGATGATGGCGTTGGCATCGATGCCGTGGTGGCGGTAGAGCTCGGCGATCGTGCCGGTCTGACCGAACTGATCGACGCCGAGTGCCTCGACGCGGTGGCCGCGGACGCTGCCGAGCCAGCCGAGCGCGGCGGGATGGCCGTCGATCACGGTCACGATGCCGCAGTCGCGCGGCAACGGCGCCAGCAGTTTCTCGATGTGGCTGAGATGCTGCACGCCGCGGCGGTCGCGCCGCAATCTTCGCGCGGCGGTCCAGCCAGCGTGGAGACGGTCGGCCGAGGTGATCGCGAGCAGGCCTACGTCGCGGCGGCTCTCGCCGATGAAGCCGGTCGCCTCGATCGCTTCCGGCGCGACTGCGCCGGTATAGGCGATCACGACTTCGGCATTCGGCCCCGGCTTGCGCAGCCAATAGGCGCCATCGGTGATGCCCTGCCTCAGCTCCGGAGTCATGATGCGCTGCGCCTGCTCGATGCTGCGCGTCGACAGCCGCAAATAGACCGAGCCGCCCTCGCCGGCCTCGCGCTGCATGTGCTCGAAGCCGAAAGCCATGATGACCGCGAGCTCGTCGACGAAGGCCGGCTCGAATGAGGCGAGCCCATCCTGCGCCATGCCGATCAACGGCGTTGCGATCGACTGGTGCGCGCCGCCTTCAGGCGCGAGCGTGATGCCCGATGGCGTTGCCGCCACCATGAAGCGCGCATCCTGATAGCAGGCATAATTCAGCGCATCGAGCCCGCGCTCGATGAAAGGATCGTAGAGCGTGCCGACCGGCAGCAGCCGCTCGCCGTTGATCTGATGCGACAGGCCGAGCGCCGAGAGCATGATGAACAGGTTCATCTCGGCGATGCCGAGCTCGAGATGCTGCCCCTTCGGGGAAGCATCCCAATTATAGGTCGAAGGAATTTTCTCGCTGCGGAATAAGTCCGCCTTCTCGGCCCGCGCGAACAGGCCGCGGCGATTGACCCAGGGGCCGAGATTGGTCGAGACGGTCACGTCGGGCGAGGTCGTGACGATGCGCTTCGCGAGCTCGCTGTCGCTGCGCGCGATCTCGTTCAGCACGAGACCAAAGCCCTGCTGCGTCGACATCTGCGGCGACGGCTTGAACGCGAGCTGCTGAGGCACCTCGACCGCGGGCGCGTTCAAGCGACGGCCATCCTGGTTGAACGGCACCCGCGCCAGAAAAGCTTCGAGTTCGGCCGGGTCTTGCGCGAGCCCCTCGAACTTGTCCCATTCATGCCCGGGCCGGATGTTCTGGCTGTCGCGAAACTTCTCCATCTGCGCGACCGTCATCAGCCCCGCGTGGTTGTCCTTGTGACCCTGGAACGGCAGGCCGACGCCCTTGATGGTGTAGGCGATGAAGCAGACCGGGTGATCGTGGTCGATGGACTCGAACGCCTCCAGCATGCTCGCCATGTCGTGGCCGCCGAGATTCGACATCAGCGCCAAGAGCTCGTCGTCGCTGCGCTTGTCGATCAGCTTGGTGATCGGGCCCTGGTCGCCGATCTCATCGTGCAGATGCTTGCGGAACGCCGCGCCGCCCTGAAAACACAGCGCCGCATAAAGCGCGTTCGGACAATTGTCGATCCAGCGCTTCAACGCCTCGCCACCCGGCTCGGCAAAGGCCTCGCGCATCAGCCGGCCATATTTGACGATCACCACGTCCCAGCCGAAATTGCGGAACATTGTCTCGAACTTTTCCCAGAGCCCTTCGCGCACGACGGCATCGAGCGACTGCCTGTTATAGTCGACCACCCACCAGGTGTTGCGCAGGCCGTGCTTCCAGCCTTCTGCAAGGGCTTCGAAGATGTTGCCCTCGTCCATCTCGGCATCGCCGACCAGCGCAATCATCCGCCCTTCGCTGCGATCCTTCATCCAGCCATGCGCCTTGACGTAATCCTGCACCAGCGAGGCGAACAGCGTCTGCGCGACGCCGAGGCCGACCGAGCCGGTGGAGAAATCGACGTCGTCGACATCCTTGGTGCGTGAGGGATAGGACTGCGCGCCCTTGAAGCCGCGAAAATTCTCCAGCTTCTCGCGGGTCTGCCGTCCGAACAGATATTGGATGGCATGGAACACCGGGCTCGCATGCGGCTTCACTGCAACGCGATCCTCGGGTCTCAGAACGCTAAAATAAAGGGCCGACATGATGGTGGCGAGCGAGGCGGATGAGGCCTGGTGGCCGCCGACCTTGAGGCCGTCCGCGCTCGGGCGGATGTGGTTGGCGTGGTGGATGGTCCAGGACGAGAGCCACAGCGCCTTGCGGCTAAGGGCGGTCAGGATGTCGAGGCGGGCGGAATCAACGGGCATGGCAATGCTCCCGGAAACAGGTCGGGCCGATGATACGCCGGCCGGCCGCGCCAGACTTCTCAATTTTTCGCGCCATACCCGCTTGTCTTGGGATACTTTACCAACGGAAGGCCAAATACACAGGGTTGATCCCAATGCCCGAGCTCGACACCATCGATCGGAAAATCCTCGCGCTGCTCCAGACCGACAGCCGCATGACCATGCAGGAGCTTGCCGACAAGGTCGGGCTCTCGGTCTCGCCCTGCCACCGCCGCGTCAAGCTTCTGGAGGAACGCGGCGTCATCTCGCGCTACGTTGCGACCGTCGACCAGAAGGCGCTGGGGCTACACGTCAGCGTCTTCATCTCGATCAAGCTGGCGCGGCAGAAGGAGGAAGACCTCAACCGCTTCGCCCGCGCGATCTCGAAATGGGACGAGGTGCTGGAATGCTATCTGATGACCGGCAATCGCGATTATCTGCTGCGCGTGGTGGCCGCCGACCTCGCCTCCTACGAGACGTTCCTGAAGACCAAGCTGACCCGGCTCGACGGCATCGCTTCGATCGAATCGAGCTTTGCGCTGAGCCAGGTGAAGTATTCGATCGCGCTGCCGGTGTAGGATTCACCGCCACGGCTGCACGATGATCTTGGTGTGCGCCTCGGGATTGGCGAGATCGGCGAACGCTTTTGCGACGCCGTCAATACCGACCTCAGCGGTCACCATCGCCGCCGCATCCACCTGCCCTTCCGCGATGAGACGCAGCGACGCTGCGAACTCGTCCGGGGTGTAGCCGAGCACGTACTGGACGTTGAGCTCCTTCATGATGCCCAGCATCGGCTCGCTTTTGTCGGTTTCCATGCAGACGCCGACCACGACAACGCGCGCATCGCGCGGCGCGCCTTCGAACACCTGCTGTAACAGGCCGGGCACGCCGACACATTCGAAAATGATCGCAGGCTTCAGCGCCGGCAGCATGGCCTGGAATGGCGGTCGCGCTGCCTTCTCGGCCTCCGACATCTGGGCGTGCTCGGCCCAGGTCGCATACGGCTGCGACACCCGGGGATCGACGACGATATCGGCGCCAAGCCTGGCCGCAAGCGCGCATCGCGCCGGCGAATAGTCGGCGGCGACGATCGGATGCAGCCCCTTGAGCTTGAGCGCAGCGATCACCGCAAGCCCGACCGGGCCGCAGCCGATCACCAGCGGCACCTCGCCACCACGGATATTGGCTTTTGCGACGGCGTGAACGCCGACGGCGAGCGGCTCGGTCAGCGCGGCATGTTCCGGCGCAAGGCCGTTGGGCACTTCGAGCAGCAGCGGCTCGCTCAGCAGCATCGCCTCGGCATAGCCGCCGATATTGTCGTTGGAATAGCCGATGCCTTCAATGCCCTGCGGCGTCACCAGGGCCGGCAGCGAGCAGACCCGCGTCCCCGGCCTAAGCTTGCGTTCGGTGCCCGGTCCGTAATCGACGATCTCGCAGCAGAACTCATGACCGAACACGACGTCGCGGCTGAGGTCCATCGGCTTGCGGCCGGTCTTCCGCGCCATCTCCACCATGCGGTGGGCGTGCTGGCGTGCGTGCAGATCGGACCCGCAAATGCCGCAGGCGAGCGTCTTGACCAGAACCTGGCCGGGACCCGGCGTCGGCTCCGCCATCCGGTCGACGACGATCTCACCGTTCCTGAAAATCGCAGCGCGCATCCGGCTCCTCCCGTGGTGTTGGAGCCGTTGATAGCACGAGGCGCGACACGCGATCTTGTGTCAGGGGTTCGGGGAGCGCTCTTCCAGCACCAGAAGCTGGGCGCGGCGCACCCGCTCGCGATGGGCGATGTAGAGGCCGCTCGCGACGATGAAGGCCGCGCCGACGATGGTCCAGAGGTCAGGCACCTCACCGAAGATGAAGAAGCCCAGAATGCTGACCCAGAGCAGCTGGGTGTAGGAGAACGGCGCCAGCACCGAGGCATCGCCATAGCGATAGGCCAGCACGATGATCCATTGGCCGACGGTAGAGGCAACTCCGATCACGATGCCAAGCCCGATCGCGGTCCAGCTCGGCGTGACCCAGACGAACGGCACCATCACGGAAAGGATCGCAACGCCCGTCAGCGCCGAATAAGCCATGGTGGTGAGAACCGCCTCGCGACCGCTCATCATGCGCGTCAGGATCAGCGCGGCAGCCCAGCAGAACGCCGAGATGATCGGGAAGAACGCCGCGGCATGAAATGCGCTGGAGCCCGGGCGCAGGATGATCATCACGCCGGTCAGGCCGATCGCCGTGGCGATCCAGCGGCGCAGTCCGACCTTCTCGCTCAGGAAGATGATCGATAGCGCGGTGACGAACAGCGGCGAGACGAAGCCGGTGGCGGAGGCTTCCGCAATGGGGAGGAAGCGGAGACCGGTGATGAAGAACAGGGAGGAGCCGAGCAGCGCGGCGCCGCGCATCAATTGCAAGCCAAGGCGCTCGGTGCGCATCGCATGCAGCGGCGAGCCCGGCAGCATCACCGGCGTGAACATCAGCGCGAAGGTGACGAAGCGGATCCAGGTGATCTCGATCGACGGCAGGCTGGTCGAGAGATATTTCGCGGTGGCGTCGGATGTGCCGAGAAACACCGTCGACAGCAACACCAGCGCAATGCCTTTGAAGGGATGATCGACGCGCGCGGGCGCGCGGCGAACTTCCTGCTTCTTCTCCGGCACGGGCATGGGAATATTGTCGAGCCTTGCGGCTGCGGCGGGCGGCGGTGTCACGGCTGGAACCCGGGAAAATGCGAATCGAGAACGCTCGTAAAAAACGACAAATGCGCCGCGCTCGCAACTTCCGAAAACAGGATGCCGATATGCGCTGACGTCCGCGCGCGTCAATACTCCATTAATAATGCGCGTTTGTGCATTACAACATGGGCAGGCTGCGCGGCTTCGGCCCGCGCGGAAACGCCGCATCGAGCGCCGCAATCTCGTCTTTCGTCAGCACGAGATCGCCAGCGGCCGCATTTTCGCCGGCATGTTCCGCGGACGAGGCCTTCGGAATCGCGAACACCGTAGTTGC
The DNA here is from genome assembly GCF_023073735.1 of Bradyrhizobium sp. 160. Taxonomy (NCBI): domain Bacteria; kingdom Pseudomonadati; phylum Pseudomonadota; class Alphaproteobacteria; order Hyphomicrobiales; family Nitrobacteraceae; genus Bradyrhizobium; species Bradyrhizobium sp. 160. The sequence continues at coordinate 33,918 of NZ_JADPKD010000063.1, forward strand.
ACGGGTGAGGAAGCTCAGTGCGACCTGACGCGGCGTCACGCCACGCGCCTCCGCAATGCGCCCGAGCACGGCACCACCCTTGCTGCGCGCGTCCGGGAAATCGTCATGACCAAACGGCGAATAGGCGACCACGGCGACATCATGCCGCTCACACCAGGGAATCACGGCATGCTCGATCGCGCGTTCCTTGAGATGATAGAGCACCTGATTGCATGCGATCCGCCCCTCGCCCGCAACCTCGAGTATTTCCTCAAGATCCTCAGCGTCGAAATTGGAGACGCCCCAGGACTTGATCTTGCCGGTCTTCACCAGCTCTTCGAACGCGGCGACGGTGTCCTCGAGCGAATAGGAGCCGCGCCAGTGTAACAGATAGCAGTCGAGCCGATCGGTCTTCAGGCGTTTCAGCGAACGCTCACACGCCGTGATCGTGCCGCGGCGCGAGGCGTTGCTCGGCAGCACTTTTGAGACGAGGAACACTTCATCGCGACGGCCCGCAATCGCGTCCGCAATGACGAGCTCGGCATCGCCATACATCTCGGCGGTGTCGATGTGGGTCATGCCGAGATCGAGCCCGCGCTGAAGCGCGGCAACGGCGCGCTTGCGGTCGCCATGGTCGAGATACCAGGTGCCCTGTCCGATGACGGAGACGTTGGCGCCGGTCGTGCCGAACGGGTTTGATTTCATCTGCAATCCTATCTCCACTGCCTATGTCGACCCGGCGAATGCAGGACCATTACCACAGGGAGATGTTGTTACAGAAGACGATGGCGACAGTTCCGTTCCGCGCGCGATGAGATGGAAGTAGCGCGCTGCTACCCCGCCGCCCCCGCAAGCTTACCCTGCTTCGCCGGCACTTCCGTCGTTGCAATCAACCGCTTCAGCTCGGGGATGCAGGAGCCGCAATTGGTGCCGGCCTTGAGCTTGGCGCCGATCTCGGCCGCGGTGCGCGCCCCGGCGGCGATGGTGTCGCAGATCGTGCCGCGGCCGACGCCGAAGCAGGCGCAGACGATCGGCCCGGTCGAGGCCGCGCCCTCCGTCGACTTGCCTGCCAGCAGCATGCGGCGCTGCTCGTCGGTGACGTGATCGGAGGCAAAGACATTTCTGACCACTTCCCAATCGCCGGCGTCATGCCCGGGGCCGACGAACAGGCAGGCCTCGATGCGATCGCCCGCGAACGAGGCTGCGCGATAGATGCCGCCGCCGAAATCGCGGTATTCGGCAACGTCCTCGCCGGCGACGCCGTCGAGCCAGGCCGGCCAGCGCGATAGATCCGCATTGTCGGCGAACAGATAGCCGAACCCGCCGGGGACCGTGACGCGGGTCCACAACAGGTTCGGCGGCAGATCGAGCTGCTGTCGCGACAGCGCAAAGCCGCGAAAGACGTATTCGTAAGGCGCGATCGCGACTGGGGTCGCCTTGGACTCGGGCTGTCCGGAGAACGGATCCGTGAACGACTGCACCAACGCCCCGACGCGGCCATGCGAGGCATTCATCGCGCTCCAGTGGATCGGAACGAACAGCGTGCCGCGCTGCTGGCGTTCTGTGACAGCGACCTTCAGGATGCACTGGCCGTAATCAGTGCTGACGCGGGCATAGCCGTCATCGACGATGCCGTATTTGCTGGCGTCGTCCGGGTGGATCTCGACAAACGGCTCGGGCAGATGCGCGCCGAGCCGCTGGCTGAGGCCCGTGCGCGTCATGGTGTGCCACTGGTCGCGGATGCGTCCGGTGTTGAGCCTCAGGGGACGCGAGGCGCCGGTCTCGCTGCGCAACGCCGGCACTTCCGGCGCGACGAAGCGGCCCTTGCCGTCATTGGTGAAGAAGCCGCCATTCGCGAAGAAGCGCGCGCCGGGCGCCTCGCCTTGGCGCGCCGGCCACTGCACCGGCTTGAGTGCATCGAAAGCTTCGTCCGACAGCGAGGTCAGCGCGCCGATGTCGAAATCACGGCTGCCGTCGTTCTCGAAGGCCGAGAGCGCCGCGTGCTCGCGAAAAATCTCGGCGGCCGATTTGTAGTTGAAGCTGTCGCCGAAGCCGAGACGTTTTGCGGTCTCGCTCAGGATCCACCAATCGGGGCGTGCCTCGCCCGGCGCCGGCAGGAACGAGCGCTGGCGCGAGATGCGGCGTTCGGAGTTGGTCACCGTGCCCGACTTCTCGCCCCAGGCGAGTGCCGGCAGCAGCACATGCGGGCCCGCTTCGACGGTGTCGTTGAAAAGCACGTTCTCGGAGACCACGAACAGCTCGAGCTTCTTCAGCGCCTCGCGCACGAAGTCGGCGTCGGGAAGCGACACTGCCGGGTTGGTGCCCATCACCCAGAGTGCCTTGACCTCGCCGCGGTCGATCGCCTCGAACAATTGCACCGCCTTCAATCCCTCATGCGTGGCGATGCGCGGCGCCTTCCAGAACCGCCTGACACGATCGATGTCGGGCGGCGTGAAGCCCATATGCGCGGCGAGCATATTGGCGAGGCCGCCGACCTCGCGGCCGCCCATGGCGTTGGGCTGGCCGGTGAGCGAGAACGGCGAGGCGCCCGGCTTGCCAATGCGTCCCGTCGCAAGATGGCAGTTCAGGATCGCGTTGACCTTATCGGTGCCCTGCGCCGACTGGTTGACGCCTTGCGAATAGAGCGTGACGACGCGCGGCGTGTCGCGGAACATCTGAAAGAAGGCCGCAACATCCTGTTCGGAGAGGCCCGTGGCCAGCGCCGTCGCAGTGACGCTGCCAGCAATGTTGCGCGCGCGAGCCAGCGCATCGTCGAAGCCTGAGGTGTTGTTCGCGATGTAGTTCTGATCCAGCGCGCTGTTGTCAGCGAGATGGACAAACAAGCCGGAAAACAGCGCGGTGTCGGTTCCGGGCTTGAGGCCGAGGAACAGATCGACGTCATCAGCGGTGTCGGTGCGGCGCGGATCGATCACGATCATCCGCGCACCATGCTCCTGCCGGTTCTTCAGCATGCGCTGGAACAGCACGGGATGGCACCAGGCCGCATTCGATCCGACGAACACCAGCAGGTCAGCCTGGTCGAGATCCTCGTAGCAGCCGGGCACAGTGTCGGCGCCGAAGGCGCGGCGATGACCGGCGACCGAGGACGACATGCACAGCCGCGAATTGGTGTCGACATTGGCGGTGCCCACAAAGCCCTTCATCAGCTTGTTGGCGACGTAATAGTCCTCGGTAAGCAATTGGCCGGAGAGATAGAACGCCACCGCGTTGGCGCCGTCGCGCGCCACGATGTGCTGCATGCGGTGGGCGACGTGATCGAGCGCATCGCTCCAGGCGACGCGCTCGAGCACGCCCTTGCAGCGGATCATCGGATAGAGCAGTCGGCTTTCGAGGCCGACGGTCTCGCCCAGCGCTGAGCCCTTAGAGCACAGCCGGCCGAAATTGGCGGGATGCTCGGGGTCGCCCGCGATCGCCGCGCCGCCCTTGCCGTCGGGCGTCGCCAACACGCCGCAGCCGACGCCGCAATAGGGACAGGTCGTCTTGGTCGTGCGGAGCGCGGGATCGATCGCCGTCATATCGAACTGCCTTATCAAGCTGCCTTGTCAAGCCGCCTTGGAGGGACGCGCCAGCGCGCGGCCGAACATCATGTCGGTGCGGATCGCCGCCACCTTGTCGCGATTGCGGATCAGTTCGAGATACCAGAGCGCATCGACGGTATCGCCGATCAGTACGGCGCCGGCGAGCCGGCCATCGGCAATGACGAGCTTCTTGTAGGTGCCGCGCCTGCGGTCGGTGAGCACGAGGTTCTCGCTGCCCTCCCCGCCCATGAAGTCGCCGGCCGAGAACACGCCGACACCGGAGACTTTCAGATTGGTCGAGACCACGCTGCCCTGGTAGGCGGCCGGACGGCCGGCCAGATGCCGCGCCAGCACCCGCGCCTGCTCGTAAGCCGGCTCGACCAGGCCATAGCAGATGCCGCGATGCTCGGCGCATTCGCCGAGCGCGAAGATGTCGGGCGAAGCCGTCTGCATCACGTCGTTGACGACGATGCCGCGGTTGACCGCGATGCCGGCGTCCTCGGCCAGTGCGACGTTCGGCTTGATCCCGGCGGCGAAGATTACGGCGTCGGCCTCGATACGGCTGCCATCGGCAAGCTCGACGACCTCGACACGGCCCTCTCCATGAATGCGGGCGGTCGAGGCATTGAGCAGGATCCGGATGCCCTTGCGCTCGACCAGCGTCTTGAGCAGATCGGCGGCCGGCCCGTCGAGCTGGCGCTCCATCAGCCGGTCCATCAGATGCAGCAGCGTCACCGGCGCGCCGGCCTTGGCAAGGCCATACGCCGCTTCGAGACCGAGCAGGCCGCCGCCGACCACGACGACGCGCTTCTTCGCCGCAGCTAGCGTCAGCAACAGATCGACGTCACGCGTATCGCGGAAAGTGTGCACTCCGGCTAAATCGGCGCCCGGCACGTTAAGCCGCAGCGGCGTCGAGCCGGTGGCGAGCACCAGCTTGGAATATTCCATGCTCTCCTCGCCGGCGATCTTGAGCTCGCGGCGGCCGGTATCAATCTCGGTGACCCGATAACCGTAGCGCACCGTGACGCCGCGATGGCGCCACCAGTCGGCCGGCCGGAGCTCGATCTCGTGCGAGCCGGTCTCGCCAGCCAGCACGGATGAGAGCAGCACGCGGTTGTAAGCGAGCCGCGGCTCTTCGCCGATGACGGCGACCGCGTAGCGGCCGAGCGCGGTCTTGGCGAGCTCATCGACCAGTCGCGCAGCCGCCATACCGTTACCGACAATGACGAGCGGTTCACTCATGGCAATTCCCTATTCCATAGCCTGCGGTGGAGCTTCTCCCCGCGTACGGGGAGAAGCGAGCTTCGTATCGAGTGTCACACTCTTGCTTCCGCAAGGCTCGACGCGCCTTCACCCTGCGGGCTGCGACGCAGGTAGAACCACCAGGTCAGAGCGAGGCAGGAGGCGTAGAAGGCGAGATAGATCGCAAGCGCGAGCTGCGGCCCGCCGGTCAGGGCGATCGACTTGCCGAAGCCGGTCGGGATCAGGTAGCCGCCGACCGCGCCGATCGCACCGATGAAGCCGACCGCCGCGCCGCTCTCGATGCTCGCCGTCTTCAGCGCGAGTGCGCGCGCCGTATCGCCCTTGCCGCGCACTTTGAACAGATTCTCCTCGCGAAAGATCGAGGGGATCATGCGATAGGTCGAGCCGTTGCCGATGCCCGTCGTCACGAACAGGATCAGGAACATCGACAGGAAGCCGATGAAATCCTTCTGTCCCACGAAGTAGAGCACGCCAACCGTGGCGCCCGCCATCATGATGAAGTTCCAGAAGGTGATGATTGAGCCGCCGATCTTGTCGGCAAGCCAGCCGCCGAGCGGGCGCGAGAGCGAGCCGACCAGTGGCCCCAGGAAGGCGATCGAGATCGTCACGGCTGGAAACTGCGTCTTGATCAGCAGCGGGAACGCGGCGGAGTAGCCGATGAAGGAGCCGAATGTACCGATATAAAGATAGGCCATGATCCAGGTGTGCTTGCGCTTGACGATCGCGAGCTGATTCTTCACCGATGATTTCGCCGAGGTCAGGTTGTTCATGAAGAACACGGCGCCGAACACCGCGATCGCGATCGGCAGCACCCACATCAAGCCGGCGTTCTGGAGGAAGACGCCATCGACGGGCGTGGCCTGGAACAGGTTGATAACCGCGAGCGTCATCAGGATCGGGGTCAAGAGCTGCACGCTGGAGACGCCGATATTGCCGCCGGCGGCGTTGAGGCCGAGCGCCCATCCCTTCATCCGGTCGGGAAAGAAGAAGGAGATGTTGGTCATGCTGGAGGCGAAATTGCCTCCCCCGAGGCCCGCGGCCGAGGCAACCAGCAGCATCAGCCAGAACGGCGTGTCGGGTTGGCTCACGAAATAGGCAAGCGACAGCGTCGGAATGAACAGGATCGCTGCACTGAAGACGGTCCAGTTGCGGCCGCCGAAGGTCGTCACGGCAAATGTGTAGGGGAAGCGCATCAGGGCGCCGATCAGGCCCGGCACGGCGACGAGCTGGAACAGCTGGTCGGTGGTGTAGTGGAAGCCCGCCTGCGGCAGCTTGGTGGCGACGATGCTCCAGATCAGCCAGACCGAGAAGCCGATATGCTCGGCCACGATCGACCAGATCAGGTTGCGTCGCGCGATGGTCTTGCCAGTCGTATTCCAGAACGCCTCATCTTCGGGGCGCCAGTCTGAAATCCAGGTTGGATTCTTCGTCATTGAGTATCCCTTCTAGGCTCACCGCTGCGTCGTTGCAGGCTCAGCCTCCGGCCACGGAGGCACGCTCCGAGGCGTCACCCCGGTGGCGAGTTCACGATGCTGATTGATGATGTTGAGGGACGTCGTCGTTGGCGTCGCGCAATTACATTTCAATTTCCGTGCCAGTTGCGCGCACGCTGGAAATATAGGGATTTCAGCACGTTATTCGTATTGCCCGAATTTTTTGCAGGGCCTTTCCGCACGCTAAATTTGCGATTCGCTCAATCCTTGTGCGACGCACAAGGATTGAGCGGCATGTCGATTAATTAGGCGCGCGCATATCGCCCGTTAACGCTTCGGTTAGGCGGCCTCGACGAAGCGATGACGCTCGTAGAGGAATTCGAGCACGCGCTGCCGGCACTTCAAGTAGGTGGCGCTGGTCGCAAGCTCGAGCCGCTTGCGCGGCCGCGTCAGCGGCACCTCCAGCACCTCGCCGATGCGCGCGCTCGGCCCGTTTGTCATCATGACGATGCGGTCGGACAACAGCACCGCCTCGTCGACATCGTGGGTGATCATCAGGATGGTGTTGCCGAGCTTCTGATGCAGCGCCATCACGGAGTCCTGGAGATGCGCTCGGGTCAGCGCGTCGAGCGCGCCGAAGGGCTCGTCGAGCAGCAGCACCTTCGGCTCCATCGCCAGCGCCCGCGCAATGCCGACGCGCTGCTTCATGCCGCCGGAGATTTCGGAAGGACGCTTGTCCCTGGCGTGGGCCATCTGCACCAGGTTGAGATTGTGCATCACCCAGGCGTCGCGTTCGGCGCGGGATTTGGTCCTGGAAAAGACCTTGTCGACGCCGAGCCTGACGTTCTCATAGACGGTCAGCCACGGCAGCAGGCTGTGGTTCTGGAACACGACGGCGCGATCGGGCCCCGGCGAGTTGACCTCGCGGTTCTCCAGCAGCACGCCGCCGGTGGTCGCGCCGGTCAGGCCTGCGATGATGTTGAGCAGGGTCGACTTGCCGCAGCCGGAATGGCCGATGATCGAGACATATTCGCCCTTCTCGATCGTCAGGTTGATTTCCTTGAGCACCTCCGTGGTGGCCGCGCCGCGAGTGAAGACCTTGTCGATGTGGTCGAGCTTCAAATAGGCGGTCATGTGCCCTCCTCTCAATTCTGCGCGGTGCCGCGGGTGACGAACTTGCCGAGGCCCGCGATCAGGCGGTCCAGCACGAAGCCGACGATGCCCACATAAAACAGCGCCAGGATGATCTCGCTGATGTGCGAGGAGTTCCAGGCGTCCCAGATGAAGAAACCGATGCCGACGCCGCCGATCAGCATTTCGGCGGCGACGATGGCGAGCCACGACAGGCCGATGCCGATGCGCAGGCCGGTGAAAATGTAGGGCGCGGCCGCCGGAATCATGATCTTGGAGAAGAACTCGAGCGGATTGAGCTGCACCACGGCCGCGACGTTGCGGTAGTCCTGCGGGATGTTGCGGATGCCGACCGCGGTGTTGATGATGATCGGCCAGATCGAGGTGATGAAGATGACGAAGATCGCCGAGGGTTGGCCATCGCGAAAGGCGGCGAGCGAGAGCGGCAGCCAGGCGAGCGGCGGGATGGTGCGCAGCACCTGGAACAGCGGATCGAGCCCGCGCATCGCCCAGACCGACTGTCCGACCAGCACGCCCAACGCGATGCCGGCAATCGCCGAGAGCGAATAGCCGAAGGCGACGCGCTGGAGACTGGCGGAGAGATGCCAGAACAGGCCCTTGTCGATACCGCCATGGTCGAAGAACGGATCGAGGATCAGCTCCTTGGTGTCCTTGAACACTTTTGATGGCGGCGGCAGCGCCGAGCCGGCGCGGCGGCAGACCAGCTCCCAGACCAGCGTCAGCAGCGCGATCACGACCAGCGGCGGGATCACGCGCGCGGCCGTCTCCCGTGCCATGCGTGCGTAAGCTTCAGTGCGCGGGGGACGCTTTGGCGTCATCGCGACGACCGGCGCGGCGCTGGCCGCAGGCGTCGCCGTTTCAATCTCGATCTTGGCGGCGGACATATTCATTGCAATCTCTCCGGCTTCAAAAGACGATGCGGCCGCGCAAAGGCGGCCGCTGGCCCCCGATCAGACTTCGACACGCTTGATCGCGAGCGACTTCAGATAAGCAGCCGGATTTTCCGGATCGAACACCTTGCCGTCGAAGAAGGTCTCCTTACCGCGCGAGGTGGAGGCCGGGATCTCGGAGGCCGCGACACCGAGCGTCTTGGCCGCATCGCGCCACATGTCCTCGCGATTGACCTTGGCGATGAGCGCCTTGGTGTCGAAATTCGCCTCGTACTTGCCCCAGCGGATGTCCTCGGTGAGGAACCACAGATCGTGGCTCTGGAAGGGGTACGAGGCGAAGTCGCGCCAATACTTCATGATGTGCGGAGACTTCTCCACCACCTTGCCGGGGATGCCGTAGTCGAACTTGCCTGCGGTACGATCGAGCACGTCCTCGACCGGGCAGTTCATCCACTGCCGCTTGCCCATGATGGCGGCAAGCTCGGCCTTGTTCTCGGCCTTGTCGGCCCATTGCTGGGCTTCCATCACCGCCATCAATAGCGCCTTGGCGGCCTTTGGGTACTTGTCGACGAAGGCGGCGCGCATGCCGAAGGATTTCTCCGGATGCTTATTCCAGAGCTCGCCGGTCGTCAGCGCGGTGTAGCCGATATTCTGATGGATCAGCTGCAGATTCCAGGGCTCGCCGACGCAGAAGCAGTCCATGGTGCCGACCTTCATGTTGGCCACCATCTGCGGCGGCGGCACGACGATGGTCTCGATGTCCTTATCGGGGTCGATGCCGCCGGCGGCGAGCCAGTAGCGGATCCAGAGATCATGCGTACCACCGGGAAAGGTCATTGCCGCCTTCACCGCCTTGCCGGACGCCTTCTTCTTGTCCAGCGCAGCCTTGAAGGGCGTCGCATCGACGCCGAGCTTGAGGTCAGCATATTCGTTCGCAACGGAGATGCACTGGCTGTCGAGATTGAGCCGGGCCAGGATGTACATCGGCGTCGGCTGGTTGTTCTGCGTCACCTTGCCGGCCGAGATCAGATACGGCATCGGGGTGAGGATATGTGCGCCGTCGATGCCATTGCCTTCGGAGCCGAGCACGAGGTTGTCGCGCGTGGTGCCCCAGGAGGCCTGCTTCTGCACGTCGGTGTCGGGCATGCCGTATTTTGCGAACAGGCCCTTGTCCTTGGCCACGAACAGCGGGCCGGCATCGCTGAGCGCGATGAAGCCGAGCTTGGCGCCCTTGACCTCGGGGCCTGCCTCCTGCGCGAAGGCGCCAGCGGGGAAATTCAGTTTTGCGGCGGCGAGAAGTGCGGCGGTAGCGCCGGTCGCCTTCATCAATTGGCGGCGGCTAAGCCCGTTATCCGAGGGCCGGCGGGTGCGCTTGGTCATAGGCAGTGTCGTCCTTTGCGTCGTTGCAGAATTGATGGCTTCAGTGCACACGATCAGCCCGTCCGTCCGGCGGCGCCGTCTTTGGCGCATGCGAACGCACGACCGGGGAAACCCCCGTCTGGTGGCGTCGGCAAGTCGGATGAGAAGTCTCGCGGGACGGCTTCAATGGCGTCGGCACCGAACTATTCAAGCTTCGTGCCAAGCCCGACGGCCACAATACGTAAGAACAATCAACATGTTACTGGAATTGCGGCAGGCTGCCGCATCAGCGCTTCGCATGTGAAACTTGCGATCTGCTCAATCTTTGTGCGACGCACAAACCTTGTGCAGAAGACCAAGCAGGAGGCCGACAGGCGCTTCGGGGGCCGCTTGAGCAGAGACACATCCTGCTGATATCGCTTCAGTTTTCTTCCGCGCACGAGCGGCACGCAACTTGCATCTCCTTGGGCGTCAACGAAGACTGCGGCTTGCCGCATGGTTGCAGCCTCTGACGGCTGCATTCCGGAAGCTCAACTGCTTCGCGGTCCTCTCGCTCGTCGTGACGCGATTCCCAAGGCTTCCAACTCCATAGCCCTCGTGCGCGGCAGGCCAGCCCGCACGGCGCCAAGACGTTCAGCGCACTCTCAATGAGGGTGTGTCGATCTCACTTACGAAGCAAAAGGAACCATTGATGTCGTATCTCGCGCCTTCGGAATTCGTCACCAAGATGGTGGATGCGGGCGAGTCCAAGATCTTCATGTCCACCCGGGATACCATCATCCGCGCCTACATGGCCGGCGCGATCCTGGCGTTGGCAGCCTGGTTCGCCGTCACGATCAACGTCAACACCGGCCAGCCGCTGGTCGGCGCGCTTCTGTTCCCCGTCGGCTTCGTCATGCTCTATCTACTGGGCTTCGACCTCCTGACCGGCGTGTTCGTGCTCTCGCCGCTCGCGCTGATCGACAAGCGCCCGGGCGTCACCCTCGGCGGCGTGCTGCGCAACTGGGGCCTGGTGTTCATCGGCAATTTCGCCGGCGCTTTCACCGTCGCCTTCATGATGGCCTTCGTGACGACATTCGGCTTTACCCAGGCGCCCGACAAGGTGGGCGCAGCCATCGGCAACATCGGTGAAGGCCGAACCCTGGGATATGCGGCGCACGGCGCGGCCGGCATGGCAACGCTGTTCCTGCGCGGCATGCTCTGCAACTGGATGGTCTCGACCGGCGTGGTCGGCGCCATGATTTCGACCTCGGTCCCCGGCAAGGTCATCGCGATGTGGATGCCGATCCTGGTGTTCTTCTACATGGTGTTCGAGCATTCCGTCGTGAACATGTTTCTGTTCCCGTCGGGCCTTATGCTGCATGCGAAATTCTCGATCATGGACTATCTGATCTGGAACGAGATCCCGACGGTGCTCGGCAACCTCGTCGGCGGCCTCGCCTTCACCGGCATGACCCTCTACGCCACGCACGTTATGACCCTGCCGAAGCGCGAGCTTGGCAAGGCTACGAAGCCCCGCGTTGCGGCCTAATCGAATACGTCTCGACAGAGGAGCCTCGCCCGCGCAGGGTGAGGTTCTTCTTTCCTGGTGACGACCATGACCCCCGGACTCCTGATTTCGGTCGGCCAGCACTCCGACAAGGGTCGCAAGCCCGTCAACCAAGATTTTCATGGCGTCCTCATTCCAGAGGAGCCGCTGCTTAGCCTGAAGGGCATCGCCGCCGTCCTCGCCGACGGCATTTCGAGCAGCACGGTGAGCCAGATCGCCAGCGAGTCGGCGGTCAAGAGCTTCCTGATGGACTATTACTGCACGTCGGAATCCTGGACCGTGAAGACGTCCGCCCGCCGCGTGCTGGATGCGACCAATTCCTGGCTGCACGCGCAGACGCGCAAGAGCCAATACGCCTATGATCGCGACAAGGGCTATGTCTGCACCCTCACCGCCATGGTCATCAAGGCGACCACCGCGCATATCTTCCATGTCGGCGACTGCCGCGTCTACCGCGTCGCCGGTAAGGCGCTCGAGCAACTGACCGACGATCACCGGATCATCGTGTCGTCGGAGCAGACTTATCTCGGCCGCGCACTCGGCATCAATCCGCAGCTCGAGATCGACTATCAGGCCTTCGAGATCGAGGCGGGCGACACCTTTCTGCTGGCGACCGACGGCGCCTACGAATTCGTCGACGCGCGCTTCGTCACGAGCGCGCTGAACGAGCACGCAGGCGAGCTCGACGCGGCGGCCAAGGCCATCGTCGAGGAAGCCTACCGGCGCGGCAGCGACGACAACATCACGGTCCAGATCCTGCGCATCGATGCAGTGCCGCAGCGCGAGCCGGCCGGCATCTTCAATCAGACGTCCCAATTGCCGCTGCCTCCGCTGCCGGAACCGCGCGCGATCTTCGACGGCTACCGGATCGTGCGCGAGATCCACGGCAGCAGCCGCAGTCATATCTACCTTGCCGTCGACACCGAGACCGAGGAACCGGTCGCGCTCAAGCTGCCGTCGGTCGACCTGCGCGATAACGCCGCCTATCTCAAGCGCTTCCTGATGGAGGAATGGATCGCGCGCCGGATCGACAGCCCGCACGTGCTGAAGCCGCGGTCACACTCGAGACGGCGCAGCTATCTCTACATCGCGACCGAATTCGTCGAAGGCCAGACCTTGAAGCAGTGGATGACCGACAATCCACGCCCCGATCTCGAAACCGTCCGCGCCCTCATCGAGCAGGTCGCCGCGGGCTTACGCGCCTTCCACCGCATGGAGATGCTGCATCAGGACCTCAGGCCGGACAACATCCTGATCGACAAGACCGGCACCGCCAAGATCATCGACTTCGGATCGGTCAGGGTGGCGGGCGTCGCGGAAGCGGCGCCGCGAGACGAGGCCGACGACATCCTGGGAACGGTCCAGTATACGGCGCCGGAGTACTTTCTCGGCGAAGGCGGCTCGCCGCGCTCCGACATGTTTTCGTTGGCTGTGATCTGCTACCAGATGCTGACGGGAAAGCTGCCCTATGGCACCCAGGTCGCCCGAATTCGGCGCAAGGCGGACGTGCGGCGACTTCAGTATCGCCCAGCCGACGACGACCGCAATGTGCCGGCCTGGGTCGACGGCGCGCTCAGGCGCGCGCTACATCCTGATCCCTACAAGCGGCACGACGATCTGTCCGAATTCATCTACGAGCTTCGCACGCCCAATCCGGTCTATCTCGACACGCGCATCACGCCGCTTTTGGAGCGCAGTCCGCTGATGTTCTGGAAATTGACCACGGCGGCGCTCGCCTGCGCGGTCGTCGTGCTGCTGGCGATATTGCACGCGCGCTGATCAGGGGCGTGGCCTCGCAGGGCTCACCACGTGATCAGCGGAGACTGATGCAGCCATGCATCCGCGCGCACCTGATCCAGCACGAATTTCGCAACGTCTTCGCGCGCAATGCTGCCGCCATGGAAGTCCGAAAGATCCGTCAGGGCCCGACCGCCTGGCTGACGATCAGCCGGCCGGTGGCGCCAAGTACCAGTATCTTCGCTGCGCCGTCCGGATTCACCGGAACGGTGCCCGTTGAAGCGATCATGATCGAATTCCTTGTGAGGATTGGGGCGTGCCGTATCGTCAGGCGGAGGCCGCGATCTCGGAGACGAAGTCGCGGTAGGAGCGCAGGGGACGGCCCAGCAGCGCGGTCAGACGCTCGACGTCGCCGGCTTCGGGCACCATTCCCTCGATGAGGAAACGCTCGCTCATCAGCCGCATGTCGAAGGCCATCCAGTTCGGCATGAACTGCCTGAGATTCTTCTCGAAGCCGGCGGTATCGTCGCCGGGATAGGCGATGGTGCGACCCAGCACCTCCGACCAGACCGCGGCGGCTTTCGCGCCGGTTAGCGTTTCGGGGCCGACGAGGTTGATGCGGGCGAGCGGCAGCGATGTTGCGGCTCGCTCACGACGGATGAGTTCGACGGCCGCGATCTCGCCGATGTCGCGTGCGTCGATCATGGCCAGCCCCTTGCTCCCGATGGGCATCGGATAGATGCCGTATCCGGTCACCACGTCCTTGATCGTGACGTCGTTGTTCATGAAGTAAGCGGGGCGCAGGATGGCGGCGTTGAAGCCCATCTGCTCGATCATCCGCTCGACGCCGAACTTGCCGGCAAAGTGCGGCACGTTCACGTAGCGGTCGCTGTGGATCACCGAGAGGTAGACGACCCGCTCGATGCCGGCCTCGCGGGCGACGTTGAGCGCAATCAGCGCCTGCGTGAATTCATCCGGCACCACTGCGTTGAGCAGGAACAGGGTCGAGACTCCGCTAAACGCGCCGCGGAGCGCGTCGACATCGAGCAGGTCGCCCTGCACGACAGTGACGCCTGCCGGGAGGTTTGCCTTTGCAGGATCGCGGGCGAGAGCACGGACATCGGCGCCGCGCTTGACGAGTTGTTCGACGACGTGGCGGCCAATGGTGCCGGTTGCGCCGGTAACGAGGATGGTCATGGGATCACTCCGGGTTTTGGTGAAGAAGACACCCGGGAATTAGTGGTCCACATTTGAACCGATAGACGATATATGTAGACGGATCGTCTCACTGGTGGAACGATGGACCTGCTCGCACTCGCCGACTTCAACCTCGTCGCCCGACACGGCGGGTTCGGACGCGCCGCACGGGCCGCCGGGCGCCCGAAAGCCACCTTGTCCCGGCGGGTCGCCGAGCTGGAGGCCGCGCTCGACCTGCGCCTGTTCGAGCGCGGCGCGCGCGACCTGAAACTCACCCAGGAAGGACGCGCCCTTTACGAGCGGACGGGAGCATTGCTTACCGAGCTCGACGAGACGGCCGCGGCAATCGCTTCGGGTGGGGACAGGCCGCGGGGCCGCCTGCGGATCAGCGCGCCTTTGCTGTTCTCGCAAACTGCAATGGGGAATCTCGCGGCCGGGTTCGCGCTCAGATATCCGGAGGTCCGTCTTGAGGTCACAACGGAAGATCGCTCCGTGGACATGGTGGAGGAAGGGTATGACCTCGTCATTCGGGTCAATCCGGCTCCGGACGAGAGCCTTGTGGGACGGATCTTTCTGCGCGACCGGCTGGTGGTCGTGGCGAGCCCGGATTTGAAGCGGCCGAGGGACGGTATCGCTGTGCCGGCTGTCATGCGCGGAGCGGGCGACCAGCTAACAACCTGGGAAGTGACGGTGCCAGGCGGAAGATCGCGCATCACGGTTGATCCGGTCCTGCGCCTGTCATCGCTCGTCATGGTCCGCGATGCAGTCCGGGCGGGCGTCGGCGCCGCGCGCCTTCCCGTGTCACTGGTCAGTCACGACCTGGCTGCCGGCACGCTGGTGCATTGGGGCGACATCGACGGACCCGAGATCGCGTTGTGGACGCTCTATCCATCGCGGCGGCTCTTGAGCGCGCGCGTATCCGCCTTCCTCGACTTCATGAAAGAAGCCTTTCCGATGGGCACGCCTGACGAGCTGGCGGCCTTCATTGGGCGCTGAGAGAGGCGGCGCGCGCTGCTCGCGCCTGACCGTCAGGCCGGCTCCTCCGCCTTCGTCCCCAGCGGCTTCGGCGCCATACCGCCGCCCGGCTTGAGGCGGAATTCATAGCTCATCAGGTGCCACTGCCCGTTCGCCTTGGTGCCGTCGGGCATCTCAAGGTCGTTGCGCGGCTCGACCTTGGCCACCAGATCGTCCTTCACACCGAACACCACGTCGGAATCCAGGTATTTGTCGCCATCCATGAAGACGTGGGTGATCAGCGGCTCATAGCCCTTTGCATTGACCAGGAAATGGACATGCGCCGGGCGCATCGGATGGCGGTTGGTCTGCATGATCATCTCTCCGACCGGACCGTCGGTCGGGATCGGGTAGCTGCACGGCAGGATGGTGCGGAAGAAGAACCGGCCGTCGTCATCGGTGATGAAGCGCGCCCGCGCTGAGGCGCCGACCTCGTTATAGTTCGGCTTCTGTGAATCATAGAAGCCGTCATCGTCGGCATGCCAGACGTCGACGGGGACATTCGCGAGCGGCTTGCCCTTGAGATCGGTGACGCGGCTCTGCACGAACATCCGTTCGCCGGTCTGATTGTTCGGCGAGATGTCGGTGCCGTGCGCGGTCACCTTGTGCTCGCCGACGTAGAACGGGCCGAGCACCGTGGTCTGGGTTGCGCCCTCGCGGTCGCGGTGATTGACCGCGTCGACCAGCATGGAGACGCCGAGCACGTCTGACAGCAGGATGAACTCCTGGCGGGTGTCGGTGCATTTCTGGCCGGTGCGGGTCAGGAAATCGATGGCGTATTCCCACTCCTCGAAGGTGAGACCGGTCTTGCTCACGTAGTCGTGCAGCGACTTCACCAATTCCTGGAGCAGGAATTTCGCGCGCGGGTTGGGTGTCCGGTCAAAGCTCCGGATGACGGCTTCGGTGAGCTCGGTCTCGTTGAACTGGGTCATGGTGCGTTTGCCTGCGTTTTCTCGTTGGCCCGTTGGGATCTCTTGGGGCTGCTTGGCGGCGTTCCAGATTGGAGCCTACACCAACCGGCCGGCCGGCGTTAAGCGCGACCGGCTTGGAATGAGTCCGCCATTTCGGCTATCACGGAGCAACAAAAACTGCCCGGAGGAACTGATGCTCGCGCCCACACCCGCCTCGCCCGAATCCGTAGGCATGTCCAAGACCGCACTCGACCGCGTCGATGCGCATCTGAAGAACCGGTACATCGACGCGGGCCGGTTCCCGGGTGCGCATCTCCTCGTCTACCGCCGCGGCAAGGTCGCGCACAGCTCGGTTCAGGGCCTTGCCGACCTCGAGCGCAAAGTGCCGGTCAAGGACGACACCATCTACCGCATCTATTCCATGACGAAGCCGCTCACCAGCATCGCCTTCATGATGCTGGTCGAGCAAGGTCTCGTCGCGATCGACGAGCCCGTCGCCAAGTACATTCCGGAATGGAAGGATCTCGGCGTGTTCGTCGCCGGCACCTACCCGGCCTTCCTGACCCGGCCGCCGTCCCGGCCGATGCTGATCGTCGACCTCCTGCGCCATACTTCCGGCCTCACCTACGGCTTCCAGCAGCGCTCCAATGTCGATGCCGCCTATCGCGCCGAGAAGATCGGCGAGGTCGAGAAGTCCGGCACGCTCCAGACCATGATCGAGGCCCTTGCAAAGATCCCGCTGGAGTTCTCGCCGGGCGAGGCCTGGAACTACTCGGTCGCGACCGACGTGCTCGGCTATCTCGTCGGCAAGATTTCAGGCATGCCGTTCGAGCAGTTCCTGAAAGCGCGCATCCTCGATCCACTCGGCATGACCGACACCGATTTCCACGTGCCAGCCTCGAAGGCGCATCGGTTCGCGGCCTGCTATTCCGCCGATCCAGGCGGCGGAATGACGTTCCATGCGGGCCAGCGGCGCGAGGGCCTGACGCTCCAGGATGATCCGGCAACCAGCTCCTTCCTGTCGCCGCCCTCCTTCATCTCCGGCGGCGGCGGGCTGTGCTCGACGGTCGCCGATTATCTCACCTTCTGCCGCGCGCTGCTCAACGGTGGCGAGCTCGGTGGCGTCAGGCTAATCGGGCCGAAGACGCTGGCGCTGATGACGAGCAACCACATTCCGGGCGGACGCTTCCTGCCCGAGGTGTCACGCTCGCTGTTTTCGGAAGCTGCCTATAACGGTATCGGCTTCGGTCTTGGCTTTGCCGTGACCATGCGCCCGGCCGACACGCTGATCGCCGGCAGCCCCGGCGAATACAATTGGGGCGGCGCGGCCACGACCTCGTTCTGGATCGACCCCGCCGAAGAGCTGATCACGATCTTCATGACGCAGGTATTGCCCTCGAGCGCCTATCCGATCCGTCGCGAGCTGCGCAGCATGGTCTACGCCGCGATCACCGAGAGCAATCTGTAAGCGATGGAATGGATCCCGCGGCCGTCGCCGCGGGATCGCGCCATCAGCGCCTCATTTGAGCATCTCCGGCACGATCAGACGCGGCAAGAACAGCGACACGCTCGGCCAAACGATGAGCGCCGCCAGCACGAGCAGCATCGGAATCAGCATGATCACCGTGTCCTTCAGAGCATAACGCAGCCGCACGCCCGCGATCGAACAGGCGATCATCAGACATAGACCATAGGGCGGCGTCACCAGTCCGAAGGCCAGCGAGACGATGGAGATGATCGCGAACTGGACCGGATGGAGGTCGACGGATTTGGCTAGCGGCTCCAGCACCGTGCCGACGATGATGATCGCCGGGATGGCGTCGAGGAAGCAGCCCACCACCAGGAAGCAGAAGGCGATGAAGAAGCCGGCCGCGACGCTGCCCATGCCCCATGTCGAGACGTTGGCCAGCAGCTCTTGCGGGATCCTGTAATAGGCAAGCAGCCAGCCGAACGCGCTCGCGGTGCCGACGCAAAACAGCGCCACGCCGGAAAGGCGTCCGGTATCGAGCAGGGCCTTGTACAATTGGCGCGGGCCTGTCTCGCGATAGAAGAACGCCGAGAGGGCGACGGAATAGAGCACCGCGACGCAGGCGGACTCGGTTGCAGTGAACCACCCGAGCAGAATGCCGCCGACGATGATGAACGGAGTCATCAGCGCTGGTATCGACCGCCAAATGGCGCATCGCATCTCGACCCAGGTCGCCTTCGGATAGGTCGGGTAGCCGCGGCGCACGGCATAGACGTGCACCGTCGCCATCTGCGCGCCCGCGATCAGCAGGCCCGGCACGATGCCGGCTAGATACATCGCCGCGATCGAGGTCGAGATCAGCCCGCCCCAGACGATCATGAGGATCGATGGCGGGATGATGACAGCCAGCACCGCAGAAACCGCGGTGATGGCGATGGAAAAGGAGAGATCGTAGCCCTCCTTGGTCTGTGCATCGATGAAGATTTTTGATTGGCTCGCCGCGTCGGCGGTCGAGGAGCCGGAAATTCCTGCAAAGAACACCGACAGCACGACGTTGATCTGCGCCAGGGATCCCGGCCAGTGCCCGACCAACGAGCGCGACAGCGCCACCAGGCGGTCGGTGATGCCGCCGATGCTCATCAGATTCGCCGTCAGCAGGAAAAACGGGACCGCGAGCAGGATGAATGAATTATACGCGTTGAAGGTCTCCTGCGCGAGCGTCATCAGTGACAGGTGCGGCTCGATCAGCAGGATCGGCACGCAGGCAAGACCGAGTGCGAAAGCGACCGGCACGCGCACGATGAGCAGGCTGATGAAGACCCCGAACAGCACCATCGCGGCCTGTCCGGCAGAGAGTACATTGCCGCTCATCGCCCTGCCCCAACCAGAACGCGCATTTCATCAATGATCTGTTCGCCTGCAAAGACGATCCACGTCGCGCCGGTCACGGGCCAGGCAATGTGAATCAACCAAAGCGGCAGATCGGCAAGTTCCGAAGTTCTGTTCCAGGCGAAGCGGGTAAACTCCATGCCGGCCAATAAAAACACCAACGCCAATGCCAGCACGCCGAGACGGGCGAGGATCCGCACCGCAGCCTCCGATCGCCGCGACAGATTGGGCCACACGTCGACCTCAAAATGCTGCGCTTCCCGCACACCGACGATGGCCCCGATCATGATGGTCCAGATGAAGAGAAACCGCGCCATCTCCTCCGTCCAGATGTAGGAGGGAATGAAGGGCGTGTAGCGCGAGATGATTTGCAGCGTGACCGGAAGAACCAAAATACCGACGCTGGCGGCCAGCAGGAATTCGAGCAGCTTCCCATAGGCCGCCGTGACGCGACGCCACAGCGACGGTGTGGACGGGACGGGCATTTCAGACATTGGGGCTCCCTGCCGCAGTTCATCCGCCTTCCGGGCAAGAAGCGGGGCCTGCCCGGACTATTGTCGGCGGACAAAGCGACCTCAGACGACGTTGATCTTCTCGAAAATGGCTTCGGCACCAATTTCCTTGGCGTAGGTGGCCATCACGGGATCGGCGAGCTTCTTCATGGCGTCGCGCTCCTCGAAGGGAACGCGCTTGAGCTTGCCGGCCTTCTCGAGCGTGTCGAGCTTGACGACCTCTTCGCTCGATTCGAGCTGACGGCCGTAGTCGCCTGCCTCCTTGCCGGCCTTCATGATCGCGTCCTGCAGATCCTTCGGCAAGGTCTTCAGCGTCTTCACCGAGAAGCAGATCGGCCGGATCGACACCGCGTGCTGCGTCAGGCTGAGATGCGGGGCCACTTCATAGAACTTCATCGCTTCGACGCCGGCCGCCTCGTTTTCGCCGGCCGATATCACACCATTCTGAATCGCGTTGTAGATCTCGTTATAGGCGATCACCGTCGGGCTCATGCCGACCGCCGCAAATGTCTTCGACCAGATCGGCGCGCCCTGCACGCGAACCTTGAGACCCCTAAGATCGGCGAGATTCTTGAGCGGCTTGTTGGCGAAGATGTTGCGGATGCCACCACCGGCATAACCGATCAGAACGACCTCGGCCTTCGCCGCGACCTCGTCGGCGATCGGCGTCAGGATATTGGCCTCGACGACCTTGTTCATGTGCTCGATGCCCTTGAACACGAAGGGGGCATCGATGAATGGGGCCGCCTTGGCGAAGGTCGACATATGGGCCGGCGAGACGATGCCGTAGTCGACCGCCTTGCCCTGCGACATATACTCGAAATATTGCTTCTCGAGGCCGAGCGAGGAGTTCTTGTGCAGCGTGAAATTGACCGGCTTGCCGTAGTACTTCTTCACCAGCTCCTCGAACCGGATCAGCGCCCGGTTGAAGGCATGATCGTCGTTGAACTGGACCGCGCCGTTCAGCGTGATCGGTGCTTGCGCCCTGAGGATCGAAGGCATGCCGATCGCAGCGGTCGCGCCGATACCAGCGAGAAATGACCTTCGCTTCATCGTCTCCCCTCCCTTTGATGCTCCGCCCCTGTGGCCGGGGCGTGAGCGCGGCCGGCTTACGGCCGGCGTTCGGGGAGCGTATGAAAAACTACGGCGGGACGGAAGTCATTTCGCGGACGTTGTCGCTCCTCTTCGTCACAGAGCTACGCCTGCGCGATCTGTTGCACTGCAACTCGTTCCTGCTGGCGCAAGGCCGCATGCGCCACTTCCGGCTCTCGTAAAGACGGAAGGCTTGCGGGCTTGTGCGCTGCACGCAGAGGTCCGCCCGCCTCCCGCGACAGGCCTAGTGCATGTGGCCAATCAGATAGATGCCGCCGCCGATCACAATGATCGCCGGCACGGCCCAGAGAATAAATACGGGCATCAACACTCTCCCTAATTGGATGTGCAGACCTTGACGGTCTTCATGCTGCTCTCAGCCTCGGTGCGCGTCTTGTAGACCGTTCCTGAAGGGCTGACGACGGTCATGGAGGCGTCTGTCGGCTTCTTATCGACGACAGTGCACTTCTTGGTCTTGACGTCCTGGACGACGTAGAACTCGTCGGCCGCGAACGCTGGCAGGGAGAAAGCAGCAACCATCAGTGCTGCGGTCGCAATCTTCAGCTTCATGTTTTCCTCCTCCAACTTCCCGGGCAGTGTGGCCCGGTCGATTTACAAACGGGAAAAAGCGGCAATTTGTTCCCTCGGCTGGGAACCTCGCTCACCCCAGGTTGTTGGTGGCACACTTAATTCCTTTGAGGAGAACAAGATGAAAAAGCTGTTCCTGCTGTCCGCTGCGGCGGTCCTGATATCGACCGGCGCTTTCGCGCAATCCACTGTGGTGACCACCACCGGAACGGGTCATGCGGCGACAGTTCAGATCGAGCCGCAATACCGAACCAAGATCAAATCCTACATCACCGAGCACCGCGTCCGTCCGGTGACGACGAAGGAGAAGATCGTGGTCGGCGCGACGGTGCCAGCCGACGTCGAGCTTGAGGCCGTTCCGGCGGATTGGGGCCCGTCGCTGACGAAGTACCGCTACGTCTATTCCGGCGATCGCGTGATGCTGGTGGATCCGGGCTCACGCACGGTCGTTCAGGAAATCGATTGATCACGACGTGACCTCCGGCGGCTGCCGCCAGCGGCGGCCGCCCACTTAGAGCATGAAATCGCATCGAGAGGCCCCGGATCGCCGGGCTCAGTGTGACGGCTGTCTACGCCACGCGTCTGCTATTGACCGCGATCGCGATGACCTGCCCCCCTCCGGCTGCATCGCAAAATCTCCCGGACTGCTCGCGGATGCGAAAATCGTGGCGCCGGAAAAGGGCTGCCCTTATGGTCTTTGCCAAACCCATAATCTGGCGCCGCTGCGCTGGAATCGGGACGCCCGCGTTTGTCAAAGCTTACCCTGCCAGTCCGGCTCGCTCTCCTGGTCGCGGGAACGATGTTGCCGCTGATCATCTTCGCGGTCGGCATTGCCGTCTACAATTACAAGCAGGATCGAACTGACGCGACCAGCCGCGTGCTGGAGAACGTGCGCAGCATGCGCCTTGTGCTGGACTCCGAAGTGCAGCGGATGACCGGCGGCCTGCAGGTCCTGGCGCTGACGAATTCGCTGCGCAACGACGACTTCCAGAATTTCCGCCGCATCGCGCTCGGCTTCCTCGACCAGTATGGCAAGGGCGGTCTCGTGTTGATCTCCGACCGCAAGGGCCGGCTGTTGTTCTCCTCGACGACGGAAGACATCGAGCGCCTGCCGCCGCGCGGCAATCTGGAGATCATCGAAAAGGTATTCGCGACCAGGTCGCCGCAATATTCCGACCTGTTCACCGGCGCGATCAATGGGCGGCAGGTGCTCACCGTCGAGGTCCCGGTATTGCGCGACGGCGAGGTGATCTACGATCTCTGCTTCAGCCCGCCGATCAGCATCTTTCAGGAGCTGGTGGAGAAGCAGCGCCCTGACCGGCTTTGGACAGTGGCCCTGCTCGACACCAAGGGCGTCGTATTCGCGCGCGCACCGAACCCTGCCGAGACGGTCGGCAAGCAGGCTTCCGGCGCGCTGTACGATGCGATGTCTCGGGCGTCGGAGGCAGCCCTTTCGACCGTTTCGCTCGACGGGGTCGCGCTGTCCTCAGCCTTTACCAGGTCGCACCTGACCGGTTGGACGGTCGTGGCTGGCGTCGCCGAGAGCTCGTTGATCGCGCCGCTCTGGCGCAACATCGCCATCACCAGCCTGATCGGCGGCATCCTGCTGCTGACCGGCTGACCTTCGCGGTCAGGATGGCGACCACGATCGCGCGCGGTGAGATGCTGCACAATCTGCTGATTGAGGAGCTCAACCACCGAGTCAAGAACACGCTGGCCCTGATGCAGGCGATCGCGGTGCAGACCTTCCGCAGCGCCAGCCGGGACGAGCGGACCAAGTTCGAGGGACGGCTCGGCGCGCTGGCCGAAGCGCACAATCTCTTGAGCCAGGAGAAGTGGGCGGGCTCGGAGCTGAGAGGCGTTATTGCCCGCGCAATTCAGCCGTTCCTGCCCGGCAAGCCCGACCGCATCCGGATGGCCGGCCCGGCTGTGCCGTTGTCGCCGCGGCCCGCCGTGGTGCTGTCGATGATCGTGCACGAGATCGCCACCAACGCGGCGAAGTACGGCGCGCTGTCCAACGAGACCGGCCGGGTGACCCTGGACTGGGAGGTCATCGGCGATGCGCCGAAGCCGCGGCTGCGGCTGATCTGGACCGAGATCGGCGGACCGCCGGTGACGGCCCCAGTGCAACGCGGCTTCGGCTCGCGCCTGATCGAGCGCAGCGCGCGCGACCAACTCGGCGGCGAGGCAACTGTCGACTTCCTGCCGCGCGGCGTCGTCTGCACGGTGACGTGCGCGCTGGACGAGATGCGGTGAACGAAATGAAGAGGCATCGGCGATGAGTCGGGCGGTTGCCTGATCTGCACCGAAAAACAGCCAATCTACCCGATCGTCTGCAACGCCGGGAACGTCTCCAGCAGCCAGATGCTCACGTTCGAAACCGCGCCGGTGAGGAAACCGATGCCGGTGATCACCATCAATACGCCCATGGCGCGCTCGACGTTGACGAGCTGGCCCTTCATCCGCGTGAACAGCGCGGAGAACTGCTCGATCATCAGGGCGGCGATCAGGAAGGGAATGCCGAGGCCCGCGGAATAGACGGCGAGCAGGCCCGCCCCCTTGGTGACCGTCGCTTCGGCCGCGGCAATCGACAGGATCGCGGCGAGGATCGGGCCGATGCAGGGCGTCCAGCCGAACGCGAAGGCGAGCCCCATGATGTAGGCGCCCCAGAGCCCGACGGGCTTGGGGATCGGCAGCCGGCCCTCGCGCATCAACAGGCCGATCCGCGTCAGTCCCAGGAAGTGCAGGCCCATGATGATGATGACGATGCCTGCGAGAATCGACAGCTCGGCCGACCAGGCGCGGATCAGACCTCCGATCAGCGAGGCGCTGGCACCGAGCGCCACGAACACGGTCGAGAAGCCAAGCACGAACAAGAGCGCCGACATCATGATCGCGCGCTTGGACGCCGCGGCCGGCTGGTCGCTTTCGACATGCTCGATCGTGGCGCCCGTAAGATAGATCAGATAGGGCGGGACCAAAGGCAGGACGCACGGCGAGAGGAAGCTGACGAGGCCGGCAATCAGCGCCGCCGGAATCGAGACATTTTGCATGATGCAGTCGGAGCCATTTCAGGCCCGGCACCAGGCGCGGGGAACGCGCGCGGACCAGGGCCGAACCGGCTCTGGTGTAACCGATGGCTGAGAATGCGCAACAGAGGCGCGCGAATCCAGGGCTCCTCCCGATGCCGTCTCTGATCACAGGTGCGGCATCGGGATGCGCTCAAATCTCGCCGAAAAGCGAGACTCGGCGGCGCGGCTACTTCACCACGCGGAGCAGCGGACGCCGGGGCTGGACCTGCGTCTGCTTGGAAGGGGAATGCGGTTCGCTCGCAGCGCTCCGCAGCATTTCGTCGCACAATGCCTTGAGATCGGCATCGTCAATGCCTTTGAGCTTCATCCTGACGTCGAGAATGACAATGGACAGCAGCTCGGCCGACTCGCGGCTGTTGCTCGCATTGAGAACCCTGCGGCACTCCTCGAGCGTTTCCAGCACCGACTGCAACTGTTCGTCTGAATGCGACACCGGCGTTCTTTCCGTTAAATCGGCCTGCGAGACGTGGTTGTGACGACCCCTTCGGCCCCCGTGGAGCGACAACGATAACATGAGGCCTCTGAGCCTCTGAACACGATTTCAGTGTGCTTCTGCGGTGAAACGGCGGTTCCCGCCAACATCGTGCCACGACGCCAGCGGCAACCGCCGGAGCGATCCGGGACCAAACGTCTGGTGTGCAGCGATTGATCCATCCGGGATGATGGCAACGGCTCGCGCGCATGAACGACCACTGCGGACAGCTCCGACAATCCCGCAGCCATCTCAAGGCTCGCAACGGAACTCACGCGATGACCCCTCAAACGAGCAACAGTCTGCCCGATTCCCAACCCCGGCAGCACTCAAATACCGCTCGCGTCGCAGTAAGGATGACGTTCAAAACTCATCACCCCGCAACCCGCCGTGGTTGTAGTTTGCGCCAGATTCTGCCAGTTTAGCAAACCGAAGGGAATTGTATGCACTCCTTGGCGGAAAGGGGCGTTCCGCTGGAAGAACGCCCAAACACAAATATCAGCGGCCTCTCCGATTGGGACGCGGCCCGCATATTCCTGGAAGTCGTCCGATGTGGAAGTTTCCGCTCGGCGGCCGAACGCCTGTCGCTGTCGATCAACGCCGTCCGTCGCCGGATCGATGATTTCGAGCGTCAGACCGGCACCACCCTGTTCACCCGCGACGTCCACGGCACCCATCTGACCGACGAAGGCGCGACGGTGGTCTCCGCCGTCGAGCGCATGGAGGCGGCGGCCTTCGACGTGCTGCGGACCAGCGATTCGACGGCCAACGCCCTGTCCGGCGAAGTCCGCGTCGCCGTCACCGAGGGACTAGGGACGTTCTGGCTCGCACCGCGGCTGGTTGAATTCCAGCAAGCCTATCCGAAGATCCTGGTCGACCTGCATTGCGCGATGCGTTCGGCCGACGTCTCCCGCCACGAGGCCGATGTCGCCATCCATCTGTCGCGTCCCTCGGCGCTCGACGTCAAGCTGGTGCGGCTCGGCCGTATGCATCTGATGTTCTGGGCCTCGGAGAAATACATCGCAAAACATGGCGCGCCGCGCTCGGCAGCCGAATTGATCAAGCACCGCCTGGTGCTGCAATTCGCCGACCAGCTCGCCGCGAAGGAATCTTTCGAGAGCTTCTTCCCGGGCGTGTCGGAGCGCGACCTTCTGGTCATGAAGACCAACGTCTCGAGCGCCAATTACTGGGCGGTCGCGAATGGCGCCGGAATCGGCGTATTTCCGAGCTACGCCATTGCGCTTGGCGGGAAGTTGATTCCACTGGAGGTCGAGCTGAACCGACCGCTGGACATCTGGCTGTCCTACCATCCCGGTAGCGGCCGGATTCCCCGCGTGCGGCACATGATTGACTGGCTGATCGAGGCTTTCAATCCGGCCCGCTTCCCGTGGTTTAAGGAAGAGTTCGTGCATCCGCATGAATTCAACGACTCGTATATGGGCGAACCCCTGACCCAGCTCTTCGGGGGATTTTCAACCGAAGAACAACGGTGAGAAGTATGAAAACAGCGGCGAAGAGAATGAAGCAGCGCAGTGCCGGCAAGCCGGACATTGAGCTTGGCAAGCGGATCCGTCTGCGGCGCGTCGAGATGAAGATCTCGCAGGCCGAGCTCGGCGAGAAGCTTGGCGTCAGCTTCCAGCAGGTCCAGAAATACGAGAAGGGCGTCAATCGCGTCGGCGCGGCTCGGCTTCAGCAGATCGCCACCGCCCTCGACGTGCCCGTGACCTTCTTCTATGACGGCGACAACAAGGCGCGGGAAGTGGAGAGCCTGCTCTTCCTCGACAGCGCCTTCAGCCTCCGGCTGCTGCGCGCCTACAGCAAGATCAAGGACCAGACGGTGCAGCGTCAGCTCGTCTCGCTGATGGAATCGATCGCAGCGAACGAAGCCTGATTCGATCGACGCTCTGGCCTCAACGGCCGATGTTCAATCCGTCGCGTCGCGGGGCGCGGCCGGATTGAACGAGCGGATTGGCGTATCTGAGCCCGCGCGGGTGCGCGCGGCCTTCTCGGGGCGGCATGACCGCCCTTTTTTCATGGCACTTACTGCCACTCGCCCGCGGCTTTTGCCGACACCTCGCCGCGCCATGCGATCGCGGCACAGGCGGATGCAATACACCTCGCCCTACCCGGTTGACCGCGGCGGCGCCCGCGCCGCACATTGCCTCGTCAACGACCAGCGAGCGCGCGATGTCCGACATGACCGACACGACAGAAACGGCTTACGCCGGCCGCAAGATCCTCAAGCACACGACCGGCGGCGTCGGCGTGATCACCTTCAACAATCCCGACAAACGCAACGCGATATCGCTGGAGATGTGGGAGGGATTTGGCGAGGCGCTGACCAGCCTGCGCGACGACGAGACGGTGCGCGTCGTGATCCTCCGCGGCGCCGGCGGCAAGGCGTTCGTGTCGGGCGCGGACATCAGCCAGTTCGAGAAGACGCGGCACAACGCAGCGGCGTCCGAGCAGTACGCCAAGCGCAGCGCCGCCCAGCGCGCGCTGCTCGCTGATTATCCCAAGCCGACCATCGCCTGCATCCAGGGTTTTTGCCTCGGCGGCGGCATGCAGGTCGCGATGCTTGCCGACATCCGCATCGCCTCGCATGACAGCGAGTTCGGCATTCCCGCGGCCAGGCTCGGCATCGCCTATGGCTACGACGGCTTGCGGCACCTGGTGTCGCTGGTGGGCCCGTCCTGGGCGCGCCTGTTGATGTACACGGGCATGCGCATCGATTCCTCCGAGGCGCTGCGCATCGGCCTCGTCGAGCGCGTGATCCCCGATGATCAACTCTGGGGCGAGACCATGGCAATCGCGCAGACCATTTCCGAAAACGCGCCGCTCGCAATCAAGGCCGCCAAGATCACCATCGCGCAAATTCTGAAGGACGAGAGCCAGCGCGACATGGACACGATCAAGGCGATCGGCAACGCCTGCATGGACTCCCAGGATTTTCGCGAGGGCCGGCAGGCCTTCATGGAAAAGCGCAGGCCCAAGTTCCAGGGGCGCTGAAGCTGAACCGACGTTCAGGAAGATTAAATTCCTCGCGCAATTCGATGCAGCAGCAACCAGTTGATCTGTCGAAAGTTCTCCCGCCACCAACGAGGGAGATTGCGATGACACTCAAATTTGCTATTCTTGGTCTGGCTGCCTTGGGCGGTGCGGCGCTCGCCTCGGGCCCTGCGCTCGCGGCAATGCCGAACGGCATTCCGCAGGCGGACAAGATTGCCAGCGGCCCGGCCGCTGAAGTCGAACAGGTGCGCTGGGTCTGTAACCCCTGGGGCCGCTGCTGGTGGCGTCCGAACTATTATCGCGCCTACGGTTTTTACGGCGGTCCGCGCTTCTACGGTCCGCGTCCGTGGGGCTGGCGTCACCGCTATTGGCACCGCTGGTGAACGACAAGGGGCCCCGCGGGCCCCTTTTCTTTGACTACAGCGCGCCCAGGACCGCCTTCGTGATATCGGCGGTGCCGTTGCTGCCGCCGAACTCCATCGGCTTGATGCCGCCGGCATAGATCTGATCCACCGCGCGCTCGATCGTTTCGCCCGCTTCCGCCGCGCTCTCGACGCCGTGCTTGTCGGCGAGCCAGTCGAGCATCATTGCCGCCGACAAGATCATGCCGGTGGGGTTGGCCTTGCCCTGCCCCATGATATCGGGGGCGGTGCCGTGGCAGGGCTGGAACACGGCGTATTTGTCACCGATATCGGCCGACGGCGCCATGCCGAGGCCGCCGATCAGGCTCGCGGTGATGTCGGAGACGATGTCGCCGAACATGTTCTCCATCACCATCACGTCGAACTCCCAGGGACGCTTCACCAGCATCGCCGAGCAGGCATCGACATAGAGCCGGTCGGTCTTCACCTCCGGATGCGTCTTGGCAATCTCGTCGAAGATGCCGCGGAAGAAGGCAAAAGCCTTGAACACGTTCGCCTTGTCGACGCAGGTGAGCGCACCGGGCTTGCCGCGCGCCCTGCGCCGCTCGGCAAGGCGAAACGAAAACTCGAACAGGCGCTCGGACGTCTTGCGCGTGATCACCATGATCTCGCGCGCGTCCTCATGGGTGACGATGCCCTTGCCCATCGAGGCGAACAGGCCTTCGGTCGATTCCCTGATCACGACGAGATCGATGCCGCGCTGGTCGGCGCCGACGATCGGGCTCGGCACGCCCGGAATGAGCCGCGCCGGACGCACGCCGGCATAGAGATCGAAGATGAAGCGTAGCTCGATCTGCGGCGCAATCTCGGTGTTGTCGGGATAGCGCACCGACGGCAGCCCGCAGGCACCGAGCAGGATCGCGTCCGCCTCCTCGCACAGCTTGATCGTAGTGTCGGGCATCGACTTTCCGGTCGCGAGATAATTGTTGGCGCCGGCCGGGGCCTCCGTGAAGCGGAAGTTCAAATCCGATTTCTGCTCGATCCTGCGCAGCACCTCGATCGCCGGCGCCATGACTTCTGGACCGATGCCGTCACCGGCCAGCACGGCAATGTGGAAGGCGTTATTTGCGGACATGGACGTTCCTGATCCAGGGATGTCATTCCGGGGCGGTCCGCAGGACCGAACCTGGAATCTCGAGGTTCCGGGTTCGATGCTTTGCATCGCCCCGGAACGACGATTTGAAACTACGGCGTCAGCACGGTGCGTCCGACCACCGCGCCCTGCTGCAATTGCGCCAGCGCGTCGTTGGCCCTGGCGAGCGGCAGCGGCGTCACCGGGATCGGTGCCACTTTCTTCGTCCGCACCAGATCGAGCAGTTCCTGCGTCTCGCGCAAATTGCCGACATAGCTGCCCTGGATCGTCACGGCCTTGATCGGAATCAGCGGCAGCGCCCAGGTCGCGCCGCCGCCGAACAGGCCGACGATGACGAGCTTGCCGCCTTTGGTCAGACAGTCGAAGCCGAGTTGCGTCGTCGCGGCGTTGCCGACGAGGTCGATCACGGCGCGGATCGGCCCGCCCGCCTTCTTGGCGAGTTGCTCCAGCGCATCCGGCGCCTTGGGATCGACGGTCGCGAGCGCACCGGCCCTTTCCGCCGCCTCGCGCTTCTTCGCATCGATGTCGATCATGATCGCGCCCTTGCCGCCCATCGCTTTCAAGAGCGACAGCGCCATCAGGCCGAGGCCGCCGGCGCCGAACATCACGATCGGCGTATCGAAATGCTGCTCGACCTTCTTCAGCGCGCTGTAGGTGGTGACGCCCGAGCAGGCGTAGGGGGCGGTTGTCGCGGGATCGAGCCCCCGGAGATTGAGCAGATAGCGCGGATGCGGCACCAGCATGTGATCGGCATAACCGCCATCGCAATAGACGCCGAGCGAGCGCGGCGTCAGGCACATGTTCTCGTCGCCGCCGAGGCAGGTGGCGCACTTGCCGCAACCGATCCACGGATAGACCAGGCCGACATCGCCGAGCTTGAGGTCGCCCTGGTCGGTCGGCTTCACGTCGGGACCGAACGCCAAAATTTCGCCGACCGTCTCGTGGCCCATCGTCAGCGGCAAACTGATGCCCCGGTCCTTCAGCGACAGCGGCTTGCGACCGTGACCGAGATCGTAGCCGCCCTCCCAGATGTGGAGGTCGCTGTGGCAGACGCCGGCCGCCTTGACCTTGATCAGCACCTGGGTACCCGACGGCTGCGGCGTGGGCTGGTCGAACTCCTGCAGCGGCGCCTTGAAATCGGCGACCTTGAAGCTCTTCATCGACATCCTCCCGGCATGTTCTTGTTGTCGCGCCACCATGCCATGGCCGACACGACGAGACAAACCCCGAAGCCGTCTTAGTTTAGGCCAGCGGATGATGGCAAGCCACGAACTGGCCGATTGCGACCTCGCGCAACTCCGGTATCTGTGCGCTGCATTGCTGATCGGCGCGCGGACAGCGGGTGCGGAAGCGGCAGCCGGACGGCGGCGCAATCGGCGATGGCGGCTCGCCGGTCGCCACACTCTCGGCGGGACGCACGTCCGGATCCGGCACCGGGATCGCCCGCAACAGCAGGTCCGTGTAGGGATGCGCAGGCCTTGCGAACAATTGCTCCGACGGCCCGACCTCGCAGAGCCGGCCGAGATACATCACCGCGACGCGGTCGCTGACGGCTTTGACCACCGCGAGATCATGCGCGATGAACAGCAGCGTCAGGCCAAAGCGCGCTTTCATCTCCTCCAGCAGATTGAGAATCTGCGCGCGGATGGAGACATCGAGCGCCGAGACCGGTTCGTCGCAGACGATGAACTCAGGATTGAGCACCAGCGACCGCGCGATGCAGATGCGCTGGCACTGCCCGCCCGAGAATTCATGCGGCAAACGGCCCGCCACGATATCGGGATCGAGCCCGACCGCGACGAGCACCTCGTGAACGCGCCGCTTGCGCTCGGCGGCATCCTTGACGCCGGCGATGATCAGCGGCTCGGCGACGATGTCGCCGATACGCCGGCGCGGATTGAGCGAGGCGATCGGATCCTGGAAGATCAGCTGCACGCGGCGGCGCATCTTGCGCAGCGCCTCGCCCTCCATCGCCGTCAGATCCTGGCCGTCGAACATCACCCGCCCGGACCTGGCGCGACGCAATTGCAGGACCGCGCGCCCCAGCGTCGACTTGCCGCAGCCGGATTCACCCACCAGCCCCAGCGTCTCGCCGCGCGCGACCTGGAAGCTGACACCGGAGACGGCATGCACCGTCTTGTTGCCGAGACCATATTCGACGACGAGATTGTCGACGTTCAGCAGCGGCTCGGGGCGCACGGCAAGCTGCATCATGCGCCGATCCCCTCGGCCATCCGGATCGGATGGAAGCAGGCATAGAGATGCTCCGGCATCTCCGCGCTCTTTAGTTCGGGCTTGGCCTCGTGACAGCGCCCCGCGGCATAGCGGCAGCGCGGCGCAAAGGAGCAGCCACGCAGCGGCCGTATCGGGTCCGGCGGACGGCCGGAGATCGCAGGCAGCAGCGTATGCGGCGCGGTGTCCAACTTCGGAATCGCCCCCAGCAGCGCCTCGGTGTAGGGCATATGCATGCGCTTGAACAGCGCCGACGTCGGTGCGCGCTCCACCACCCTGCCCGCATACATCACGGCGACCTCGTCGGCGCGGCCGGCGACGACGCCGAGATCATGGGTGATGATGATCATCGCCATATGACGGCGGCGCTGCTCACGCGCCAGGAGATCGAGAATCTGCGCCTGGATGGTCACGTCGAGTGCCGTGGTGGGCTCATCCGCGATCAGCAGCTTCGGTTCGCAGGACAGCGCGATCGCGATCGCGATGCGCTGGCGCATGCCGCCGGAGCATTGATGCGGGTATTGCGCGAGCCGCTGCTCCGGTGCCGGAATGCCAACAGCGGCCAGCAGCTCGATGCTGCGCTTCCGTGCCGCCGGGGCATCCAGCTCGAGATGCTCCTGGATCGTCTCCATCAGCTGGGTGCCAATGGTGAGCACCGGATTGAGCGAGGTCATCGGATCCTGGAACACGACCGCGAGATCGCGCCCACGCAAGCGCCGCAGCCGTTCCGCATCGAGCCGCACCAGATCCTCACCGTCGAACATCACCCGGCCGGTGAGCTTCGCCTTCTTCGGCAGCAGCTGCAGCACCGCGCGCGACAGCATGGTCTTGCCGCAGCCAGACTCACCGACGATGCCGAGCGTGCGGCCGGCCGCCAGCGACAGGTCGACGTGATCCACAGCACGCAGATTGCCGCGCGGTGTCGGCAGCTCGACCGCGACGTGCTCGATGCTCAGGAGCGGCACGCTCACAATGCCCCCTGACGCGGGTCGGTCAGCGCCCGCAAGGTATCGCCGACGAGGTTGAAGGCCAGGACGGTCAGGAACAGCGCCGCCGCCGGCAAGAAGGCGAGCCGCGGCGCGACGTCGAGACTGTCGCGTCCTTCGCCGATCATGCTGCCCCAGCTCGCCATCGGCGGCGGCACGCCGAGACCGAGGAAGGACAGCGCGCCCTCGACCACGATGGTGACGGCGACACCGAGCAGGAAGAAGGCGAGCAGCGGCAGGATCACGTTCGGCAGCAGCTCGCGCAAGATGATGCGGGCATGGCTGGCGCCGAGCGCCTCTGCTGCAATCACGAATTCGCGCCGCGCCAGCGTCAGCGTCGCCGCGCGTGCCACCCGCATGAAGGCGGGAATGCCGAGCACGCCGAGGATCAAGGTGAGATTGGGGACGGATTGGCCGAGATAGGCAGTCACGGCCAGCGCGAAGATCAGCGGCGGAAAGGCCAGCAGCACGTCCATGCTGCCGACCACCAGCGTCTCGAACCGGCCGCGGAAATAGCCGGCGAGCAGGCCGAGCGCGCCGCCGAAAACGAGACTGATCATCGGCGCGATCAGCCCGACTGTCAGCGACACCCGCGCGCCAAAGATCAGGCGAGCGAACTCGTCGCGGCCGAGCCCGTCGGTGCCGAGCCAGTGCTCTCCGGAGAACGCCGCGCGGCGCTCCAGCATGTCCATGTCTACAGGGTTCTGCAGCGGCAGCACCGGCGCGAGGATCGCGAGCGCAACAACGATCGCGAGCCAGCCGCTCGCGAGCCAAAACAGCAGGCCGAGCTTATGCCTGCCGCGAACGGGCGCGGACGTCGCATCGTCCTGCATCGAGAGCTCAAGCGTGGCCATGGCGGATCCTGGGGTCGAGCACGGCGTAAAGCATATCGACGATGAAGTTCACGAGCACGAAGCCGCAGGCGACCAGCAGCACCACACCCTGGAGGATGACAAGATCGCGGGTATAGATCGCGCCGACCAGCAGCCGGCCGATGCCAGGCAGCGCAAAGATCGATTCCACGATCAGCGTGCCGCCGAGCAAGCGGCCGATATTGATTCCGGTCACCGTCACCAGCGTCAGCGACGACGGCTTGAGCGCATGCACGAACAGAATGCGCGCTGGCTTGAGGCCCTTGGCCTTGGCCAACGCGATATAGTCCTCCTGCAAGGTCGCGATCATGTCGGAGCGCAGCACGCGCATGATGCCCGGCCATTCCGCCAGCGCCAGCGTCAGCGCGGGCAGCACGAAGAAGCGCAGATTGGCCAGCGGCGCCTCCGTGAACGGCACATAGCCGGTCGCCGGCAACCAGTGCAGCTCGACCGCGAACAGATAGATCAGGAGGATCGCCGTCAGGAAGGACGGCATCGACAGCATGGCAAAGGCGCTGCCGGTCATAAAGCGGTCGAAGGCGCCGCCGGCGCGCGCAGCGCAGGCGATCGCGAGCGGCACGCCGATCAGGAGCCCGATGAACTCCGCCATCAGCATTAGCTGGAGCGAGACCGGGATGCGCTCGGCCACTGCCTGGAGCACCGTCTGCCCGGTGCGGAAGGAGCGGCCGAGATCGCCCTGCAAGACATGACCGAGCCAGCTCAGGTAACGCCACCACAGCGGCTGGTCGAGCCCCATGTCACGGCGCAGTGCCGCAACGTTCTCCGGCGTCGCCTGGTCGCCGAGGATGACCAAAGCGAGATCGCCCGGCAGCAGCGATGCGATCAGGAAGGTCAGCAACGAGACGGCCAGCAGAACCGGCAGGATCGCAAGGAGCCGCCGAACGACGAAGTTCAGCATCGCGCTTTCATTCCAGCCAGGTGCTCGAGACGTCGATCACGCCGTTGTAGATTTTCGGAAAGCCTCTCAGCTTGGCGCTCGACAGCGCGTAATAGGTGTTCTGGAACGTCCAGAACCAGATCGCCTCCTTGTTGATGAGGCGGCTGATCGCGCAATAATCCTCGGTGCGCTGTGCCGGATCAGCGGTGACGCGGGCGTGATCGAGCAGCCGGTCGAGTTCGGGATCTGAAAAGCCCGCGAGCGCGAGTGGGCTGCCGCTGCGGAAGTTGGCGTACATCTGCGGATCGGGATCGGCGAGATCGACGATGCGCCATGGCGTCAGCTGGAACTGGCGGGCGAAGGCGCGCGACGGAATGGTGGCCTGGTCGACCTGCTCGATCTCCATGTTGGCGCCGACGCGCTTCCAGAACTGCTGGAGCACCTGGCCGATCATGCGACCACGCGGCGTCGCGGTTACCAGCATCTTGAACTCGACCGGTTTGCCATAATCCTTGATCAGCGCCTTGGCCTTCTCGACGTCGAACGGCAGCGCACCGTCGTCCTTGCACTTGACCCAGGAGCCGTCGCCATAGGGATTGCTCGCCGGCCGGCTCAGGCCGTTGCTGATCGCCTGCGACATTTTTGGACGGTCGATCGCCATCACCAGCGCCTGCCGCACGCGGACATCGTCGAACGGCGCAACCTTGGTGTTGAAGGCATAGACCTGCGCGCCCGAGCCCTTGTAGGTGTGCACGGTGAGCTTGGGATCCTTCTGCGCCCTCATGATGTTGTCGGCGTCGTTCTCGTCGTCCCAGATGATGTCGGCCTCGCCGGATTGCAGCGAAGCGAAGCGCGACTGCGCGTCCGGCAGCGGCTTTAGGATGATGCGGTCAAGATAGGGGCGGCCCTTGTCCCAGTAGTTGGGGTTCTTTTCCAGCACCATGCGGTCGCCCGCAGTCCAGGATTTCAGCATGTAGGGGCCGGTGCCGACGGGATTGCGATTATAGTCGTCGCCCTTGGTCTTCCAGGCCGTCGGCGAATGCACGACGTTGTTCTGGCTCTGGATGGTTATCGTCGCCGGCAGGTTCACGGCCGGATCGGTAAGATTATAGACGATGGTGTACTCGTCGGGCGCCAGCACCTCCTTGACGTTGGTGATGTAGAAGGCGCAGCGGCACTTGTTGGCGGGGTCCTTCTGCCGGTCGAAATTCTCCTTGAAAGCCTGCGCGTTGAACGGCGTGCCGTCATGGAATTTCACGCCCTGGCGCAGCTTGAAGGTCCAGCTCTTGTAATCATCGGAATGGGTCCAGGACACCGCCAGTTTTGGCGCGGCCTGCCCTTTCTCATCGAGCGTCGTCAGCGTGTCGAAGATTGCGGCGGCCGCGGTGAAGGTGGAGGTGTCGTAGACGCCGACTTTGAGCGGGTCGAACCCTGCAATTTCCAGCTCCTGTCCGACGGTGATGCTGCCGCCCGATTTCTGCGCTTGCGCAGGCGCGGCCAGAGCAAATGCCGCGACGAGGAAAATCGGCACGCGCTTGCGTGCGACTGCAGCCGCCTTCGTCATGGTTCCTCCCAGGATCCCTCGTCCGATGTTTCGGATCGTTGAATGACTCGGGAGCAAGATTGGCGACAAATGTCCGCCACGGCAAGAGGAACGCACGAGAGTTCGAGCGCCGCATGTCGCGGCGCGTTGCGTTCAGCGCGTTGCGGCCGTTTTGCCTGACGGAATTGGTGCATCGCTCGCAAGACCGATCTCGGCGCGCAGCGCATCCGTATGCTCGCCGAGCACGGCCATCGTCTTGGCTGGCGCGGTCTCCGCGCCCGACATCCGGAACGGCAAATTGAGCACCTGGAATGAGCCGCCTTCATCCCGCACTTCGGACAGCGCCTGCCGGTGCGCGAGCTGCGGATCGGCCAGCGCTTCGGACACGGTGCGATAGGCCGAGGCCGGGACGCCGGCCGCGCCGAGCGCGGCAAGGCATGCATCGGTCGTGAGCTGCCGCGACCAGGCTTCGACGCCGTCCATCATCTCGGCCCAGTTCTCGCGGCGCGCGGCGTAGGTCGAAAAGCGCGGATCGGAAATCCATTGGGTGCGGCCGATCACCTCCATCAGACCTCGAAACGTCTTCTCGCTGGCGACTGTGATCATGACGTAGCCGCTGGCCGTCTCCGTCGGCCCGAACATCGGGCGCGGCGGCGGCTTCACGGCGAATTGCGAACTCTGCAACTCGGTCAGCGTCAGCGACAGCATCGTTTCCAGCATGGAAACGTCGATATGCTGGCCAAGGCCCGTAACGGTGCGCTGATAGAGCGCAGACGCGATCGCGCCGAAGCCGTAGGTGCCAGTGACGACGTCGGCATGGTAGATGCCGCAATAGTCGGGACGGCTGCGACCGGGCTGGTAGGCAAGATGCGCCATGTCGTAGCCCGAGGCCGCATGGATCACCGGCGCATAGGCCGGCAGTTCGGCCGACGGCCCGGTCTGGCCGTAGCCGGAGATCGAGCAGTAGATCAGCCTTTGGTTGATCTGACGCATGCTGTCGTAGTCGAGCCGCAGCCGGCGCATCACCCCCGGGCGGAAGTTCTCGACGAGGATGTCGGCGGTTGTGGCCAGCCGGCGCACCGCCTCCTTGCCGTCCTCGGATTTGAGGTCGAGCACCACGCTCTTCTTGCCGACATTGAGCTGGCCGAACGTGGTGCTGCAACCCTTGCGGAGCGGCGGTCGGGTCCGCATCGTCTCTCCGCCATCGGTCTCGATTTTGATGACCTCAGCGCCCATGTCGGCGAGCATCCGCGTGCAATGGGGACCGGCAATCGTGGTCGAAAAATCCAGGACCCGCAGGCCCGCGAAGGCCTTTGTCGTCTTTCCCCCATGCTTATCTGCTAGCTGCATCCGCGGAGCCCCATGGAACCTTCAGTGTTCTTTGTTGTTGATGCGCCGACCCTAGAGGGCGGCGGCTGAGTAGGAAAGTCTTTACCGAACGGACAGGCCGCGTGGGCGGGGATTTGAATGTGACGGCAACTGGACCCGTTCTTGCATAGAGGCAAGCGGGCTCGGCAGAGGGCAGCTGTTCTTGAGGGTCTTGTTCGTCACGACAGAGATGGACGACTTCGTCCGCGTGGGCGGACTTGGCGCCGTTTCCGCGGCCCTTCCTCGCGCCCTTCGCTCCTTTGCCGATATCCGGATCATGCTGCCCGGCTATCGCGACATCATCGAGCAACTCACGCACATTCAAATCGTTGGCCGCTGTCTGGCATTTGCGGAGATGCCGGCCTGCTCGCTCGGACGGGCCGCGACCAAGGATGGCCTGCCGGTCTACGTGCTGTTGTGCTCACAGCTCTACGACCGACCCGGCAATCCCTATGGCGACGAATCCGGGCGCGACTGGCCGGACAATGACATCCGCTTCGCGCGCCTTGCCTCGGCCGCCGCTGAGCTGGCCATGGGCACGCTGGACAAGAATTGGGCAGCAGACCTGATCCATGCCAACGACTGGCAGGCCTCGCTCGTGCCGGCCTATCTCGCCTGGCGCGGCGCCAAGCTGCCGTCGATCCTGACCATCCACAATCTCGCTTATCAGGGTCTCTTCCCGAAGGACTCGCTGCGGCGGATCGGCGCTCCGGAGAGCTCGTTCCACATTGACGGCGTCGAATTCTACGACCAGGTCTCCTTCCTCAAGGCGGGGCTGGTCTATGCGTCTCACCTCACCACGGTCAGCGGCACCTATGCGCGCGAGATCACGACGGCCGAATACGGCTGCGGCCTCGAAGGCCTGCTTCGCGTCCGCTCCGACGCGGCCGAGCTCACCGGCATCCTCAACGGCATCGACGAGAGCTGGGACCCACGCTCCTGCGCACAGCTCGCGCAGCAATTCGGCGCGGGCGACTGGGTCGGCAAGAAAGCGAATGCGGACTACGTGCGCAAGCAATTCGGGCTTGCGGTCTCACGCGGTCCCATGTTCGGCATCGTTGCCCGCCTTGTGCACCAGAAGGGCATCGACCTCGTGCTGTCGGCCGCCGACGAGATCGTCGACGCCGGCGGGCAGATCGTGGTCACCGGCTCCGGCGAGCCGGCGCTCGAGCAAGCCTTGATCGACGCGCACCGGCGCCGCCCCGACGCCATCGGGGTCGTGATCGGCTTCAACGACGCCCAGGCTCGCCGTATTTTCGCCGGCAGCGATTTCACCCTGATGCCCTCACGCTTCGAGCCGTGCGGGCTCAGCCAGATGTACGCGCAGCGCTTCGGCTCGCTGCCGATCGGACACCAGACCGGCGGCCTTGCCGAAACCATCACTGACGGCGAGACCGGCTTCCTGTTCTCAAGACCCTCGCGTGAATCCTTCCTCGGCGGCGTCCGCCGCGCGTTCGAGGCGTTCATGGCGCAGGACCAGCTCGATACCATGCGCCGCAGCGCGATGGGACGATCGTTCTCCTGGAGCATCTCGGCCGGCAGCTACAGCGCGCTGTACCGGAAGCTGGCGGCGGTGTGAGGCGACGCTGTCATTCCGGGGCGCGGGTTTTGGCGCGAGCCCGGAATCCATCGTACCGCCGGAATGATGGAGGATAACGGCACCCCGTGAACGGCACGGACGACCGGACAGGCCTGGCTTTTGAGGCTCTACTGCCCCCGCACATCCATCTGCGGCCGCCCGATCCAGGCTCTGTTGAGGCATCGGGTCAGCCAATCGGGTTGCGGCTCGCCGCGCAGCCGCGCTTGCGCCTCCTGATAGGGCCCGACATAGCGCAGCCTGTCGGGCAATCTCGGATAGACACGCCGTATCCATTTCAGCGCGTGATCGGCAGTTCTGATGTCCCGCTCATCGAGCTCAAATCCGAAGCCGGCCCGCAAGCGTTCCGGCAGCATCCTCGCCGTGAGCGCGCGGTACCATCGCGGCGGCCGCAACCAGGGACGGGCGCCGCTGAAGATCTGCTCGGCGATCTCGCGCGCCGCCGGGCTGACGGTCAGCGTATCCGACTGCGCCATCGCCTTGGTGTAGGCTGCGAAGCCCGACCAGTCCGCCGGCAGATCATCCCCCGTCAATCCGAACAGGGCGCCGTAAAGCCGGGCCTCGCTCCAATAGCGCTCGCGCTCCTCCGCCGAGAGTGGCGGCAGCACCAGATCATGCGCCATCAGTGCGGTCTCGACCAGCGTCGCATGGACCCAGCGGAGCGAGGGAATGTCGTTGGCGCAGTAGCGCGAGCCGGCCGCGAACGGCCCGACGGTGTCGGGCATCTCGCCGACGATCATGCTGTGGCGCCGGTGCAACTGCCGGGACGACCGCAGCGCCCGGTCCAGCGAGCCGAACACCATGGTAAAGACGATGTCGAAAGTGCGATGGAAGCGGCCGATCGGATCGGCAAGGGTGCGCGAATGCTCGGCGATCGCCGCCGCGACCCAAGGATGCGCCAGTTGCAGCAGCAGCGCGCGGCCGGCGCCGAGAAAAATTACGGCCTCCCGGTCGATCTGCCAGGTCAGCGAGGCCGGACCGAACACGCCGGCGACCGGTCCCGCTGCGTTCGCGCGCAGCCTATCGAGCGATGCCTCCAGATCTTTTTCACCAACCAATTGCAAGCCTCGCGACGAAGACATGGCGACAATAGCCCGGACCGCGCGCCTGCGAAATCGCCATTGCGCAAAACAATGACCAACAAGGCTCTCAGTCCGCCGCAATCGGCAGTGCGTCCATATCCGCTTCGTCGGACAGGCGGCCTCGGACAACAGCGGCATCGCCGGCGGCACCTATCTTGCCTGCTATTTCTGTGGCGGACTGGTCGGCACGGCCGTGCTGGCGGTCGTTCGATGCTTTCGGCTGGCACGGTTGCGTGGCCGGCGTGGGCGCTACGCCAGCGACGAATTGAGTATCACCAGGATGGACGATCCGCTGCTGCAGTCATACCCGCGCGCCGCGTCTCCGGCATTACGAACAGAATCAGCAGAAGCCCCGTCGCGGCAACCCCGGACAGTCCGATGAAGGCGGTGGCGTTGCCGAACTTGTCGCTGACATAGCCGCCAAGCGCGGTGCTCAAGGCCGCACCGATGCCGGTCGCGGTGCCGACGATGCCCTGCGCCAGGTTGAAGTGACCGCTGCCGAAGGCAACGTCGGCGACGATCAGCGGAATCATCACCGCGAACACGGCCGCGGTGAGCCCATCGAACACCTGCACCAGCACGAGCAGATAGGGATCGCGCACGGTTGCGAACAGCAGACCGCGAATCGTCAACGCGCCGAATCCGATCAGGAGCAGCGGCCGTCGGCCCCAAAGTTGTGCCTTGCGCCCGACCGTCGGCGACAGCAGCGCCACGATCGCCTGCGGGACGACGATGCAAAAGGCGACGAGCACCGTCGCCCACTGGCTCGA
The DNA here is from genome assembly GCF_023073735.1 of Bradyrhizobium sp. 160. NCBI lineage: Bacteria > Pseudomonadati > Pseudomonadota > Alphaproteobacteria > Hyphomicrobiales > Nitrobacteraceae > Bradyrhizobium > Bradyrhizobium sp. 160. The sequence goes on from NZ_JADPKD010000063.1 coordinate 74,426, forward strand.
CCGCGCCGTCACCGCGCTCGCCATCAGCGGCATCATCGCCGCGTTCGCGAGCTGCAACAAGAGCACGCTCAGCGCGAACACGATCAGCGGACGCTGCCGGATCAGGTGCCAGACATTGGTGTCGCCGCGATCGGCTGCCTCAGGCGGCATCTCACCGTGACAGCGCGCGATGTCGACCTCGTGCTCGCGGATGCGCGAAAGCGCGATCAGGGTCGGGATCGCGAGCAGGAAGGTGACCAGGAATACCGAGCGGCTCGACAGCAGGTAGCCGGCGGTACCCATTACCGCCGCCGCGACGCCGTTGCCGAGCGAGGCAAAGCGCGCATTGCGGCCAAGACGCTCGCCGATCGCGAGCGGACCGACCAGGCCGAGGCTGATCGCGGCAATCGCCGGCCCCAGCACGCAGCTCGCCATCGCATGCAGGGTGGCGGCGGTCACCACCACTGGGAAGATCGGCATCGCGGCGTAGGCCAGCGCGCAGCAGCCGATGGTGGCAATCGCAAGCGCGGCCACCAGCCGTTCCGATTTCGCCGCATCGATGATTGCCCCGCCCGGCATCTGCCCGATCAGGGCGACGATGCCGCCGATCGACAGCACGAGGCCGATCTCGACCTGGGTCCATTTCTGCGTCGTGAGGTAAACCGCGATGAACGGACCGAATCCGGTCTGCACATCGGCGAGGAAGAAGATGAACCAGTCGAGCCCGCGCAGGCTCTGACGCGACGGTGCCGGAAGACCTGCAGCCGATAGCGCGGCGGCGTGGTCCTGCTCAACCGGGGCGTCGCGATCTGCATGTTTCGGCTTGCTCGACAACAGCACAGGCGGTCAGCCCTCCGGGCACCTCACTGAATCGCTTGCAGCGGTTGAAGGCTGCCGGACGCGCCGAGCACCACGATCGGCGTGTCTTCCTTGTATTCCGGCGCAGCCGCGACCTGCGCCTTGGTCAATTCCAGCGTGATGCTGTCCTTCTTGTTGGCGATCTTGCCGAAGCGCAGCGCGTTCCAGTCCACCACGATCTTACGGCTGCCGACGCCGAGGAAGCCGCCGAAATCGATCGCCGCCGCGCGCACATGGCCGGTGCGATCGACGATGACGTCGACGATACGGCCCATGTCTTCGCCGGCGGCGCTGCGCACGTCGCGGCCAAGGACGCCATGCGCTTCGCTCGCGCCGATGATGGTCACCGAGGGCGGCGGGGCGGCATCCTTCGGGGTGACCGGAACGGTCGAGGCCGGCGGCTGTGCCGGCGGCGCATTCGCTTCGCTCTGGCTCGCGGGCTGATCCTCCGCGGCGCGCGAGGGCGCAGCCGCCAGGCCCGCGACGATGGCTATGCCCAGGATCAGCGCTCCGATAGCACGCATCACACCCTCCTCACGGCACGCCGCTAGCGCGCCAGCACGATCGAGACCTGGATCTGGCCGCGCGTGCGCAACACTTCCAGCGCCACGTCATCGGCATGGCGGCTGACGCGCAGATCCACGCTGGACTCGCCCAGCCGCACATCACGCAGGATCACCTCGTTCAGGAACGCCGGCAGATGCGGATTGCGCAGGCGAATCTCCCCGCGCGCCACGTCGAACTCGATGCCGAGCGCCGCCTCCAGCAACGTGAACGGCGTCGCGCTGGCCCAGGCCTGCGGCGCGCAGGCGACCGGATACAGCGTCGGGCCGCGCCGCTTCTCGCGCCGAAAGCCGCAGAACAATTCGGGCAGCCGACGCAAATCCATATAGGTCGCCGCGTCGAACAGCCCCTTGAAGACATGGGCCACCGAATGCTTGAGGCCGTAGCGCGCGAGCCCGAGCGCGATCAGCGCGTTGTCGTGCGGCCAGATCGACCCGTTATGATAGGACATCGGGTTGTAGCGGACCTCGCCTTGCGCGACGGTGCGGATGCCCCAGCCCGAATAGAAATGCGGCCGCATTAGATCGGCTGCGACCAGACGGGCGCGGTCCTCGCGGATCATGCCGCTGAACAGTACCTGCCCGGCATTCGAGGTCCGCACCTTGCAGGGGCGCTTCTTGCCGTCGAGGGCGAGCGCATAAGTGCCGAGCTCCTCGCACCAGAACGCCTTCTCGAAGTGCTCGGCCAGCGCCTTGGCTTCGGCCTCGAGCTGGCGCGCGCGGTCCGGCTTGCCGAGCTGCAGGGCACAGCGCGCCGCCGACTGCTTGGCCATGTAGACGTAGCCCTGGACTTCGGCGAGAGCGATATTGCCTTCCGCGAGCTGGCCGTCGGCATGGAAGATCGCGTCGTAGGAATCCTTCCAGCCCTGGTTGGCGAGTCCTTTCTCCGTCGCGCGCTGGTATTCGACGAAACCGTCCTGATCGGGATCGCCGGGGCCGTCGATCCAGGCGAGCCCGGCCTCGATCGCCGGCCACAGCTCGATCAACGTGGCCTCGTCGCCGGTACGTTCGAAATAGCTTCCCGCGAGCAGGACGAATAGCGCGGTCGAATCGACGCTGCCGTAATATTGGGAGAACGGCACCTCGCCCAACGCCGCCATCTCGCCGCCGCGCATCTCGTGCAGGATCTTTCCGGGCGCGGCGTCGGCGAGCGGATCGACCGCCTTCGCCTGGAAATGCGCAAGGCGCCGCAATACGCCCTTGGCGACGCGCGGATCGACCCAGAGCATCTGGAGCGCGGTGATCAGGCCGTCGCGACCGAACGTCGTCGAGTACCAGGGAATGCCGGCATAGGGATAACGCCCTTGCGGCGTCTCCGTCATCAGCATGTTGAGGTCGGCCATGGCCTGGCACAGCACCTCGTTGAAGATGTTGTTGGAGGTCTCGATGCTGGCGGCGCCCATGGTCGACTGCCGCATCTCGCGGCGGTGCGCCAAGAGGCCCGGGAAGAACCGCGCCGGCTTTTCCGTCACCGGCCGGTTGCAAGAGACGGCAACGAACAGCGATCTGGCCTCGTGCGGGTCGAGCTCGAGCTGCCAAGTCGCAGCATTGACCGACAGCCGCGTCGGACGCGGATCGAAATGCAGCCCAGTGATGCGCTCGGCCTCGTCGAGGCCGCGATACTCGAACAGCACGTCGGTCGGACCTAACAAGCGGCTCGTACCGGTGCCACGGCGCGGGCGCCGCTCGCCGCGGACCTCGAACAGGTCGGCAAAGTCGTTGTCGAACAGCAGCGTCAGCTCGAAGCTGGCGCGTGCGTCGCCGTGGTTCTGCACGCCGATGCGCTGATAAGCGCTACCGCGCCACAGGAAGATCGTGCGCACGATGTGCAGCAGATCCTTTTGGAACACGAGGCGGCCCTGACGATAGATGTCGGGATTGGTGAGATCGACCGTCAACGCCGAATTGTCGTCGCGGAGGTTCGAGCCGAGCAGCAGCGGCTGAAGATCGTCGAGCACGAGCTCCAGCCGCGCCAGGTAGCGCGTGTCGGAGTGAAACAGCCCGTCCGGCCCGCCCGCCGAAGCGCCGATGTCGCCGTGGCTGTCGAGCACGATGAAGGTATCGTCGTGCTTGAGGGACCGCCGCGGCCGGGCGGCGGGTCCCGTCATCGGAATGTAGAACGTCTGCTCCGCGACGGCCTCCACCGTCTGGGACACGGAAATGATCTGGGTTACGGTTTCGGCTGCCATGAGCTGCTCCCCTGCGCCTTGATTCGAAACGCAACCAACGCGAATGTGACTGCTCGATCTACGCGGCGACCTTCGCGAGCCGGCTCATCTCCTGCGTCACCAGCTCACGGTAGGGGCCGTGACCCTGCATCAGCCGGTCGGGCGCGCCGTCCTCGATGATCTTGCCGGCCTTGAGCACGACCACGCGGTCGAAATTGCGCAGCGTCGCCAAGCGATGCGCGATCGCAACCACGGTGCGGCCGCGCATCAGCCGCGACAGTGCCTCGCGGATCGCCTCCTCCGATTCGCTGTCGAGCGCTGCGGTTGCCTCGTCGAGCAGCAGGATCGGCGCGTCCTTGAGGAAGGCGCGCGCGATCGCGATGCGCTGGCGCTGGCCGCCCGACATCTTCACACCGCGGTCGCCGACCATGGTATCGAGACCTTCCGGCAAGCTCTCGACGAAATCGCAACGCGCCGCGATCGCCGCGCGCAGCACCTCGTCGTCGGTGGCGTTCGGCCGGCCATAACGGATGTTCTCGCGGATGGAGCGGTGGAACAGGGAGATGTCCTGCGGCACAACTGAGATCGCCTCGCGCAGGCTCAGCTGCGTCACCTTGGAAATGTCCTGGCCATCGATGGTGATGTTACCCTCGTCGACGTCGTAGAAGCGCTGCAGCAGCGTGAACAGGGTCGATTTGCCGCCGCCGGACTGGCCGACCAGGCCGACGCGCTGGCCGGGTTGCAAGCGTAGACTGAACCGCTCAAAAATCTTCTCGCCGCCGGGATAGCCGAAGGTGACGTTATTGAACGCGATCGCGGCGCCGCTCTTGACCAGAGGCTCGGCCTCGGGGTGATCGCGCAGTTCGTGCGGCACCAGCAGGGTGGCGATGGCCTCGGTCAGCCGCGCGACGTGCTGGGTCACGTCGACCAGCGCCACCGCGAGATCGCGCGTTGCATTGAGAATGGACAGGCCGAGGGTGCAGACCAGCACGACGTCGCCGGTGGTCGCCTCGCCCTTCTGCCACAGCGTGATCGCCCAGGCCATCAGCGCCACGGTCAGCACGACGGTCACGCCGGCATGCGTGATCCGCAGCTTCTCCAGATACCGCAGGCTGCGGCCCCGCGCGGTGAGCTCCCGATTCACCGTCGCGTCGAACCGCTCATGCTCGTGGCTGATGCCACAGAAGGCGCGCACCAGCGGCATGTTGCTGATCACGTCGATCATCTCGCCGTCGACCACCGCGGCCTTGTCGGCGAAATCATCATGCAGCGGCTTGCCGGCGGCGGCCAGGTGGAACATCGCGACCACCATGCCGCCGGCGATCACGATCAGGCCCAGCGCCATATACGGACTCACGGTTCCGATCAGCATGATTGCCGCAATTGTGGCAATGCAGGGCGGCAGCACGTTCCAGACGAACATGTTCTCGACCGTGAACACCGCGTTGGAAGTCGCCGTGATGCGACTCGTCAGCATGCCCGGCATGCGATCGGAGAAATAGCTCGGGGCGTGGCCGGTCAGATGACGAAATATGTCGCGACGTAAATCACCGGTGACCCGGACGAAGGTGAAGCTCGCCGTCCAGCTCGCGATCCGCCACAGGAAGTTGTCGGCGGCGATCAGTGACATGAGCAGAATGAATGCCAGCCATACGCTGCCGCCATGAGATGGTCCGGCGGACAGGCTGTCGACCAGCGATTTGACGCCGTACTGGGTGCCCACGGAGCAGGCAACGGCTGCCACGACAGCCGTCAGGATCACCAGGTGTGACGCGAGACGACGCCGGAGGTAGCGCAAGACAAAGGCAAATGGCCTGCGCGCGTATCCAGAAAGCTGATCCATATGGCTATCGCCCCGTTATGCTGGTTTTCATTTCGTTACTGGTCGAGTGAACAGCGACCACTTCGCCTCGGTTCCCGGGCCCGGCGATCACGACATGCGGATACGGACGATCTGAGAAGATGTAGTGGCAGCATCGAGACGTCCCCCTGACGTGTCGAATATGTAACGTTCGGAGGAAGGAACTTCGCAGGTGCGGGAACGTTCCCTTGTCTGGCATTGCCGGTGCCGTACAGGCGGGGGGTTTTCAATACATGATCGCACAGAGGAGATGGTGAGATGCGCATCGCGCAGGTTGCTCCGTTGACGGAGGCTGTTCCACCCAAACTGTATGGCGGCACCGAGCGGGTGGTGCATTGGTTGACGGAAGAGCTGGTGGCCCTTGGACACGATGTGACGCTGTTCGCCAGCGGCGACTCGCAAACCTCGGCAAAGCTAGATGCATTATGGCCGCGGGCGCTCCGCCTCGACGGTTCCGTGCGTGATCCCAACGCGCTGCATATGGTGTTGCTGGAGCGCGTGCGGCAGAAATGTGACGACGAGGAGTTCGACTTCCTTCACTTCCACCTCGACTATTATCCGTGGTCGCTGTTCTATCGGCAGCCAACGCCGTTCGTGACCACGCTGCACGGCCGTCTCGACCTGCCGGAGCACCAGCCGGTGTTCAACACTTTCTCGAAAATGCCGGTCATTTCGATCTCCAATGCGCAGCGGCGGCCCGTGCCGCAGGCGAACTGGGTCACCACCATTCATCATGGCCTGCCAGAGAATCTGCTGACGCCGAAGCCCGTCAAGCAGGAATATCTCGCCGTGCTCGGCCGCATCGCGCCCGAGAAGGGCGTCGACCGCGCCATCAAGATCGCGACCCATTGCGGCATCCCGCTGAAGATCGCCGCCAAGGTCGATCGCGCCGACCAGGATTATTACGACGAACTGATCCGGCCGATGATCGAGAACAATCCGCTGGTCGAGTTCATCGGCGAGATCAGCGATCACGAGAAATCGGACTTTTTGAGCGGCGCGCTCGGTCTCTTGCTGCCAATCGACTGGCCGGAGCCGTTCGGTCTGGTGATGATCGAAGCGATGGCGTGCGGAACGCCGGTGGTCGCCTTCAACCGCGGCTCGGTGCCGGAGATCATCGACGAGGGCCTCACCGGCTTCATCGTCGAGGACGTCATCAGCGCAGCGGGAGTGGTCAACCGCCTCGCGCAACTGGACCGCACTGCGATCCGCAAGCAGTTCGAGACCCGCTTCACGGCGCGGCGGATGGCACTGGACTATCTCGCGGCGTATCGCAGCCTGACCGAGGCACAGGCGCCGCGGATCAAGCTGGTGAGCAGCGCGGAGTAGAGCTTCTGCACCGCTGCTGGTCGAAGTGCCCTCTCCCGTTGTGGGAGAGGGCTCAAGGCCTGCGCGGCACACTCGCTTGGGTGAGGGGTTTGCCTCGCCACGGAAAAATCTTTCCGCGGAAACGGACCCCTCATCCGGCGCTTCGCGCCACCTTCTCCCACAAGGGGAGAAGGAAACAGGTCAGAGCCAACGGACCGCGCGCCTAGCTCACCACCGCTCGCTTCGGCTCGACGATCTCGAACATGCGCGGGAATTCGTCCATCAGGCCCATCAGCTCGGCGAGCCGCATCGGATTGCCTGATAGCTTGATCTTGCCGGCGGCGACCGCCTCCGGAAAGGTCGTCTGTTTCGCAATGACTTCGTCGAGCGTCGCGCGTGTCAGCGTAAAGCTGGCATCCGCGCGCTCCGCCTGCACGCCCTCGGCATAGGTCAACGCAGAGTTCTCCAGATTGAGCACGAAGGTCTCGCCGGTGTCGGAAAAACTCCAGTTCAGCACGATGTGCTTGCCTTCCGCTTTCGGGCCGTTGAGGCGGATGCCGAGCAGGTCCCAGAGCTGCGAGGTGCGCAATGCGGCCAGCGCCTCGCGCGGCATTGGCGGGCGCGGCGCCGTCTTCGGCATGCCGTTTCGCAGCTCCTGCGCGCCGAACAGATAGGCGTTGCGCCAGGTCGCGCTTTCGGCGGCATAGCCGAGCTGCTCGAGCGTATCCGCCAGCAACGCGCGCGCCGCCTGATTATCCGGCTCGGCGAAGACGAGATGGCCGAGCGCTTGCGCGATGAAACGAAACTCGCCCTTGTCGAAATCCGTCCGTGCCCGCGCCAGAATGGCATCCGCACCACCCATGTATTCGACATACTTCTTGCCTGATTCCACCGGCGGCAGCGGATCGAGATTGACCGGATTGGCGTCGTACCAGCCGAGATATTTCTGGTAGATCGCCTTCACGTTGTGCCGGATGTGGCCGTAATAGCCGCGGCCGTGCCAAGCGGCCTCAAGGCTCTTCGGCAGCTGGATCGTCTCGGCGATCTCGGCGGCGGTAAGGCCGTGGTTCATCAGGCGGATGGTCTGGTCGTGCGCGAATTTGTAGAGATCGCGCTGCTGCCGGATCATGGTGCCGATGCGCTCCCGCCCCCACACCGGGCCAGTGATGCTGGCCGCACATCGCCTCCGCCTTGCCGTCCCAAAGCAGCAGGGCCTCGCCCAGATATTTCGACCAGGCCAGCGCATCGCGCACGTCGGCGCCACGGAACGGCAGCAGATTGTGGAAATTGTGGGTGCAGTTCTCGGCAAGGTTCAGCAGCTTGTAGCGCGGGACGAAGAAATGCATCTCCGCCGGCGCTTCGCTGTTCGGCGCCATCTGAAATTCGAACTCGACGCCGTCGATGACACGCGTCTCGCCGGTCGCCATGATCAAGTCGGTCGGGCGCAGCAGTGCGACCGATCCCGCCGCCATCGACTTGCCGAGCCCGCAATCCACCTGCCCGCGTACGCCCTTCGCGAGAAAGGGACCGAACTGGTACTGCGCCCGGCGCAGCATCGCCGGTCCGGCGATGATGTTCTCGGAGACGGCGTGCTCCATGAACAGGTTCGGCGCGATGATCGGCACGCGGCTGGCCGCCAGCGCCTCTTCCTCCAGCACGCCGCGCGCGCCGCCCCAATGATCGGTGTGGGTGTGCGTGAAGATGACGGCCGCGACCGGGCGCTTGCCACGATGGCTGAAGTAGAGATCGAGCGCGGCGCGCGCGCCCTCGATCGAGGTCAGGGTATCCACGACGATGACGCCGCTGTCGCCCTCGATCAGCGTCATGTTGGCGATGTCGAACCCGCGCACCTGATACACGCCGGGCACGACCTCGAACAAGCCGTGATGCATGTTGAGCCGCGACTGCCGCCACAGGCTCGGATTGACGGTGGCTGGCGCCCGTTCAGCAGAGAGAAAGCCGTAAGGCTCCAGGCTCCAGACCGTCCGCCCTTGCGGATTTGTGATCGTCGCGTTCTCGATCGTGCCGAGAAAACCGCGCGCGGCATCGTCGAAATCGCGCCTGTCTAAAAACGGCAGCGCGTTCAGCATGGCGTCATGCTGCGCGATGACGGAGGGAGAAGCGTCTTTCGATTCGTTGTTGGGTTCAGCCATGTTGCTCTCCTCCCGGACAGTGCCCCATTCCCTTCGCGCCTTGTGAAAGAAGGCGGCGCGAAGCGCCGGATGAGGGGTCTCTCTCCGCGAACTCAATTGCGCGAGCGTCACGCGCAGAGAGAGACCCCTCACCCGTCTCGCCGCTGCGCGGCGAGCCACCCTCTCCGACAAGGAGAGGGCTATCAGCTACATCCCCAGCAGCCTCGGCAGCCACAACGACAGACCCGGCCAATACGTCACGACCACCAGGAAGCACAGCATCGTCAGCAACCAGGGCCACACCGCGACGGTGAGCTCGGTGATGCCCATCTTGGCGATACCTGATGCGACGTAGAGATTGAGGCCGACGGGCGGATGGCACAGCCCGACCTCCATATTGACCGTCATCAGGATGCCGAAATGAATCGGATCGATGCCGAGCTTGACCGCGACCGGAAACAGGATCGGCGCCATGATCAGGATGATCGAGGACGGCTCCATCACGTTGCCCGCCAGCAGCAGCAGGAGGTTGACGAGCAGCAGGAAGCCGATCCAGCCCAGGCCCTGGTCGATCATCCATTGTGCCAGCGCCTGCGGCACGTTCTCGTAGGTCATCAGGAACGAGAACAGCACCGCGTTGGTGATGATATAGAGCAGCATCGCCGATAGGTTCGCCGACGACAGCAGAACCCGCGGCACGTCGCGCAGCTTCAGATCCTTGTAGATGAACACTGCGACGATGAAGGCGTAGACCGCGCTGACGGCGGCAGCTTCCGTCGGCGTGAACAGGCCGCTATAGATGCCGCCGATCACGATGACGATCAGCAAAATGCCCCAGATCGATTTGCGAAATGCGTCGAGACGCTGGAGGAACGTAGCCTTCGGCATCCGCGGATAGTCGTTGCGCCAGGCCCGATAGAATGTCGTCGCCCCAAGCAGCGAGGCCAGCACCAACCCCGGCACGATGCCGGCGATGAACAGCTTGCCCACCGAGCTGTTGGTGGAGACGGCGTAGAGAACCATCGGGATCGACGGCGGAATGAGAATGCCGAGCGAGCCGGAGGTCGTGATCACTCCCGCCCCGAACCGCTTGGGAAATCCTTGCGCGACCATCGCAGGCAGGATCACCGAGCCGATCGCCACCACGGTCGCCGGCGAGGAGCCGGAAATCGCCGCGAACAGCGCGCAGGCGACCACGCCGGAGAGTGCGAGGCCGCCGTACCAATGGCCGACCAGCGCGGTCGCGAACGTGATCATCCGGCGTGCCACGCCGCCATGGGTCAGGAAGTTGCCGGCGAGAATGAAGAACGGGATCGCCATGATCTCGAAATTCTCGATGCCGGTGAACAGCTTCAGCGCCACCGATTCCGTGCGCACGTCGGTCAGCGTGAACATGAAGCTGAGCACGGTCAGACCAAGCGCGATCGAGATCGGCATGCCCGTCAGCATCAATGACAGCAGCAGCGCGAACACGATGGCGACGCGCAGGCCTTGCGGCAGTGTGATGACGTGGCCGGCATGCGCAAAGCACAGGGCGACGATCAGAACCGGCAGCAGCATCAGGATCCAGCCGAGCGGGCTGCGCTCGTCCCTGGCGACCTGGCTGGGCGTGACCGGGGCCGGATGCACCGGATCCGCTTCGACGCCCTCGACGCCCGCCATGTCGTGATGCGGCAGCTCGCCGGTGCGGTAGAACGACCACGCTACTTGCAGGAAGCGGAAGCACATCAGGCCGGAGCCGAGCGGGATGGTGAGATACACCATCCACATCGGCGCTTCGAGATCGTTGGACTGCTGGCCCGTCTGCCACATCTGGCCGACGAACGCGGCCCCGAAATAGCCCACGATGGCGGTGAAGAGCGCGCCGCACAACAGCCCGAAGGTGATAACGCGACGGCGCGATCCGCCCGGAAGGATGTTGACGAGCACGTCGACGCCGACATGGATGCCGGTGCGCACGCCGTAGGCCGCGCCGAACTTCGCCATCCAGATGAACATGTAGATGCAGAGCTCTTGCGCCCAGGACAGGTCGAGCGAAGCAAGCCACACGAACACAGCGCGCGCGGGTACGGCGAGGAAAGCCAGGTTGCGGGCTTCGGCCCATTTGGCGATATCGATCGACAGCCCTGCCCCGTAGCGGTGCAGCACGGCGACGAAGATCAGAAACGTCGCAGCCGCGATCATCGTCGCGATCAGCCATTCCTCGAGATGATCGAGAAAACGATTCAGTACCCGCAGCAACTTGGTCCCCCCAGCATTGGCTCGTCCATTCAAGAGCGAAACGGCCGGGAGTGCGATCACCCCCGACCGTTGTTATTGTTCTTATTAGGGCGCGGCCGTCAGTTCATCTTGACGTCGAGTTCCTTGGCGAGGAGATCGAGCACCTCCTGCCCGACCCGGCCCTTCGCCCATTTGTAGGTCGGCTGCATCGCCTCCTGCCACGCTTTGCGATCGGCGTCGCTGAGATAATGCAGCGTCGTCTTGCCCGTCTTCTTGATCTCGGCCAGCGCGTCCTCGTTCTCCTGGCGCGCGATCGAGTTGGTGTAGTCGGTCGCCTCCGCCATCGCCTTGTCGAGCTGGGTGCGGATGTCGGGCGGCAAGCCCGACCAGAATTTCGAGTTGACGATGACGGCATATTGCAGATGCGCGTGATAAGAGACGGTGATGTCCTTCTGCACCTCGTAAAACTTTTGCGTCAGATAGTTGGACGCCGTGTTCTCGCAGCCGTCGACCACGCCGGTCTGGAGCGCCTGATAGACTTCGGAGAACGCCATGATCTGCGGGATCGAGCCGACCAGGCGGAAATACTGGTCGGCAATCTTCGATCCCGAGATGCGGAACTTGAGGCCCTGGAAATCGGTCGGCTTCATCAGCGGGCGATTGGCGGAGACCATGTGGAAGCCGTTGTCCCAATAAGCGAGCCCGGTGATGCCCTTGGCCTCGAGCTTCTGGAACAGCCACTTGCCGACCGTGCCCTTCATCGCGTTGGCATAGGTCTGGTCGTCCTTGAACAGCCACGGCAAGTCGAGCGCCTCGAACTCCTTGATGCCGAGTGGCGCGAATTTCGCGGTCGACGGCGCGAGCATCTGCACCGAGCCGAGCTGGAGCGCCTCGATCTCCTCCTTGTCCTTGTACAGCGTGGAGTTCGGATAGACCTCGACTTTGACCTTGCCGTCGGTGTACTTCTCAGCGAGCTCCTTGAATTTCAGCGCGCCCTTGCCCTTCGGAGTATCGTTGGCAACGACGTGGCTGAACTTGATGACGACGGGGTTCTGGGTCTGGGCAGCGGCGGAGGCCACGAGAATGGCCGTGGCGGCGACCGCAACAAGCAGCTTGCGCATGAAGTAACCTCCCAACAACCTCGAAAGCCGGGTTCTTTTTGTTTTTCAGGTCAGTAGTGGCAGCAATCTGCCACCCGAACAACTAGACCTAAGCCCAATTTGCCGCAGCCAAGCTAACTTGACGGCGGCCGGGTGCGCAACCCGGAGCCCGCTACAGTGCAAGGAAGCGAGCGCTTATGCCGCATTGCGGCAGCCATCAGCTTTTGCGCTGGGCGACTATGAAGAGACGCCGGAACGGGAACAGCGTCTGCCCCGCCGCATTCTTCGGATAGGCCTTTGCAACGCGCATCCCATAGGCCGCTTCGAACGCGGCCTTCTCATCTCCCTGCAACACATCGAGATAGCGCGTCAGCCAGGTCCCCTTGGTCCATTCCTTCACGGGGTTCTCGCCTTCGAGCACTTGCAGATATTCCGTCTCCCAGATGTCGATATGGGCCGACATCGGTGCAAGCAGATCATGATATAAGGCCGGCGCTTCGACCGGCGGTGGCGTAACGAGATGCGCGACCTTGGACCGCCAGGGACCATTCAGCGCGGTCTCGCCGATCAGCACGTGCGACGGTGCGGTGAAGTTGCGCGGCATCTGCACCGCGAGCATGCCGCCGGGGGTCACCTTCTCCATCACCGACGGAAACAGCGCCGCGTGATTGGGCAGCCAGTGCAGTGCGGCATTGGAATAGATCAAGTCGTACTGTTTGGCAGGGCGCCAGTGGCCAAGATCCTCATGCGACCATTCCACGTCGGGCGCGGCCTTGCGTCCCGCCGCGACCATCTCGGCCGAGCCCTCGACTCCCGTCACGGTGGCCTCAGGCCAACGCTCCCTAATCAGTTTCGTCACGTTGCCGGCGCCGGCGCCGAGATCGGCGATCGCGCGCGGTGCGAAATCCGGAATCCGCATCAACAGATCTACGGCGGGCCGGAGCCGGTGGCCGGAGAACTTCAGATATTGCTGCGGGTCCCAAACCATCGCTCGCGCCTTTTCTTTTTCGTGTTTCCTTCGCCGAAGCTTCTGGTTACCACTGCTAGTCCCGGTCGGGCAATTCGCAAGGCCGCAGGACGGGGCAGGAAACGAAAGCAACAGCCAGAAGCAATCGAGAAGGCGTGTGACCATGGACCTCGGGCTCAAATCGAAAACCGCTGTCGTCACGGGCGCGAGCATCGGCATCGGCCGCGCCATCGCCAAGGGCCTTGCCGCCGAAGGCGTGCGCGTCGTGGGCGTGGCGCGGCGGAACGCCCTGCTCGCCGAACTGGTGAAAGAAGTCGGCGGCGGGTTGATTGCTCCGTTCGAGCAGGACGTGATGGCGAAGGACGCCGCCGAGAACATCGCGGCCTTCGCCGTGCGCGAGCTCGGCCATGTCGACATCCTCGTCAACAATGCCGGTGGCAGCCGTCCGCTGCCCGTCGATGCGCCCGACAGCAAATGGGACGAGGCGATGGCGCTGAATTTCACCAGCTACCGCCGCATCGCGCACGCGCTGCTGCCGCAGATGATCGAACGCAAATGGGGCCGCATCGTCAATATCACGGGCAAGTCCGAGCCGGAGGGCCTGAACGCCGCCTTCGCCGCCAAGGCCGCCGTGCACGCCTGGGCCAAGGGCCTGTCACGCGAGATCGGCGCGCACGGCATCACCATCAACTGCATCCCGCCCGGCCGCATCATGAGCGAGCAGATCCGCCGCAACTACCCGCCGGATTATCGCGAGCGCTTTGCCGAGGAAGAGATCCCGGTCGGCTATTGGGGCGAGCCGGAGGATCTCGCCGCGCTCGCGGTGTTCCTGGCATCACCGGTGGCGCGCTACATCACGGGCACGGTGATCCCGGTGGACGGCGGCTTGCGGAGATATCAGTTTTAGGGCGGGCTGCTGATCCGCTCGGCCCGCGAATGCATGCGGGGTGCGGTTTGCTGGCAGGGCCGTCGCATATGATCTCTTGGAACGGCCTAAGCAAGCGCCTCGTCCTTCGAGACGACCGCTTGCAGCGGTCTCCTCAGGATGAGGCTAATTGGCATCGAGCCCGTTGAACTGCTGCCGCACACTCCGCCCTCATCCTGAGGAGCCCGCCAAAGCGGGCGTCCCGAAGGATGGGCCGCAGAGAATCCTGCTTGCCATATGCGATTGCCCTGGGTTTGCGGGCGGACCTCACGGTTTGACGTAGCTCCAGCCCTGTTCCTGCAGCTCCATGACACGGACGACACCGGATTTGACAATTGTGGCCTGTGGAATCAGGCTTATGTCCTTGTTCTCCGCCTTACGCATGTTTTCCTGCGTGTTGCCGCAAGCCTTGAAGGCGATTTCGGGATTGCTCATCGCGAGCACCTCGATCCGAGGCTTTACCGGCGAGGTGTCGTCACGCAGCATGTGAAGACCTGGGCCAAAGGTGACAACCTCGATCGATACTGGTTCACCGCGATCGCGGTAGTATTGCGCGACGTTGGTCGCATTGTTGAGTGTGAGGTTCATCATCGCAGGTTCGTTGGAATTGACCTGCAGGATCAGCCGGTGCGGCTTGCTGGCGCTCTCCGTTTTTGTCGCCTGCGTCACCATCGTGTTGTTCGCAGCGGCCTGCTTGCTCGTGTGGTTATGCTCCGGCTTTCTCGCCTGCTTCTGTCGTGCCGGATGCTTCGGGTAGCTCGCGTGACTGTTCGCACTCGCCTGCGGGAGCCACTGGTTGTCCTGCTGCGCCTGCGCGCTTGGTCCGACCAGAAGCAGCATCGCCAAGCCGCTGATGACGGCCGTCGTCAAGTTTGGATTGATCATCTCGTGTCTCCCGTTCCCTGACCATCACTTTCCTGGTCTGGCGACGGCATGTGGCCATTTGCATGCAGCCCCCATTTTTTTGCGCACATTCTTGAATCCGCTGAGCAGGAAGTGTCCTTCTTGCACCGCGCCAGTACGGGTGGAAAGACGCACATCGATGTAACCGTCATCGGGCAGCGACCTCAGCAATTGCACGACGTCGCCGCCGAAAGCGACGCCAGAGCCGAATGACGGCGAGGCTGCCGTGAGTTGCATTGGCGGCTCCGCATTGAGCTGAAAGGTGACGACGTATTCGTTTGCATTGCGTGACACCGTCGGTCCTGTGACCATGACTTCCGTGCGGCCTTTGCGGCAGTGGATTGCGAGTTGCATCGCCGCGCCATCCGAGCCGCCAATGGAAGAGGTGGTGGCGGTGACGATTGGTGAATAGTCGACCGGCGAAGTGGTCTCGCTGACCAGCCAGCTATCGTCCGACGCCCGCCGGCCGGGCGGCGGAATCTTGCGGGACAGATCTTGTAGACATTCCAGCCGGACCGCCCCCTCCATCGCCGAACAAGTCCGAAGTGCTTCCATGGGATCACTCGTGTTTTGCGCGTAAGCGATTCCGCAGGCGACGTTCAAGGCGAGGGCGATCGGAGGAGCGGCAGTCTTCATGGCCTCGCCTGTACGCTGCGCGCCTTGCGATCCAACCATACCTGCGCAGCTCGGAAGCGGGTGAGCCCTGGAACCTCTGCCGCGAGATTGATCGACTGCCATTTCGGATCGAAGCCTGGAGCCTGCAGGCGGTCGATTCGCGAGAACAGGTACTCGACAAGGCGCGCCACGCGTTGGTAGCGATTCGAACGTTGCGGCCAGTTGAAGGCAACGAGCGCTGTCGGCACCGCGATGGTCGAGACCCGCTCGCCTTGCCTGATCAGATTGGGATACTCATTGGCGTCCAGGCTCGCGGGCAGATAATAGTCCTCGAACTTGCTGTCGTAAGGGACCGGGAGGAACTTGAATCCAGCCTCCCAGCGGCCCTTTACGAAGGCGTCGACCGGTTTCGATGTGATGAACACCACGGCCGACATCTCGCCCTTGCGCATCTGTTCCAAGGCCACTTGATGCGGAATGAATGTCTTGTCGACATCGATGCCGAGACGGCTGAAGATCAGTGGTCCTGAATAGGCGGCTGCGGTGCCCAGAGTGTTGAAGTTCACTTTCTTGCCGGCAAGATCCTGCAGAGTCGCGATTTCCGGTCGCACGAAAATGTGCAGTTCGGATGGGAAGAGATTGAGCAGATACGTGATGCGGCTTCGGATCTGCGGTGCCTGAACCTTGTACTCTTCGAGTGCGTCGGAATTGATGATGGCGGTATCGACGCCACGCAAGTAGAGCAGCGCATTCAGATTGTCGGTGGCGCCCCGGGTGACGATCGGCAGGAGATGCAGGTCTGCTCCGTCATCGACGACGCGAGCCATTTCTGCGGCGAGGCGGATCGGCGCGCCCTCGAGCAGGCCGCTGGCGAGCCCGACCGTCCAGGCGTTCATCCGGTCTTTTTCGTTCTCTAGCGGGAGCGGCCGTCGGACCATTTGCGCCTCGGCCCTGGCGCTTTTTCCGGTTTGCGCTTCCAGGCGAGCCGGCTGAAGCATCGAGGCGAATGTCGTCAGCGCGGCGAGCAGAAGCAACGAGGTTGAATTTGGCACCCTGTTCATGTCGTTCCCTTCTGGATCATCTGTCGCAACCTTTCGTCCCGCCGCAATGCAACGGGCCGATTCTCAGCGCCGCAGCGCATCCAGCCGTTCCTTCGCTTCGCGAATACCGCCCCGGTGTGCCTTCGCGTAGAGTTCTCGCGCCTTGGCCGCTTCGCCGCGCGTTCCATAAGTCCCCCAGGCGGATAAGACCGCCGGATCATAAGTCTCCGCGAGCATGAAGCTTGCCTGCGCAATGTCCTTCTCAGCCGCGAGCTCGAGGACAATCCGCGCTGCACCGATATTTCCCTGGTCGAGCAATGCCCTGGCGCGCGGGATCAATCGGGCCTCCGCCTCGTTTTGATTTGCGGCTGTCGGCGCCTCTGGTACGGTCACTTCCACGTTCTGCCTCGCCGGCAAGAGGACGCCTTCATTCGTTTGCTCCACCGGCAGGCGCACATCGGTCAGGCCCGTTGCCGATGCGCCGGCTCTTTCCCGAGCTTCCACCGCGCTCCGCTCCTGTTGCAGCGACTGCCGCAACTCGGCAATCTCGCGCGTCGTTGCCTGTCTCTGCTGCGAGGCCGCATCGGCCGCCTCGCGCAATTGCACGTTCCGGGTTTCGATCTCACGGCGCGTTTCCGCAAGTTCTCTCGCGAGCGCGGTTGCATGCGCCTGGGCCTCTTCGAGAGCGCGACGTTGTTGTTCGGCATTGGCCGTCATCGCTTGCGCTACTTTGGCTCCCGCGACGAGGTCGGCGTTCTTCTGCCGCTCGTCTTGCAAAGGCTGCCGCAACTCCGCAATCTCCCGCTCCGCCGCCTCGCTTTGTTCCGCTGCCGCAGCTTCCGCCATGAGCGATCCGCGAGGTATTCCGGCGAGTTCGCTCGCGAGTGCGGCGGCGCGTGCCTGCGCCTCGTGGCGTTGTTGCTCAGCGCTCGCTGCTGCTGCCTGCGCGGTGTTCGCCTGCTTCACGAGCAGGCCGCTTCTTTGCCGCTCCTGCTGAAGGGACTGCTGCAGTTCTGCGATCTCGCCCGCCGCCGCCTCTCTCTGCTGCGCGGCCACTTCGTCCGCCTTTCGGGATTGTGCCTTACCAGCATCGATCTCGCGGCGGGCTTCGGCAAGTTCGTTCACGAGCGCGGCGCTGTGGGCTTGCTCCTGTTGAAGTGATTTCCGCAGCTCCTCCGCGGCGACTTCCACCGTCTGCGTGCGCAGGACTTGCTCGTCGAGCACTCGGTGCGCCTCGGCCAGCTGATTGGCGAGTGCTTCAACGCGCGGAGCGTTTTCGTCCAGCCGCTGCTGAGCTCGAACCACGCTTGCCGGCTCCGCGTGCATCAGGGCTCCGGCCGTTTCGTGCTGAAGGAGAGCTAGCGATCCGGTCGTGATTTCCGGCCGCTGATCGAGGCTGAGGGCGCTCTCACTGCCGATGCGCGTCATGTCCGGTAACGTTTGCGCATTGAAGGGCTCGAACACACCGAGCAGGGAAGCGCCAACTAGGATGATGGGAACAAAAATGGCAACCGCCACCAGCCAACTGCCCGATCGTTCCTCCTCTGGATCGGCATCCTCGATTACCGGACACCAATGGGTCGGCGCAGGATTGATGGGAGAGCCGTCCTGCCAGACCCATTTGCCCGCCTCCGATGACCAATGGCCAACCTCAACAGCCCCGGTCGCATCTTCCACCCAGATGCATTCTCCGTTCCTCGGTGCAGTATCAATTGGTCGGCGCATGGATCAGGCCTCGTTCGACAGCGAGTCCGTTGCGGCGAATAGCTCGACCTGTTCGCACGGTTTCAGTCCTCGCCCAAAACACCCTTAGATCGAAATAACCACTTATAATTATTAAATATTTAAATGTATTAACCATATAATTTTGACGCTGTACAAAAGTCAAATTAAATCATGCATGCGGGCACGGACCGCACCAGCGCATCGCCTGAAGCAAGTCTGGTCCGTCTCGGCGGATCTCCAGGCCGACAACCGCCGCGATCTGGCGCTGTTCAAGGTCAGCCGTCAGCAGATGGACTTCCAGCGAAGGTTCGTTTGATGAAGTTCGAAGGCAACCGATGGGCGCTATTGCCGGAGGAGGAAGCGAACAATACCATTTGCTTTTCGAGCGGCAGCGGAGCTTCGTCCTCGCCCGACGCCAGGTTTGGGAACGAGTCATGAGAGCAGTTGTCGTCGAAAACTACGATCGCATTGAAAACATCGCCATCAAGGAGGTCGCGAGGCCGGAGCTGTCGCCAGGGCGCGTCAGGGTTCGGGTCCAGGCGGCCGCGGTCGGGTTCGTGGACGGCTTGAAGGTGCAGGGCCTCTACCAGACCAAGGACCCTCTGCCTTTTACGCCCGGCTCGGAATTTGCGGGCGTCGTCGATGAGGCGGCTTCCGATGTGGCGGGCTTTGCACGAGGGACGCCGGTCATCGGGATGGTCCGAAACGGCGGCCTTGCAGACTATATTTGCGTTCGGGCCGCAGACCTCTTCGTGACGCCGAATGGCATCGATCCAGAAACGGGCGCCGCCTTCTTTGCCAACTATCTCACGGCACTCTATGCGCTCAGTGCGCGGGCCAAGCTGGTCAGCGGCGAGACACTTCTGGTTTTGGGTGCTGCGGGCGGCGTCGGCATAGCCGCCGTTCAAGTCGGAAAGTTGCTGGGCGCGCGAGTGATCGCGGCGGCATCCACCGAAGACAAGCGAAGATTTGCGATCAGGTTCGGCGCGGATGCCGCCCTGGACTACACGGGTGAGAAGTGGCGCGACGAGCTCAGCGAGCTGACAGGGGGTCACGGCGCCGATGTCATCTATGATCCGGTCGGCGGGGACCTGAGCCTTCAGGCGTTTCGGTCGATCGCGTGGAACGGCCGGCACCTCGTGATCGGCTTTGCCTCAGGGACCATTCCGGCGCTGCGGTTCAACCTGCCCCTCCTGAAAGGGGGTGCGCTGCTGGGCGTGGACCTGGCCCAGATCGGCCGTCGAGAGCCGGAGGTACGAGACCGTTCGGTTGCCCAATTGTTTGACTGGCTCAGCAACAAGACGCTTATTCCGGTTGTCGGAAAGGTTTTCCCTTTCGAGGAATTCCGGGATGCGTTCGCGGCGATGACAACGCGCTCCGCCCTCGGGAAGATGGTTGTCCGGATCAGTTGACGACAGCGGGCATCGAGTCGGCGCGTGACGACAAGATGATCGGATCTGCTGCTCGCAAAGTGGACCGCGCATTCCAGCCGAACCTATGCGGTCCCTGGGCCCAGCGATGGCAAGCTAGCATCCTGCCGGTGTTTTGCCCGACGTGTCAACGTCGCCGCGACGGCGGATGTCGTCCCGATGCAGCTTGAAAATTCCCTTATCGATCAAACCCATCCCTACTGTGCATGGGGTTGTTTTCGCACTTTTGTCTGAGCGCCCAGCTGCGGGCGTGCGCATACACAGCATGCATGCTTGTCTCTGTGGCAGGCGGCCCGGCCGTAGTACATGCCGAAAGCCCCTCAACACGCCGCCGGTGCAATGCGCAAGGCAATGACAATAACGCAATGACAATCACGTTACCTGCCGCAGCGCGCGAGCCCGATCACACCATTTCCGATGGCCTGCCGGCCGCGCAGCGGCGCTGGGCCATCGCCGCGATCTTCACCGCGTTGGCGATGGCCTCGCTCGACACCGCGATCGCCAATATCGCCCTGCCCGCCATTGCCGCCGACCTGCACGTCACGCCGGAGCAATCGGTCTGGGTCGTCAACGTCTATCAGATCGCGCTGGTGGCGACGCTGTTGCCGCTCGGGGCGCTCGGCGAGATCGTCGGGCACCAGCGCATCTATCTCGGCGGCCTGATCCTGTTCACCATCTCCTCGCTGTTCTGCGCGGTGGCCTGGTCGCTGGACAGCCTGCTCGTCGCACGCACGCTGCAAGGCCTAGGGGCCAGCGGCATCATGAGCGTCAACACTGCCTTGGTCCGCTTCGTCTATCCCGGCCGGATGCAGGGCCGCGGCTTCGGCCACAACGCGCTGGTGGTTGCGACCGCCTTCACCTTCGGGCCGTCCATTGCATCGGCGATCCTGGCGCTCGGCCCGTGGCCATGGCTGTTCGCCGTCAACATCCCGTTCGGCCTGATCGCGATCGGCATCGGCTTTGCAATGCTGCCGAAGACACCGCGCGCCGATCACGGTTTCGACTTTCTCGGCGCGATCCTGGCGTCCGCCTGTCTCGGCCTGTTCATCATCGGCATCGGCAGCGCCGCGCATAATTTGTCGCCGGTGGTTGTCGGCATCGAGTTGGTCTCGGCGCTCGCGCTCGGAATCATCCTGACGCGCCGCCATGCCGGCCATCCCGCGCCGATGCTGCCGATCGACCTGTTCAGCCGGCCGATGTTCGCGCTGTCGGCGGCAACCGCGGTGTGCTCCTTCGCCGTGCAGGGCCTCGCCTTCGTCTCGCTGCCGTTCTACTTCGAGGACGTGCTCGGGCGCTCACAGGTCGAGACTGGATTCTTCATGACGCCATGGCCGCTGGTGGTCGGCATCATGGCGCCGATCGCCGGGCGCCTATCCGACCGCCACGCGGTCGGCCTGCTCGGCGGCATCGGCCTCGTGCTGCTCGGCCTCGGCATGGCGCTGCTCGCGATGCTGCCGGCCAATCCCGCCATTGCCGACATCATCTGGCGGATGGTGATCTGCGGCATGGGATTCGGCTTCTTCCAGGCGCCGAACATGAAGGCGGTCATGTCGAGCGCGCCGCCGCATCGCAGCGGTAGCGCCTCCGGCATCGTCGCCACCGCGCGCCTGACCGGGCAGACCACGGGCGCGGCGCTCGCCGCGGCCTGCTTCGCGCTCGCAGGCCACGACGGCACGACATTGGCGCTGGCGCTCGGCGCAGGCTTTGCCGCGCTCGGCAGCGTGATGAGCTTCCTGCGTCTGGCGGTGAAGTAGGCTCTCGAGCAGGTGTCAAGCCGCCGTCACGTCGACAATCGCCGGAGTGACGGTTTCGTTGTCCAGCGCCGCCAGGCGCTCATCGATGGCAGCGATGACCTTGCGCGAGAACGGTCCGAGATGGGCGTAGGCGGCGATCATCTGCACGGCGATGCGCGCCGATGAGGTATCGCGCTTGGCGCAGTTCATGAAAGTCTGCCACAGCGGCCCGCGCGCCTCGGGAAGGGCGGTGACCACACGGTGCACCGTCTCCATCGCGCCGAGCTTGGCGCGCTTGTCGCCTTCCGCGAGTTCGTGGCGCTGCCTGGAACGGTCGAGCAGCGTCATCAAGCGGTCGACGCGTCCTGCATAGGACGAAGGGCTGTAGATGTGCTCGAGTACCCGCTTGTAATCCGTCAGGATGTCACGCAGCGGGCGCACCGGATCGAAGTTGATCCCGGCCGTGCACTGATCGGCGCCGATCGTCGGCGCCACATCGTGGCCCGGATGTAGCCGGCCTTCCCGCTCCAGGCGGCGCGTCAGCTGCGTGTTCGGCAAGGCATAGAGCAGGCCGACCATGCTGACGGGGATCGCTGCCTCCTCGATGAAATCGATCATCGCCTCCGCCATCGAGACCTTCTCGTTGTCGAATCCGACGATGAAGCCCGCGGTGACGAGAATGCCGGCGGCGTAGATCTTGTGGATGCTCTCGGCGATATTGCGCCGCGTGTTCTGCTTCTTCCGCATCGCGACCAGCGTCGCCGGATCAGGGCTCTCAATGCCGACGAAGATGCCAAAGAAATTGGCCGCCCCCATCAGCTCCAGGAGCTCCGGATCGTCGGCGAGGTTGACCGAGGCTTCGGTGGAGAATTCGAACGGATAGCCGTGGGCGCGCTGCCATTCGGCGAGCTGGGGCAGGAACAGCCGCAGCGACTTCTTGTTGCCGATGAAATTGTCGTCGACGAAGTCGAGATGGCCCCGATAGCCCATCTGGTAGAGCGTATCGAGCTCGCGCAGGATCTGCTCGTTGGTCTTGGTCCGCGGCACGCGTCCGTAGAGCTCGATGATGTCGCAGAACTCGCAGGTGAACGGACATCCGCGGGAATACTGCACCCCAAGATAGAGATAGTCCTCGAACTTGAGCAGGTCGAAACGCGGAACCGGCGTCGTGGTGACGTCGGCCTGGAATTTCGGCGCGGTGAAGACGCCTGACCGGGCGCCGCTGTCCCAGGCCGCAATGAATTCGTCGATGACGCTCTCGGCCTCGCCGAGCACCCGGAAGTCGGCCCGCTCATAGATGTGGGGGCTCGAGGTAGGATCGGGACCGCCGACGACCACCGGCTTGCCGGCGGCGCGGCAGAGCTCGATCAGGCGCAGCGTGTCGGCCTGCTGCGGCAACATTCCGCCGGTGAAGACGACGTCCGCCCAGGCGAGATCTTCGTCGCTGAAGGGCGCCGTGTTGCAATCGATCAGCCGGATCGTCCAGCTCTTGGGGAGCATTGCGGCGACGGTGATCAACCCCAAAGGGGCGGCCGGGCGCTTGACGCCCAGCACCTTGCAAGATTCGCCAAAGGTCCAGAAGGACTCTGCCGAGAACAGCGGGTAGAGCATCAGTACGTTGCAGGGACTCGGCACGTTCATGGAACTCCTGTTGGCGGCGGCGCAGTGTACCAAAGTGCCTGCGTCTTGCATCCCGCAAAAGGGACAAACTGTCGCCGCTGTGCTGCGGCGGCGGTCCAGCCTGGAACCGGCGTTCACGGCCGGACGTCGCGTTAAGCCGCGGATTGGCGCCCACGGAAGAGGCGTCAGCTCGAATCGATCGAGAAGGGATGAGGCAAAACAGCGCTTCGGTCCATCCTCTGGAGTGGCAGTGCAATAGCTACCCTCGGACTGTTGATTTGAACAGTTCCAGTTTGCCCGACACATTGCGCCCCTGAGTTCAATCGGTGGATTGGGCCAATCAGGGGACTTGCGATGGCAAATCTAACAATCAACGGAAAAACCTTCACGCTCGACGTCGAGCCGGATACGCCGCTGCTCTGGGCGATCCGCGAGAACGCCGGCCTGACCGGCACCAAATACGGTTGCGGCATTGCACAATGCGGCGCCTGCACGGTTCACATCGATGGCGTGGCGATGCGCTCCTGCGGCGTTTCCGTCAGTGAGGCCGAGGGCAAGAAGATCACCACGATCGAAGGGCTCGCCTCCGGAGATTCGCTGCACAAGGTGCAGGAAGCCTGGATCGCCCAGGACGTGCCGCAATGCGGCTATTGCCAGAGCGGCATGATCATGGCGGTGGCCGCGCTCTTGAACGAGAAGCCGAAGCCGACCGACGCCGACATCGACGAGGCCATCACCAATATCTGCCGCTGCGGCACCTTCGCCCAGGTGCGCGAGGCGATCCACACGATCGCAAGCGCTTAAAGGAGCCGCAACATGAACAAGCATGTCTCGCCCCAAATGAACCGTCGTGCCTTCGTCATCGGCACGGCCGCGGTCGGCGCAGGCCTCGCAATCGGCCTCGACATCCCGTTCGGCGGCCCCGCCGTGGTCCGCGCCGCCGACGGCTCGCCTGAGATCGGCGCCTGGGTCGTGGTCCGGCCCGACGACACCGTGGTGATCCGCATCGCCCGTTCGGAAATGGGTCAGGGCTCGCTGACCGGTCTCGCCCAGCTCGTCGCCGAGGAGCTCGAATGCGACTGGACCAAGGTCACGACCGAATATCCAACGCCCGGCCAGAGCGTCGCCCGCAAGCGTGTCTGGGGCGATTTCTCGACCGGCGGCAGCCGCGGCATCCGCTCCTCGCAGGACTATGTCCGCAAGGGTGGCGCCACCGCGCGCGTGATGCTGATCCAGGCCGCCGCCGATGCGTGGAAAGTGCCGGCATCCGAATGCACGGCCGCGAACAGCGTCATTACCCATACACCCTCGGGCAGGACCACGACCTACGGCAAGGTCGCCGAGGCTGCGGCCAAGCTTAGTCCGCCGGCGGACGTCAAGCTGAAGGATCCGAAGGACTGGAAGCTGATCGGCAAGGGCGTGAAGCGGCTCGACACCGCCGACAAGACCACCGGCGCCATGATCTACGGCATCGACGTCAAGCTGCCCGGCATGTTGAACGCCGCAATCAAGGATTGCCCGGTGTTCGGCGGCAAGCTGAAGAGCTTTGACGAGGCCAAGGTCTCCGACATGAAGGGCGTCAAGAAGGTCGTCAAGGTCGGCGATACCGCGGTTGCGGTCGTTGCCGATACCTGGTGGCACGCCAAGACCGCGCTGGAGGCGCTGCCGATCGTCTGGGACGAGGGCGACAACGCCAAGGTCTCCAGCGAGTCGATTGCGAAATGGCTGGCCGAGGGCCTCGACGATTCGCAGCCGGCCTATGTCGGCAACAAGAACGGCGACGCCAAAGCGGCAATCGCCGGTGCCGCCAAGAAGATCGAGGCCGTCTATAGCTACCCGTACCAGAACCACGCCACCATGGAGCCGATGAACGCCACGGCGCTCTACACCGCGGACAAATGCGAGGTCTGGTGCGGGACGCAGAATGGCGAGGCGGCGTTCGCGGCGGTGCTGGAGGCGTCGGGCCTGCCGGCGGAGAAGTGCGACGTGCACAAGGTGATGCTCGGCGGCGGCTTCGGCCGGCGCGGTCAGACAGACTATGTCCGCCAGGCGGTCATGATCGCCAAGCAGATGCCGGGCACACCGATCAAGCTGTTGTGGTCGCGCGAAGAGGACATGGCGCACGGCAAGTATCACCCGATCACCCAGTGCAAGATGACTGGCGCGTTCGATGCCGACAACAATCTGATCGCGCTGCACTACCGCCTGTCCGGGCAATCGATCCTGTTCTCGCTACGCCCCGAAGCGTTGCAGAATGGCATGGATCCGGCCGCATTCCAGGGCGTCGCCCAATCGGGCGAGGCCGCGTTCGGCTACTCGGTGCCGAACTTGCTGATCGAGCACGCGATGCGTAACCCGCACGTTCCGCCCGGCTTCTGGCGCGGCGTCAACGTCAATCACAACGCGATCTATATGGAATGCTTCATGGACGAACTGGCCGAGGCCGCAGGCCAGGACCCGCTCGAATTCCGCCGCAAGCTGATGGGCAATCACCCCAAGCACCTCGCGGTGCTCAATGCCGTGGCCGAGAAGATCGGCTGGAGCACGCCGGCGCCGCAGGGCGTCTATCGCGGCATCGCGCAGGTCATGGGCTATGGCAGCTATGTCGCCGGCGCCGCCGAAATCTCGGTGACCGATGGCAGCAAGATCAAGGTGCATCGAATCGTCGCCTCCACCGATCCCGGCTACGTCGTCAATCCGGCTCAGGTGGAGCGGCAGATCGCTGGCTCCTTCGTCTATGGCCTCTCCGCGCTGTTCTACGGCGGCTGCACTGTCAAGGACGGCAAGATCGAGCAAACCAACTTCGACACCTACAACTCGATGCGCATCAACGAGATGCCGAAGGTCGAGACGGTGATGGTGCCGAGCGGCGGGTTCTGGGGCGGCGTCGGCGAGCCGACCATCGGCGTCGCGGCGCCGGCGGTGCTCAACGCCTACTTCGCGGCAACGGGCAAGCGCATCCGCTCGGTGCCGCTGCGCGACCAGAACATCACCTTCGCCTAAGAGAGCGCTGCGGCTGCCACAACGGCAGCCGCAGCATTTTCCGGACAAGTCTCATGAATGCGCCGGTGACACGGCGGAATGCCGTCCTCGGCATCACCGCTGCGGCCACATCGCTCGCCGCACCTTCGATCCTGCGCGCGCAATCGGCGGGCCGCGTCGTCGTGGTCGGCGGCGGCTTTGGCGGCGCGGCCTGTGCCCGCGCGCTCAAGCGTGCCGACGCGAAATTGCAGGTGACCCTGATCGAGCCGAACAAGACCTTCATCTCCTGCCCCTTCAGCAACGAGGTGATCGCGGGCCTGCGCGAGATCGAGGCGCAGCAGTTCGGTTACGACAAGCTCACCGCCGAGGGCATCAGTGTCGTCGCTCAGGCTGCGACGGCCATGGACACGCAAAAGCGCAGCGTGACGGCGGCCGATGGCGAAGCGTTCGGTTATGACCGTCTCGTGCTATCGCCCGGCATCGACTTCCATGTCGAAGCGCTGCCCGGCTATGACGACGCCGCGTCGGAAAGGATGCCGCACGGCTGGAAGGCGGGTGCGCAGACACTGCTACTGCGCAAGCAATTGGAGGCGATGGCGGACGGCGGCACCGTCGCGATCGCAATTCCCGCCAATCCCTCGCGCTGTCCGCCAGCGCCTTACGAGCGTGCCAGCCTGATTGCGCATTACCTGAAGACGAACAAGCCGCGCTCGAAGGTGCTGATCCTCGACGCCAAGGACAGTTTCTCGCAGCAGCGGCTGTTCGAAACGGCATGGAAGGAGCTCTACGGCGATATGATCGAGCGCGTCGCGCTATCGCAAGGCGGCCGCGTCACGTCGGTCGATGCCGCAACCAGAACCATCGTCACCGAGTTCGGCAACTACACCCCTGACGTTGCCAATGTGATTCCGCCGCAGCGCGCAGGGCGCATTGCCGAAATCGCAGGCGCTGCGGATGCAACCGGCTGGTGCCCGATCGATCCCATTACCTTCGAGTCAAAGCTCGTCAAGAATGTCCACGTCATTGGCGATGCCTGCCTCGGCGGCGGCATTCCCAAATCGGCTTCCGCTGCAAGCGCGCAAGGCAGGGCTTGCGCCGCTGCCATCGTGAACCTCCTTGCCGGCCGTGCGCCGGAGACGCCACGGCTCACCGGCGTCTGCTACAACATTGTCGCTCCCAGCTACGGCTTTTCACTTGCCGGCAATTACCAGCCGAAGGGCGACATCTTTGCGGAGGTCGAAGGCGGCGCGACCAGCCCCGTTGACGCGCCGCGCGAGCTTCGCGCGCGCGAGGCGATTGAGGCCGAGCATTGGTTTCAAACCATCACGGCGGACACCTTTGGCTAGAGCATCCGTTCCTATCGCAGCGCTGATCGTCACCAGTCTCGCCCTGGCCTGCGGTGCAAGAGCCGAAGAGCTCGCGCCCTACACAATCATCGGCGACGGCATTCCTGAATCACTCACCGGCGCGCCCGGCGATGCCGTGCGCGGCCGCGCGCTGGTGCTGGCTCGCACGACGACATGCATCCTCTGCCATTCCGGTCCATTCCCGGAAACGCAGTTCCAGGGCGATCTCGCGCCCGATCTCACCGGTGCCGGGAACCGGTGGACGGCGAGCCAGTTGCGGCTTCGTCTGGTCGATGCCTCGCGCTTCAACCCGCAGACCATCATGCCGTCCTATTATCGCAATGACGGGCTTGTGCGCGTCGGGCGCAATTTCGCCGGCAAGCCGATATTGTCGGCCATCGAGATCGAGGACATCGTGGCCTATCTTGCAACGCTTCGAGACTAGGATCGCTCATGCCAACCACGCGACGACAATTCTTAAGCCTCGCCGGCAGCGTGACGGCCGCCGGCACGATCCCGATCGTCACGCTTCGGCCAGTCGAGGCGACACCGGCAATGCTCAACACCGCGATCCGCAACGTCGTCGGTGAGGCACAGATTCGCACCGGCAAGATCAAGCTCGACATCCCGCCGCTGGTCGAGAACGGCAATACCGTGCCGTTGACGGTGAGCGTCGCAAGTCCAATGACGGCCGCGGACTACGTCAAGAGCATCCACGTCTTCAACGAGAAGAACCCGCAGCCGAACATTGGCAATTTCCATCTCGGTCCCTCCTCCGGCCGCGCCCAGGTCTCGACTCGGATTCGGCTCGCCGACAGCCAGAAGGTGGTCGCGATCGCGCGCCTTTCCGACGACACGTTTTGGCAGGTCGCCGCCGACGTCGTCGTGACGCTGGCCGCCTGCACTGAGGAGATGAACTGATGGCAGCGCTCATCAATGTTCCGGCCAAGGCCAAACGCGGCGAGATCATCGAGATCCGCACGCTGACTTCACACACGATGGAGACCGGCTTCCGCCACACCGCAGCCGGCGCGCTGGTGCCGCGCGACATCATCACGAGCTTCACGTGCCGCTACAACGGCACCGAGATCTTCCGCGCGGATCTATTCCCGGCGATCGCCGCGAACCCTTATCTGTCGTTCTTCACGGTCGCCAAGGACAGCGGCAAGTTCGAATTCGAATGGATCGGCGACAACGGCTATTCGTCCACCGCATCGGCGTCCATCCTAGTCGAATGAGGTTTTGGCGCGCGATAGCGGTGGCGCTGACCGCCACGGTCCCTGCCCTGCTCGCCGGTGAAATCCCGCCCGAGGCACGTCGCTCCGGCTATTCCTTCATGGGACCCGACACGCGCGCGATGCAGGATGACGACACCTCCAATCCGGGCATGCTGTTCGTGCTCGACGGCGAGGCGCTGTGGGGGAAGAAGACCGGCCGTGCGCAGAAGTCCTGCGCCGACTGCCATGGCGATGCCCGCGGCAGCATGAAGGGCGTCGCGGCGCGCTATCCCGCCTTCGACAAGGCGCTCGGCCGCCCCGTCACGCTCGACCAACGCGTCAATCTCTGCCGTAGCAACCACCAGCAGGCTACGCCACTGCCATACGAGAGCCACGACCTGCTGGCGTTGTCCGCTTTCATCGCCCATCAATCGCGCGGCGTTCCGATCACCGCCGGCGACGATCCGCAAGTAAGACCCTTCGTCGACCAGGGCCGCGACCTGTTCATGCAGCGCGAGGGCCAGCTCAATCTTGCCTGCTCCAATTGCCATGACGACAATTTCGATAAACGTCTCGCCGGTGCGCCGATCACGCAGGGACAGCCGACCGGATATCCACTCTATCGCCTGGAATGGCAGACGCTGGGTTCGCTGGAGCGACGGCTGCGCAGCTGCATGACCGGCGTGCGCGCCCAGGCTTATGATTACGGCTCGCCCGAGCTCGTCGCGCTCGAGCTCTATCTGATGTCGCGGGCGCGCGGCTTGCCAATGGAGACGCCGGCGGTGCGGCCGTAAGTGATAACTGGCCGTCGTCTAGCCCGTCGAAGTCTTCATCGCCACCAGGATGGCGGCCGAATCCGCGACCCAGCCGAAGATGCCGCCCTGAGCCTTGATCATCTTCAGGCCCATTTCGTGAAACTCGGGAAAGTAGGATGCGCAGCCGTCGGAGATGACGACGCAGCGATAGCCGCGGTCATTGGCCTCGCGCACCGTGGTGTGGACGCAGACCTCCGTGGTGACACCGCACACGAGCAAGTTTTCGATGCCGTATTTCTCCAAGACGTCGCCGAGCTCGGTGGCGTAGAACGCACCTTTGCCCGGCTTGTCGATCACGATCTCACTGTCGAGCGGATAGAGTTCGGGAATGATATCGTGCCCGGCCTCTCCGCGAATGAGAATACGCCCCATCGGGCCGGGATCGCCGATGCGCAAGGACGGCGCGCCGCGTTCGACCTTTGCCGGCGGTGCGTCGGAGAGATCCGGCAGATGGCCTTCCCGGGTGTGGATCACCAGCATGCCGGTGTCGCGCGCCGCCTTCAGCACCGCGCCGATCGGATTCACCGCGCGCGCGAGCTGGCTGACGTCGTTGCCCAGCGTCTCACCGAAGCCGCCGGGCTCCATGAAGTCGCGCTGCATGTCGATAATGAGGAGCGCGGTGACGCGCCAGTCGAGCCCGATCGGCTCGGGCTCGGCGTTGATGATTCCCCGTGCCGGCTTGGTTGAGTTCAGCATGATGCCCCCCGCCCGAAACGCTGTATCGCAAACTTGTGCAAGCGCCGTGCCATTCGAAGCGACGCTCTCTGGTCTTGCTCCCGTTCTCACGGGAGAGGCGGACGCCACCGCTCGCCGCTACCCTCCCGCCCCATACAGCTGCCGATACTCGTCCTCGTATGGCGCGTACGACTCCTTCAGCGTAGCCATGTTCAGCAGCATGGTGGCGACCTGTGCATTCGCCTTGTCGAACACGCGCGTCTTGACCCAGGCGCTTTCGGTTCGCCGGCTGCCGGAGAGTGCGACCACCTCGCGCTCCACCTCATAGTCCTCGTCGACGAAGAGCGGGCCTTTCAGCAGGCGGATCTCCTGATCGGCGAACAGGCCGACCGCCGGCCCCTTGGCCGGCAGCGGATCGTCCTTGGAGCGGTACTGGAACAGCACGCTGAGCATCTCCATCGGGATGATCGGCTTGCGCCATGGATTGTCGGCGCCAGAGTAGTACGGAGAGCTCTCCGTGATGACCGCGAGTTTCTGCCGCAGCGAGAACGGGTAGAGATCGCCCATATTCTGATCAAATGCCATGCGGACAGTCTGCCATTTGCTGGTCTGCGCCACCTTCACGTCGCGCAGAATCACGGGATCGGTCAGCGGCTTGAGCTCGCCAAGGCGCG
Organism: Bradyrhizobium sp. 160; assembly: GCF_023073735.1. Lineage (NCBI taxonomy): Bacteria > Pseudomonadati > Pseudomonadota > Alphaproteobacteria > Hyphomicrobiales > Nitrobacteraceae > Bradyrhizobium > Bradyrhizobium sp. 160. The sequence goes on from NZ_JADPKD010000063.1 coordinate 105,282, forward strand.
TCTCGAGCGCGGTCGCTACGTGCGGCTCGCCGACCGAGGCGGTGCCGCGCAGCACCTCGGTGCCGTCGCGCTTGACCATCTGGATCTCGCACTGGCGGGTAGCCGGCAGCGGCTTCGACAGGATTGCCTGCACCTCCTCACCCTCATAGCAGACGCTGCGGTAATGCGCGGAGAGGCACGCGGTTTCGAACCAAGCGCGCCCCCACAGCCGTTCGCCGAGCGGTGCGAACTGGCTGAAATGCGTGGGCCCCTCGATGGTGCCGCCCTTGAAGCCGAGCTTCTGCGCCGTGGCGTCGTCATGGATCGAGGCGTGCGCCTCGTAAGTTTGCGCTTGCAGCATCTGGCGCGGCCTGCGCCACGGTCCGATCAACGCCTGGGCCGTCTCAGTGATCTCGATGTCGAATGCGTTTGCAGCCATGGTGTTCTCCACAAGCAGCCATGACTAGCAGGAGCGCCACGGATGCGGCCAGCGATATTGACTTCGCCGACCCATGCTTTGACTGTCACAATTCGCGTCGCGCCGCGCAATCCCTCCCGCAGCACAGATCCCACGCCGAGCAAGAAGACGAGGACTTCCGAAATGACGCTAATGCAGGTCGAGCTGGACGATAAATACCGGCTCGAATCGAAGCGGATCTTCCTGTCCGGCACCCAGGCCCTGGTCCGCTTGCCAATGTTGCAGCGCGAACGCGACCGGCTTCAGGGGCTCAACACCGGCGGTTTCATCTCGGGCTATCGCGGTTCCCCGCTCGGGATGTATGACCACGCGCTGTGGCGCGCGAAATCGCATCTGCAGCAGCACGACATCGCCTTCGTCCCCGGCCTCAACGAGGACCTTGCGGCGACCGCGGTCTGGGGCAGCCAGCAGGTCGGGCTGTTTCCCGGCGCCAAGGTCGATGGCGTGTTCGGCATCTGGTACGGCAAGGGCCCCGGCGTCGATCGCTCGGTCGATGCGCTCAAGCACGCCAACGCCGCTGGCACCTCGCGCAATGGCGGCGTGCTGGCGCTGGCCGGTGACGATCATGGCTGCCAGTCCTCGACGCTGGCTCATCAGAGCGAGCAGGTGTTGGCGGCAGCGCTGATCCCGGTGATCAATCCCGCCACGCTTCAGGATTATCTCGACCTCGGCCTTTATGGCTTTGCGCTGTCGCGCTTCTCCGGCTGCTGGGTCGGCTTCAAGGCGATCAGCGAAACTGTCGAGAGCTCGGCCTCGATCTATAGCGACCCCGAGCGCATCCAGATCAGGCTTCCCGAAGATTTCGAGATGCCGGCCGGCGGTCTCAACATCCGCTGGCCCGATCCGCCGCTGGAGGCCGAGAGGCGCCTGTTCGGGCCGAAAATGGAAGCGGTGCAGGCTTTCGCCCGAGCCAACCAGCTCGACCGTATCGTGCTCGATTCCAAGCCGGCTCGGCTCGGCATCGTCGCGACCGGCAAGGCCTATCTCGATCTGCGCCAAGCGCTCGCCGACCTAGGGATCACCGACAAGGACGCGCAGGACCTCGGCCTTCGCATCTACAAGGTTGCGATGACCTGGCCGCTGGAAGAGAGCGGCGCCAAGCGTTTCGCCGAGGGTCTTCAGGACGTGCTCGTGGTCGAGGAGAAGCGCGGCTTCATCGAAGACCAGCTGATGCGCATCCTCTACAACATCGATGCTTCGAAGCGCCCGACTGTCACGGGAAAGCGCGACGAGCGCGGCGCGCCGCTGCTGCCGAGCGAGGGCGAGCTGACGCCCACCATCGTTGCCTCTGCGCTGGTGGCGCGGTTACGTAAGCTCGGCCATCATAGCCCGGTGCTGGAGCAGCGCCTCGCGCGGCTCGAGGCGTTCGACAACCCTGTTACCGCCATCACGCCGATCAAGCTCGCGCGCACGCCGTTCTTCTGCTCGGGCTGTCCGCACAACTCCTCGACGCGCGTGCCCGAAGGAAGCCGCGCCATGGCCGGCATCGGCTGCCACGGCATGGCCCTGAGCATGCCGACGCGCCGCACCGATCTGATCTCGCATATGGGCGCCGAAGGCGTGAACTGGATCGGCCAATCGCCCTTCACCACCGAGAAGCACATTTTTCAAAATCTCGGTGACGGCACCTATACCCATTCCGGACTTCTGGCGCTCCGCGCCGCTTCGGCTGCCGGCATCAACATCACCTACAAGATTCTCTACAACGATGCCGTCGCCATGACCGGCGGCCAGCCAGCCGAAGGCAGCTTTAACGTCGCGCAGATCGCGCACCAGGTCTGGGCCGAAGGCGTCAAGCGCCTCGCGATCGTCTCGGACGATCCGAGCAAGTATCCGCCAGGACATTACTTCCCGCAAGGCGCGACCATCCATCACCGCCGCGAGCTCGACGCCGTGCAGCGCGAGCTGCGCGACATCGAGGGCCTCACGGTCATCATCTACGACCAGACCTGCGCCGCCGAAAAGCGCCGCCGCCGCAAGCGCGGGCTCTATCCCGATCCCGCCAAGCGCGCCTTCATCAACGAGCTCGTCTGCGAAGGCTGCGGCGACTGCTCGCAGGCCTCCAACTGCGTCTCGGTGCAGCCGCTGGAGACCGAGTTCGGCCGCAAGCGCCAGATCGACCAGTCGAACTGCAACAAGGACTTTTCCTGCGTCGAGGGCTTTTGCCCGAGTTTTGTGACCGTGCATGGCGGCAGCCTGAAGCGCATGAAGACGTCAGCGGTCGATTCCGGCCAACTGTTCGCGGACCTGCCGCTGCCCCCAATGCGCGAGCTGGACCGCCCTTATAACATCCTCGTCACCGGCATCGGCGGCACTGGCGTCATCACCATCGGCGCGCTGCTCGGCATGGCCGCCCATGTCGAGGGCCGCGGCTGCTCGGCGCTCGATTTCACCGGACTGTCGCAGAAGAACGGCGCGGTGATGAGCCATGTCCGTATCGCGCCGAAGCCGGAGGATATCTCCGCCGTCCGCATCACCACCGGCGGCGCCGACGTCATCCTCGGCTGCGACATGATCGTCTCGGCCGGTGCGACCGCGCTGAGCCGCGCCGAGCGCGGCGTGACCAAGGCCTACATCAACGCCGATCTACAGCCGACCGCGAGCTTCGTGCAAAACCCGGATCTCGATTTCGAGATGGGAACGATGCAGACGGTGCTGCGCGATGCCGTCGGGGACAAGAATCTCGACATCATCGACGCGACGGGCGTTGCCGCCGCGCTGATGGGCGACAGCATCGCCACCAACCCCTTCATGCTCGGCTTCGCCTTCCAGAAGGGCGCGATCCCGTTGTCGCTGGAGGCCCTGCTCCGCGCCTTCGAGATCAACGGCACCGCGATCGAGATGAACAAGCGCGCCTTCACCTGGGGCCGTCTCGCCGCCCACGACATGTCGCGGGTGCGCAGCGTGCTCCAGTTCAAGAACAGGGCGGCCGCACCGACCAAGTCGCTCGACGACATCACCGCGATCCGCGCCGAGTTCCTGACTGGCTATCAGAATAGGGCATATGCCGAGCGCTACCTCGCAGCCGTCGCCAAGGTACGCAAGGCGGAGAGCGCGGCCACGCCGGGCTCCGCCGAGCTGACCGAGGCCGTCGCAAAGAACCTGTTCAAGCTGATGTCCTATAAGGACGAGTATGAGGTCGCACGGCTCTACACCGATGGCAGCTTCGCCAAGAAGGTGTCGGAAAAATTCGACGGCGACTTCACGCTGAAATACCATCTTGCCCCGCCGATCTTCGCGAAACGCGACAAGACGGGCCGGCTTCAAAAACAGGAGTTCGGCGGCTGGATGATCCACGCCTTCCGCGTTCTCGCGAAACTCAAGTACCTGCGTGGCACCGCGTTCGATCCGTTCGGCCGTACCGAGGAGCGCAAGACAGAGCGCAAGCTGATTGAAGACTATCTCGGCATGATCGATCAGCGGATCGCGGGACTGAAGGCAGAGCAGATCCCGCTGCTGGTGCGGCTTGCGCGCGTGCCGGAAATGATCCGCGGCTTCGGCCACGTAAAGGAAGCAAACATCAAACTTGCCTCGGCCGAGACGGCGCGGCTAGAAGCGGAGCTGGAGAACAGCCGCTTTGCCGCCGCGGCCGAGTAGCGGCGAGAGTGCGAAGCTCTCGCCCCGCGTCATTGCGAGTGGGGAACCGCGCTAGCGCGCTGGCTTGCGTTCGATCGGATCGATATCGATCGCCCGCAGGCGGCCGAGCCGCAGCACGTCCATCGACAGCCGCCGGCCGATCCGGTCGCGGTCGAGCACGCGGATCAGATCGTCGACGCCGTTGATCTCGATGCCGTCGAGCCTGATCACGACGTCACCGGGCAACAGGCCCGCCTTCGCCGCCGGGCCGTCCGGCTCGATTTGCATCAAGAGCGCGCCCATCTTGTTCTCGACACCGGCCAGCACCGCATGCCGCCGCGGGACCGGCGCGGTCTGCCCGGCAACGCCGATATAGGCGCGGCGGACATAACCGTGGCGGATGATCTCCGACAGCACGAACTGCGCGGTGTTGCTGGCGACCGCAAAGCAGATGCCCTGCGCCCCGTTGATGATGGCGGTGTTGATGCCTATCACCTCGGCATTCGACGACACCAGCGGTCCGCCGGAATTGCCGGGATTGAGCGCGGCATCGGTCTGGATCACATCCTCGATGGTGCGCCCGCTGACCGAGCGGATCGAGCGGCCGAGCGCCGAGACGACGCCGGCCGTGACGGTCGACTCGAAGCCGAGCGGATTGCCGATCGCGATCACGAGTTGGCCACGCCGCAGGCTCTTGGAGTTGCCAAGCGCGGCATAAGGCAAGTGGCGCACGCCGTTGGCGCGCAGGAGCGCGAGATCAGTGTCGGGATCGGCACCGAGCACCTGGGCGTCGCCGACGTGCCCCTCAACGTCGCGCAGCCGGATCTCCTTCGACGTGCCGACCACATGGCTGTTGGTGAGCACGAGTCCATCCGGCGAGATCACGATGCCCGAGCCGAGCCCGCCGCGCTCGCGTCTATCAGGCACTTTTGGTCCAGTCTCGACCCGCACGACCGCGGGCCCGACCCGGTCGGTGACGTCGATCACCGCATTGGAATAGGCGTCCAGCAGCGCCCGGTCATCGACCGGGGCGGCCGCAGTCGTTTGCGATGACGATGCGTCATCGGCGACATCTGAGGTGAAGTCTAACATGGTAAGAGTCCTCGAAGGCTCACACAGATGGTGGCCTGCTCCCGTCGACGCAAGTGGCCCGCCCGGAGCGCAACGCCTGACTGGCCAGATGGCTAGGGCGACCGCCGCAGCGAGCCGCCTCTTGCCTTGACCGGATCGAGCAGCGACCAGTCCCCGTCCGGAAGCACATGGCCCTTGGGAAATGGCGCGCGCAGCTCGAGCCCGAGCGAGCCCAGCACGCGGTCATCGCGGTAGTAGCATTGCAGCACGACACGGACGAGGGTTGCGGCAGGAACGCCGCCGGAGGTGCGGAACTGCCGGGCAACGCCGTCACGCGCGGCCGGCTCGAGATCGGCCAAAGGCATGCCGGCCAACTGCGCCAAATGATCCAGCGCCGCCGCGACCTGTTTGGTGTCGCGGCCGAGCGTTGCGAGGATGTCGGCCTGGATGATGTCGTCGTCGGCGCCCGGAACGCGATATTCCTCGCTCGGAGGAATGATCATCGCGGCAATGGTGCGGAGGTCATCGCGCTGCCGCGGCGTGAGGGTCGGCTGCTCGGACATGGCGATCCTCTAATCGAACAAATTGGCCAGGCGCTGCTTCATCTGGTCGGCGATGTAGAGCGCGAGGGCCTGGATGGTGGAGGTCGGGTTTACCCCGCCCGAAGTGACGAAGATGCTGCCGTCGACGATGAAGAGGTTCTCGACGTCGTGGGTGCGGCCCCATTCGTTGACGACCGAGCGTTCGGGGTCGGTGCCCATCCGCGCGGTGCCGAGCAGGTGCCAGCCGCCCCACGGGATCGGCGAATTGATGCAGATGTCGGTCGCGCCCGCCGCTTCAAGAACCTCGCGGCCGCGGGCGAGCGCATGCTCCATCATCTTCCGGCTGTTCTCGCTGATCGTATAATCGATCTTCGGTGCGGGAATGCCATGGCTGTCCTTCAGCACCGGATCCAGCGTGACGCGATTATGCTCTTCGGGCAGGTCCTCGCAGATCGCGGAGAAACCCAGCCGATGGCCATTGAGCTTGCGGAAGACGCGGTGATGGTCGGCGCCCCAGGGCAAAATGCCCTTCTGCTCGCTGACGACGGCCTCGAACACCGGCCCTGCCCCGCGAACGAACTGCACGCCGTAGCCGCGCACGAAGCCGCGCGACAGGTCCGTGTCATACCACTGCTTGCTCCACAGGCAGGTCGGCGGCGCGCGGTTGCTGTCCGTCGGCTCCTTCACATAGCCGTAGATCTGCGCATAGGGGTGAAACATCAGGTTCTTGCCGACGAGGCCGGACGAATTGGCAAGTCCATTCGGAAAACGCCCCGAGGCCGAGTTCAGCAGCAGTCGCGGCGTGCCGACGCCGTTGCAGGCGATGATGACGACGTGGGCGGGCTGAAATTGCTCGATGCCGTCCTTGTCGTAATAGACGACGCCCGAGGCCATGCCGGTCTCGTCGGTAGTGATCTCACGCACGCGGCAATGGGTTCGCAGCTCGACGCCGGCACGGATCGCATGCGGCCAATAGGTGATGTCGGTGGAAGACTTTGCGCCTTGCGCGCAGGCCGGCGTGCAATGGCCGAGATTGATGCAGCGCGCCCGGCCCTCATAATCCATGGTCGCGACCGTCGTGTCAGACGGCCACCAGTGCCAGCCGAGCTTGTTCATGGCCTTGCCGATGATGGCGCCGGACAATCCGAGCGGCTGTTGCGGCATCGGCGGATGCGTCAGCGGCGAAAGCGGATCGCCTGACAGGCCGGACGTCCCCATTATCCGGTCGTTCTCCTCGAAGAACGGGGTCAGCGCATCGTAGTCGATCGGCCAGTCGTCGGCGACGCCGTCGAGCGTCCTCACCTTGAAATCGGAGGGATGCAGCCGCGGCCAGTGCGCGGTGTACATGACCGTCGAGCCGCCCACTGCATTGTAGTTGACGACCTTGATCGGCGAATTGTCGTCGTTGATCGGATAGTCCTCGGGCCGGCCCCGGACGTTGGGGCTCGACGACCATTCGCCGTAGAACTTGGCTTCCCAGTCCCGCCCGGTGCTGGGATATTCCGCCGGATTCATCCAGCCGCCCTGCTCCAGGCAGAGAATGTGCATCTTGGTCTCGGCCAGCGACCACGCCACCGCTGCGCCGGAAGCGCCGGCGCCGATGATCAGGACGTCCACGGGGTCTTTCATTGCAACCTTTTCCTCCCCCTCGCCGCTTACCAGGCGATTCGGCCCTGCGGCCCGCAAGGCCGGCGAACGATAGGATCAGAGCAACGGCTGAGTAAAGCCGCGAGGCCGGAATGTCGCACTTCGCAGGGCGCAGACCATTGGTCTCGCCACATCCGGATGCTAGGAACAGGGCCGCACGAGCCATCGATAGCGAGATCGTATGTCCTTCCGAAATTTCTTTGCCTCCGCGCGCGCTTTTGCGCTCGCTTCATTTTTCGCCTTGTCCGGATTTCTGGTCTCGCCCGGACCAGCCTCCGCGCTGACTGCCGCCGCGACAGCCCGCGACGGCAACTCCATCCAGCTCGGCGACGTCACCTACCGGCTCGACGGCGTTGATGCGCCCGAACTTGATCAGGTCTGCATCGACGAGCACGCCGATTCCTGGAGCTGCGGCATCGAGGCCCGCGACCAGCTGACGAAACTGATCGGAAAACGGACGGTGCGCTGCGACGACGTCGGGCCGGAAAAGAGTTTTGGCAAGCGGCACCGCGCCATCTGCACGGCCGAGGGCGACAAGGCCAGCTTGAACGAGCAGTTGATCAAGCTCGGCTTCGCCCTCGCGCGCGAGCCGATCAAGGCCAACGTCAAACCGGCGGCCACCGAGGCCAAGACGGCGGCCGCTGGGATCTGGAAGGGCTGCTTTGTTGCACCGCAAGATTTCCGCGCCGGCAAGAGGGATGGCGCGCTTCTCGGCGCCGCGTGCCGCCCCGACCGGGACAAGGAAATCCGCGCCGTGCTGTTCCCCGAGGAGCTGACGATGCCGCCGAGTTGCAGCATCAAGGGCAAGCTCGCGGTGCGCGCACGCGTCACCGGCAATATCGGCATCTATCATTTGCGGGGCTGCCCGAGCTATCCGGCGACGACGAAGCCCGACCGCTGGTTCTGCTCGGAGGACGACGCCCAGGCCGCCGGTTTCCGCAAGGCCTATAATTGCCGTCGGCCGAAGTGAACAATTCCTTCACACATCCGTGAGTAGTAGTCCGAGACCGTATTGATCTGGAATTGAAGTCTATCGGGAGTTGCGTCATTCGTATGCGTACGCAAGCGCTTTGCGCGAGCGTTTCCTTTGGCAGCAATCCGGCTTCGGTCCGATTGCCTTGCTCGGGCGTTTCCTCCCTTGACTTGGGCCGCTTGCCATCCAAGCGGCTCTTTCTTTTTGGGCGGGTCCTAAGTCCGCATCTGCATGATGTGGTCCATCGGTGGCATGTTGGCGTTCAGATGCGCCATAATCCAGACCGTTCCTCCGACCACCAGGAAGACAACCAGAAGCCCGAAGGCGAGCGCCAGCACGTTATTGGTGTTGTCCGGACCTGTGGTGATGTGCAGGAAGAACACGAGATGCACGCCCATCTGTGCGATCGCGAGCACGATCAGCGCGACAGGGATCGACGGCTGCCAGACCAGATCCGTACCGGCGATGAAGAACGACGTCGCCGTGAGCAGCAGGGCCAAGACAAGACCGACGACATAACCGAGGATGCGGGTGCCGACACTGTGTTGCTCTTCCTCGCCGGGCGCGAGGTCGTGTTTGACTAACCCATGGGTCTGATCACTCATGGCGCGCTCCCGAGCAGGTAGACCACGGAAAACACCGCGACCCAGATGATGTCGAGCGCGTGCCAGAACAGCGCAAAGCACATCATCCGCCGCAATATGTCGGCGCGAAAGCCCTTGGCGAACACCTGGGCCATCATGGTGAGCAGCCACAGCACTCCGGCCGAGACGTGCAGGCCATGACACCCGACCAGCGAGAAGAACGCGGTCAGGAACGCGCTGCGCGACGGGCCATAGCCACGGGCGACGAGGTCGGCGAATTCGCGGAACTCGATGGCGAGGAATATGAGGCCGAGCACACAGGTCACGGCCATGCCGAGATAGAACCAGAGCCGGTTGCGCACGTCGGCGGCAATGCTGGCCATGCCGCAGGTGAAGCTCGACAGCAACAGGCAGACCGTTTCGATCGCCACGTTCTTCGGCTCGAAGATCTCCGAGCCCTTCGGGCCGCCGGCGGTCTGGCCGGCCAGCACCGCATAGGCCGCAAAGAAGCAGGAGAACATCACGATGTCGGAGAGCAGGAAGATCCAGAAGCCGTAGGCGGTCACGATCCGCTTCGGCGCGGGTCCGGGATGCTCGATGATGAGCCCGATGTGATGTGGATCGGCGTGGGCGCGGCCGGCCGTGGCGGTCATCGACATCAGACTGCCCCCGCCATGCTGACGAGGCTGCGCCGCTCCTCGAGATTGATACGGTCGATGCGGGCGACCTCATCGGCCGGGATGACGTATTCGTCATGGTCGCGCCAGGCGAACACGACGAAGGTCGCGAAGGCACCCAGGCCGCCCAGGATCACCATCCACCAGATGTGCCAGATCAGCGCAAAGCCCATGATGGTGGCGAAGAACGCGCAGACGAAACCGGTGGGAGAATTCCGAGGCATCTCGATGTCCTGATATTCCGGCTCTTCGTGCTCGAGCAGTTGCTGCTTGGCGTGGGCCTTCATCTCCCAATAGGCGTCCTCGCCGCGCACGTCGGGGTGGAACGCGAAATTGAACACCGGCGGCGGCGACGAGGTCGCCCATTCCAGCGAGCGGCCGTCCCAGGGATCGCCGGTGCGGTCACGCAAGGCCTCGCGGTTGCGGATGCTGACCACGATCTGCACGATCTGGCAGATCACGCCGATCGTCAGCACCGCCATGCCCACCGCCGCCACCAGCATCCAGGGCCGCCAGGCCGCGACATCGTAATGCTGCATGCGCCGCGTCATGCCGAGCATGCCGGCGACATAGAGCGGCATGAAGGTGATGAAGAAGCCGAGGAAAGTGAACCAGAACGCAGCCTTGCCCCAGCGTTCGTCGAGGCGGAAACCGAACGCCTTCGGAAACCAATATTCGAAGCCGGCGAAGGCGCCGAACAGCACGCCGCCGATGATGACATTGTGGAAGTGCGCCACCAGGAACATGCTGTTGTGAAGCATGAAGTCGGCCGGCGGCACCGCGAGCAGGACGCCGGTCAATCCGCCGACGATGAACGTCACCATGAAGCCGACCGCCCACAGCATCGGCGTCGCAAAACGGATGCGGCCGCCATACATCGTGAACAGCCAATTGTAAATCTTCACCCCCGTCGGCACCGCGATGATCATGCTGGCGATGCCGAAGATGGCGTTGACGTCGGGGCCGGCACCCATCGTGAAGAAATGATGCAACCACACCATGAAGGAGATGACGCAGATCGCCATGGTCGCGAGCACCATCGAGCGATAGCCGAACAGCGCCTTGCCGGAGAAGGTCGAAACCACCTCGGAGAAGATGCCAAAGGCCGGCAGCACCAGGATGTAGACCTCGGGATGCCCCCAAGCCCAGATCAGGTTCATGAACATCATGACGTTGCCGCCGGCCTCGTTGGTGAAGAAGTGGAAGCCGAGGTAACGGTCGAGCAAGAGCATCGCCAGCGTGGCGGTGAGGATCGGGAACGCGGCGACGATGAGGAGGTTCGAGGCCAGCGTGGTCCAGCAGAACATCGGCATGCGCAGATAGTTCATGCCCTTGGTGCGCAGCTTCAGCACGGTGGTGACGAGATTGATGCCGGCGACCAGCGTGCCGACGCCGGAGATCTGGAGTGACCAGGCGTAATAGTCGACGCCGACCCCGGGCGAGTAGGACAGTTCTGAGAGTGGCGGAAAAGCGAGCCAGCCGGTGCGCGCGAATTCACCGACCACGAGCGAAATATTGACCAGCAGTGCGCCGGTCGCGGTCAGCCAGAACCCGACCGAATTGAGCGTCGGGAACGCGACATCGCGCACGCCGAGTTGGAGCGGCACGATCAGGTTCATCAGCCCGATCACGAACGGCATCGCCACGAAGAAGATCATGATGGTGCCGTGCGCGGAAAAAATCTGGTTGTAGTGCTCGGGCGGGAGATAGCCTTGCGACTGGTAGGCGACCGCCTGCTGGATTCGCATCATGATGGCATCGCTGCCGCCGCGCAGCAGCATCACCGAGGCCAGCAGCACATACATGACGCCGATGCGCTTGTGATCGACGCTGGTGATCCATTCGCTCCAGAGATAGGGCAGATGCCCCCTCACCACGACCCAGGCCAGCACGCCCAGGATGGCAACCAGCACCACCGCGCCGGCGACGAGCGGAATCGGCTGATCGAACGGAATGGCGGACCAATCGAGCTTACCGAGCATCGTGGCCTCCACTGTGCGACCGGCCGGCTTCGGATGCCAGCTCCGGTCCAGGACCCGGCGGAATGTGCTGGGTTGCGATCAGGTCGAACAGGCGCGGATCCTCGAGCCGATAGGTCGGCCGGCTCTTCTCGACCCCCTGCTGCATCAGCTTCTTGTAGCTGTCCGCATTCAGCACGGCATCGGTCTTCGCGGTGGTCGCCACCCAGTCCGGAAAAGCGAGCGGCGAGATCACGTTGACGTCGAACATCATGTCGGGGAAGCCGTCGCCGGAGAAATGCGCCGACAGGCCCTGGAGCCTGCCCTCGTGGTCGGCGCGCAAGTTCAGCTTCGTCACCATGCCGTTCATGGTGTAGATCATGCTGCCGAGTTGCGGGATAAAGAACGTGTTCATCACGCTCGACGACGTCAGCTGGAAATTCAGCTCGGCGCCGGCCGGCACCGTCAGCGTGTTGACGGTGGCGATGCGCTGATCCGGATAGATGAACAGCCATTTCCAGTCGAGCGAGACGGCCTGGATGCGCACCGGGCTGCCGGTGCCCGGCACCGGTGCTGCGGGATCAAGCTGATGCGAGCCAATCCAGGCGACGCCGCCGAGCAGGATGACGGTGAGCGCAGGGATCGCCCACACCACCATCTCGACGCGCCCGGAATAGACGAAGTGGGGCTGGTAACGCGCTTTCGGATTGGACGCGCGAAACCAGAACGCGAAGCCGAGTATCGCGGCGATGGTCGGCACCACGATCACGAGCATGATGAAGACGGAATCGATCAGGATGGTGCTGTTGGCCGCAGCCACAGGCCCTTGCGGATCGAGCAGATTCATCGGCAAGCCACTGGCGGTTGGAAAGCCCCGGGACAGAGCCTAGCGCGGGAAAGGCTCCGCAACAAACGCTGCGACCTCAGAACGGTTCCTGAACCGCTGGGGTCAGCCATGCGCGGTCGGCCGGCCGCAACATGCAATCGCATGTGATGTCAATGACATGAACGCGGGAGCGGCGCCCTTCTCTCCGGTCGAGGCGATTGCTAATCTGCACGAAAATATTGGATCAACAGGATCCGGGCCCGGGAGTAAACCGAGATGCGCTTGAAGGACAAGGTTGCGATCGTCGTCGGCGCGGGGCAGAGCCCGGGCGAGGGCATGGGCAACGGCCGCGCCACTGCGCTCACCTTCGCGCGGGAGGGTGCCAAGGTCCTGTGCGTCGATCATCATGTGGACTCGGCGCAGGAGACGGTCGCGATGATCACGGCGAAGCAGGGCACAGCCGCAGCCTTCAAGGCCGACGTGACCAAAGCCGCCGACATCAAGGCGATGGTCGCGGACGCGCAATCGCGCTGGGGCCGGATCGACGTGCTGCACAACAATGTCGGCGTCAGCCTTGCCGGCGGCGATGCAGAATTGTTGCAACTGACCGAAGAAGCGTTCGACCGCGTCGTCGCCATCAATCTGAAGAGCTGCATTCTCGCCGCGAAAGAGGTGATCCCGATCATGCGCACGCAGAGAGACGGCGCCATCATCAACATCTCCTCGATGGCGGCGATCACGACCTATCCTTACGTCGCCTACAAGGCGACGAAATCGGCGATGATCGCCTTCACCGAACAGCTCGCCTACCAGAATGCCGAATACGGCATCCGCGCCAATGTCATTTTGCCCGGCCTGATGAACACGCCGATGGCCGTCGATACCCGCGCCCGCGAATGGCACAAGACCCGCGCCGAAGTCGAAGCCGAACGCGACAGCAAGGTGCCGCTGCGCAGGAAGATGGGCACCGGATGGGACGTCGCGAATGCCGCGCTGTTCCTGGCTTCAGATGAAGCGAGCTTCATCACCGGCGTGACGCTGCCGGTGGATGGCGGTGCGAGCGTGAGACGGGGGTAGGGTTCTCTGTCACCTTCTCCGCTTGTGGGAGAAGGTGGCGCGAAGCGCCGGATGACGGGTTCTCTCCAATCGCCCAACCGTTCGTGAGGATGGAGACCCCCTCACCCGTCTCGCCGCTTCGCGGCGAGCCACCCTCTCCCACAAGGTCCCACAAGGGGAGAGGGGCAGCGTCACGCGGCGCGCTCAGCGCGAATATGTCACCCGCCAGATCGTGCCGTTGCCATCCTCCGACACCAGCAGCGATCCGTCCTTCGCCACAGCAACGCCAACCGGCCGTCCCCACACTTCAGTGTCGCTCACGACGAACCCCGTGACGAAATCCTCGTACTCGCCCGTCGGCTTGCCGTCCTTCATGCGGATGCGGATCACCTTGTAGCCGGTGCGCTTCGATCTGTTCCAGGAGCCGTGCTCGGCGGCGAAGGCGTCGCCCTGATACTCGGGCGGAAACTGCGTGCCCTGATAGAAGGTCATGCCGAGCGAGGCCGAATGCGGCTGGATCAGCACGTCCGGGACGGTCACCTTGTCCTTGAGGTCCGGCCGCGCGCCGGCGTGGCGCGGGTCTTCATTGTTGCCGATATAGAACCAGGGCCAGCCGTAGAAGCCGCCCTCCTTCACACTGGTCACGTAATCGGGCACGAGATCGTCGCCGAGGCCGTCGCGCTCGTTGGTCGAGCACCAGGGCAGCCCAGTCTGCGGCTGGATCGCAAGACCAACGCAATTGCGCAGGCCCGTGGCGTAGATCTTCCGCTCCTTGCCGTCGGGATTGAAGGCCAGCACGGCGGCGCGCTCCGTCTCGCTGGCCCAGGCAGCGCCAAGCGGTTGCGCTTTCGACCACGCCTCCAATCCACCCGGCGGCGTGCCCATGCCCTCGGCGACGTTGCTGAGCGAGCCAACCGACACCAGCATGCGTTTGTTGTCGGGCGTGAACACGATGTCGCGGGTGGAATGTCCGCCGTCATGCGGCAGGCTTGCCACGATCGTTTCCGCCTTGCCGCGTGCCTTGAGATCGCCGGCCTGGTAGGGAAAGCGAACGACGCTGTCGGTCTTGGCGACATAGACCCATTGCGGGTTGTCACCGCCCGGAAAGAAGGCGATGCCGAACGGCTGCCTCAGGCCGCCGGCAAACACCTCGTTGGTCGCGGCCTTGCCGCCATCGCCCGCGCGCAGCACGCGGATGGTGCCGGCCCGTGTTTCCGCGACGAAGACATCCCCATTTGGCGCGACCCGCACGATGCGCGGCGCGCGCAGGCCTTCGGCGAACAGCTCGATCTTGAATCCGGCCGGGACCTGGAGCGCGGCCTCCGCTGGACGCGACACCACACGCGACGAGCTCGCAACGGAGCGCGTCGCGCCGGGCCTGACCAGATCCTGTGGTCGGATCAACCTGACCGTGCCGGGCTTGTCGGCCCGCCAATCGCCGTAGGCATCCTTGCCCTGCAGCACCGGCTCACCTTGTGCGCTGGTGGCAGCCGCGACCAGCAATCCCGCGAACATCGCAACGGACCATATTCTGTTCTTCACGTCTTCCTCCCGGCCTGCGCGTCTCAAAGGTCAATACGCAAACGATCCGCGAACGTTCTGCGGCAGGTCATGCGCCTGCCAAATCCGACGTCAGTTCATGCCCGCACGATGGGCATCAGCCGCGGCCCATCGTACTGGAAAATGCGGCTGATCGGTGCGACACATTGCTGGGGCGCGACTGCCGGTTGTTCAAAGCTGCGGCATTGGTGTCGCGACCGATTGGGGTGATCATGTGGGGATCCGTCTTATCGGAATGGGCCAGCCTGCTGCTACGCTGGCTGCACGTGGTGGCGGCGATTGCCTGGATCGGCAGTTCCTTCTACTTCATCGCCCTCGACCTCGGCCTCAGGCCCAAGAGCGAGCCACCGGGCGACTTGCCTGACGGCGTGCAGGGCGAAGCCTGGCAGGTCCATGGCGGCGGCTTCTATCGGATCATGAAATATCTGGTCGCACCGAGCCAGATGCCGGACGAGCTGACCTGGTTCAAATGGGAGGCCTACACCACCTGGCTGTCCGGCTTCGCGCTGATGGTGGTGGTGTATTATCTCGAGGCCGATTTGTTCCTGGTCGACAGATCGATCCTCGACCTCACGCCGTTCCACGCCGGCCTGTTCAGCTTCTTCAGCCTCGCGCTGGCGTGGCTGCTTTATGAGGCTGCCTGTCGCACCGGGCTTGCGCGGCGCGAGCTGCCCTTTGCCATCGGCGGCTATCTGTTCCTGGTCGCGCTGACCTACGCCTTCACGCATGTGCTGAGCGGTCGCGGCGCCTTCAACCAGATCGGCGCGATCATTGGCACCATCATGGTCGCCAACGTCTTCGCGCTGATCATCCCGAACCAGAAGAAGATCGTAGCCAGCCTGATCGCTGGACAGGCGCCCGATCCCGGGCTCGGCAAGGCCAGCAAGGAACGCTCGGTCCACAACAATTATCTGACGCTGCCCGTGGTCGTGCTGATGATCAGCAACCACTATCCCCTGCTCTACGCCACGCGCTTCAACTGGATCATCGTCGCGATCATCCTGGCACTCGGCCCGGTGATCCGCCACTTCTTCAACGCGCGGCATGCGGGGCGCAAATCGCCGTGGTGGGTGTGGGGCGTGGCAGCGGTTGGCGTGATCGCGATCCTGTTCCTCTCCGCCGCCGGACCGCGCAACGTCAAGACCAGCGCCCTGCCGGCGCAGCCGACGCTCGCCGATGTCAAGGAGATCGTGATGTCCCGCTGTAGCATGTGCCACGCCGCCGAGCCGGTCTGGGCCGGTATCGTCGCCGCACCGAAAGGGATATTGCTCGACGCGCCCGAGCACATCCATCGCAACATCCGGCTGATCGGCCGCGTCGCGGCTTGGTCCAATGCGATGCCGCCGGGCAACATCACCGAGATGACCAGTGAGGAGCGCGCCATCCTCGCCGCTTACATCGAGCAGGCCCGTTGATGCCGCCGCGCATCGACAGCATTTCGCAGAATGAAATTTCCGCATGTTTCGCTGAATTGAAAATGACTTGACCGTCTATCAGGCGTAGACAGGACCGGCAGCCGCCGGAGCGGCCCAATTCAGCTCGCAATCGGGGAAAGAACAGTGGCCCTCAAGAACGTCATCGGTATCGACCACGCCGTGGTCATGGTGAAGGACCTCGACAAGGCCGCCGAGAACTATCGGCAGCTCGGCTTCACCGTCTCCCCGCGCGGCACCCACAGCGTCCATATGGGCACGGGCAACTACACCATCATGTTCGATCCCGACTATATGGAGCTGCTCGGCGTGCTCGCTACGACCGAGCTCAATGCCCCGGCGCGCGCTTTCCTCGACAAGCACGGCGAAGGCATCGAGCGCATCGCCTTCACCGCGGTCGATTCCGCCGCAGGCGCCGAAGAGATCCGTGCACGGGGCCTGGAGCCGATCGGCCCGACCGATTTCGAACGGCCCGTGACGCTGCCGAATGGCACGGTCTCGGCGGCAAAATTCCGCACCTTCATGTGGCCGACCGTGGAGGCGCCGGGCGGCGTCCGCATCTTCGCCTGCCAGCACAAGACCCGCGAGACGGTGTGGATTCCTGAATTGATGAAGCATGCCAATGCAGCCAGGCGGATCAAGCAGACGCTGATCGCAACGCGCGAGCCCGCGAAAGAAGCTGCGCATCTCGGCCAACTGATCGATCGCGAGCCGAAGGCAGAGGCGGACGGCGCGGTCACCGTGCCCTCCGGCGGCGATCGCGCCGATTTCGTCTATTTGACGCTGGACCAACTCGGCAAGCGCTATCCCGGCGTGCCGCTCGCGGGCCTCTCCGAGCGCGGCGGCGCGGCGCTGGTGCTCATCAGCGGCGACCTCGCGGCAACCGAGAAGGCGCTCGGTTCGGCAGCCATGCGCAGCCGCGACGCGATCTGCGTGCCGCCGGCCAAGGCCAACGGCACCCTGCTCGCCTTCGTTGCCGGCTGATCTGAATCAATTCTTTAACAAGCCTACCGGCAGCCCTGGTATTTCCCGGCTGTTTAGCGTTCAGCGTCCAAGCCAGCCTTCCAGACGGTGCTGCAGCCCCGGCGATGCCGCCGAGATCGCGATCCGCAAGATTTCCGAAAGATCAGTTCGAGGTCCGCCCGCCGGTCGGTCTGCTCCGCTGCTTGGAGGAGGATTCCGTCGGCGCATCGAGGAAGACGACGGGGGTACCGCGCTTCACGTTCTCGCCGAGCACACGAGCGTCCCAATTGGTGAGCCTGATGCAGCCGTGAGACGCGGACTTGCTGACCCTGTCGGGCTCTGCCGTTCCATGAATGCCGTAGCCCTGCGCCGACAGGCCGATCCAGTACGAACCCACCGGATTGTTCGGCCCCGGCTTGATGTCGAACGGCCTTTTGGATTTGACGCTCTTGAACTTGTACTCGGGATTGTAGTGATAGGTCGGCTGCTCGTTGGTGCCGGTTACCTTCAGCGTCCCCGTTGGCGTCGGGCGATCCGGACTGCCGATTGACGCCGGATAGAACGCGATGAGACGACCGGTGTCATCGAACGCCTTCAGTGTTGCGTTGGTCTTGTCGATCTCGACCCGCGCAATGCGCGGAAGCTCCCGTCGCGCCGGAACATTGGCCACGACAATCGTCTCACCGGCTTTGTCGAAGGCCTTTCTTGGATTGAGCGCCTTCAACAGCTCCTCGCTCATGTGGAATTTTTCCGCGAGCCCTTCGAGCGGACTGGTGTAGCTCAGCGCCTGCAGCGACTTCATGTCATCGAGCTTGGCCGGCAGCTTTTTGAGGAACGGCCCCTTCACATCTGCTTCGGTAATCTTGTAGTCGACGACGACAGGACCTTCGCTCGCCGTGCTCAGCCTCTCCCAGAGCTCCGGTGCTATGCCCGTGTCGGATGCGATCCCGTTCTGCTCGGCGAATGCCTTCAGCGCCTTCTGCGCGTTCTCGCCGAACTTGCCGTCGATCTGGCCGGGAGAGAATAGCGCACGATCGAGCAGGATCTGAAGCTTCAACACCGAAGCGTTGATCTTGTCGGTCGCCGGTTGCTTTTCAGGACGCGCAGCATCGTTCACCGCTGCTGCATCGAGATTGCCCGCGAATGCCGGGCAGAGCAACCAGAGCGACATCACCGCGCCAAGCATCCATCGCACCATGATCGCTCGTCCCAGCTCGCAACAGCGATCCGCAAACCCGCGGAGAGTTTCTCTGTGGGAACACCGTAGTAGCACCGACGGAACCCATGAGACCGCAGCTTTGCCGCAATCGCGCGATTAAGAACTCCTTATCGCCGGCGCATCGCTGGCCGCTCACCCCACAGTTCGAGGTTGTCCCAGTAATGCGATTTGTCGTCGCGGCTTGCGCCGCATTTCTGATTCTGATGTGCGATCTCGATCCGTCGGCGTCCCGGCAAACATCAACATTCGACACCACTGTTCTTCAGAACAATCATGCCTCGCCACTTGTTCCGGTGGTCGAGCTCTTCCTTGCCAGCGTGCAGGCGATCGAGCTCGCCAATGCACGCGCGGCCTATGAGGAGAAGAGCGATCCGCCGCGCGCGACCGAAACCGTCGCCGAGGGGCCCGTTTCACCGACAGACCGGTTCTGCCACGCGCTTCGTGAGGCGGCCGAAGCCAGCGGCATTCCGGTGCCGTTCTTCGCGCGTCTCATCTGGCAGGAGAGCCGCTTCAAGTCCAACGAGGTTAGCCACGCCGGCGCGCAGGGCGTCGCGCAATTCATGCCCGAGACCGCCGCCGAGGTCGGGCTCGACGATCCCTTCGATCCCATGAAGGCGCTGCCGGCATCGGCAAAATTCCTGCGCAAGCTCCGTGACGATTTCGGCAATCTGGGCCTCGCGGCCGCCGCCTACAACGCAGGCCCCGGCCGCATCCAGAAGTGGCTTGCAAAGGAGAGCGAGCTGCCGCGCGAGACACGCGACTATGTCCGCATCATCACCGGGACCAGGGCCGACGACTGGACCGAGCGCGCGGAAGCGCTTGCGATCCGGATCGACCTGCCGCGCGAAGCGCCGTGCGAAGGCGTCGGCAGCCTCTCAAAAGCCAAGGATGTCGCCTGGGTTCCGGTCAACCTGACGCCTTCGGTCACGACCATCATTCGCAAGGGCGAACAGCTTGCCGCGCGGCTGACCGCAAACCGCGCCCGCAAGCGGTTCGCGACCTTGCTGCGGAAGAACACTTCGGCTCACGGCAAGGCGCGCAGCATGATTGCAGCGCGCGCGGCCGCAAAGAGCGCGAAGGACCGCGCTATCCGTTTCGCCGCGCGCGAACGAACTTCGGGCTGATGCTCCGATTCGGAAGCCGCTCGATGGAGCGACTTCCGATCGGCGGGAGGCTAGTCGATCTCCTCGATCACGCGACGCTCGCGCGGCTCGATGACGTAGGTCCGCGTGTCACGGTGGAGGTAGCGATATTCCCGCAGGTCCGGCGCATCGCGATAGACGGTGCTCGGAAATTCTTCCACCTCGACGCTCTCAGGAACGCGGTCGCCGACGCGAAACTCGGTGCGTGCCGTGCTGCCGGTGGTCTGCCGTTCGCTCCGTCCTTCGGTGCGGGTCTTCACATGCTTACGGATCGCTTCACGATCGCGATCTGAAAACTTGCTCGCGCTACGCTCGCGCGTGGTCGTCGTCGTTGTTGCGGTGGACTGCCCCGAATATGGCAGCACCGTCACGATCCTGTAGGTCGCCGGATCGACCACGACGATCTGATCCTTCACCAGCGCGAAGCTGTAGCCGCGATATTGCGGCACGATCTCGACGACGTCAGGCGGCAATGTCGAGAGATGCACGTCGCGCGGCACCACGGTGCCGACATTCAGCGAGAAATTCACGTTGGTCAGCGGCCGCACGTTCAGGCGCGAGATTGAGGTACTGATCTTGGTCTCCTGCTGCTTGTTGAGGTTGACGTCGGTCTGGGCGGCCGCCTGTGAATTGGTGCCGGACCGCTCGCCCTGCGCCTGATTGCTGGCTGGCGCATTCGGCGACTGTTGCGCCTGGTTGGCCCCAGATGCCGCGGGCGCCTGCTGAGCCTGATTGGCCGGCGGCGGATTGGACCGATCCTGCGCCTGGTTGGTGTTCGCCGGTGGCGGGTTGGCGTCCTGCTGCGTCGCAGGCTGGTTGCCGGCCGTGTTCGAGCCTGCCGTGCCGCTCTGCGGCCGCGTGGACGTGTCCGTGCTGTTGGCAGCATTGGAGGTCCCGGAACCGGAGTTCGCAGGCCCGGAAGGCGGTGCGCTTGTCTGCGCATTCTGCGCCGAGTGTCCTGTCGGCGGTGATTGCTGCGGTTGCGATGTAGTCGACTGCTTGTCAGCCGCGCCCGATGGCGAGGTGGTGGACGGCGCGGTGGAATTTGATTGGGATTGCGGTGTCTGCTCGGACTTCGTGGTCGTGTTTGGCGATTGCGCAAGAGCGGCGCTCGCCAGCACCAGCCCTAAGGCGGTGGTTGCCAACAGGCGGATCATGGTTCACTCCATTTTATCAAATGAACATTGGCTACCAACTTGTATTACAACCCTCGGTTCCACTTTTTCCCGAGAGACGGACAGACCCCGCCACGGAACTGCGATGCCATCGAAGAGCGCCGGGATCATCGCCTATCGGAAGGGCCGCAGGCTCGAGGTTCTCCTGGTTCATCCCGGAGGCCCGTTCTGGCGCAACAAGGAACTCGGTGCATGGTCGATCCCAAAGGGGGAGTATGCGGACGAAGAAGAGGCGGAAATCGCCGCGCGGCGGGAGTTTGCCGAGGAGCTTGGACTCGAGCTGTCCGTGCCGCTGATCGCGCTTGGAGAGGTCAGGCAGCGCGGCGGCAAACTCGTCACCGCGTTCGCAGCCGAGTTCGACATCGACACGCGCAGCATACATAGCAACACGTTCGAGATGGAATGGCCGCCACGCAGCGGCAAACGGCAGACCTTCCCGGAGGTCGACCGTGCCGAATGGTTCACCCTCGAAGAGGCGCAGGCGAGGATCAACGCAGGACAACGCCCGCTGCTTGATCGGCTGAAGCGACTGGCCGGCGGCGAATAGGGGCCGTGGCGATGACGGCCATTTCAAGCCAAGCAGACTTTCCTATTCCGCCTTGATGTTCGCGGCCGCCACGACGTCGGCGAGCTCCTTGGTCTCCTTCGCGATCTTGGCGGCGTACTCGGTCGGGCTGAGCACACTGACCACGCCTTGCGAGCCGAGCTTATCCTCGACCGCCGGATCCCTGGCAGCAGTGATGATCTCCCGGTGCAGCGTCTCCAGGATCGGCGCGGGTGTCGCCTTCGGCATGAAGAAGCCGACCCAGAACGAGATATCGAAGCCGGGATAGCCGGCTTCCGCAACGGTCGGCACATCAGGCAGCGACGGCAGCCGCTCGGCTGAGGACACCGCGAGGGCGCGCAGCTTGCCGGCCTTCACCAGCGGCACCGCGGAGAGCGGATCGAACACCGCCAGCACCTCCTGAGCGAGCAGGGCGACCTCGGACGCCGAACCTCCGCGATAGGGCACATGGATCATCTTGATGCCGGCCTTCTGGCTGAGCAGCTCCATGGCGAGATGCGCGAGGTTGCCGTTGCCGCCCGAGCCGTAGGCGAGCGCGCCGGGCGCGGCCTTCGCGGCGGCGACGAGATCGGCCAGCGATTTGATGTTCGTCGTCTTGGGATTCTCGGGATTGACGACGAGCACGAGCGGTGCCGAGACCACCGTGGTGAGCGGCGCGAAGTCCTTCTCCGGATCGTAGCGGATATCCCTGAACAGCGTCTTGTTGAGCGTGATCGTGGACGAATTGCAGGCGAGGATGGTGTAGCCGTCCGCGTCCGCGCGCGCGACGCCTTCGGCCGCGATCATGCCGTTGGCGCCGGCGCGGTTCTCGACCACGAAGGGCTGTCCGAGCTTGTTGCTTAAGCGATCGCCGATGATGCGCGCGACGACGTCGACCGGGCCGCCGGCGCTGAAGCCGACCATGATCTTAACCGGCCGCGCCGGATATTTCTGCGCGAGCGCCTGTGTCGTCACGCACAATCCGGCGACAATCGCCAGCAGGCGAAGCGTTCGTTGCATTCGTTCCCTCCCCAGACCTCGTCGCGCCGCTTGTGCATGCTTGTTGGCGCGACGCGCTCGTAGTTCATGATGGGCGGCTCCGCCAAAATTCGCAATCACGTTTGCACGCAGGCATTCCGCCGCGCGGCACGAGAGAGCAGCTCTGCAACGAAAAATGCGAAAACAACCCCATGCACAGTAGCGGACCGCTGTCGGAACAAGGGCTTGCGCAGCACGAGCGGAATTTCTGGTATTGCGAAATCGAATTGACTCGTCGGGCAAAACACTGGCAGAATGGCATCATCGCAGCAGCCGTGAGCGTCCAGGCCGTTCCAGCCCCCGGGCACATCGAGCTGGTTGCGCATAAGCCCTTCATCGACATCTGAAAATCGCAATCACCGCGCGCCCAGCGTGACGCGCCTTCGCGCGGCAAGCGCTCGCGCCTCTTCGGCCAAGGGATCCAGGACATGACGACATCTCTCAATTGCACCAGCACGGCACCCGCCGCGGCAACAACGGACCGCGGCAGACCCACGCCTCGCATCAAGCTCACCCGACGGCGCTTGACGATCCAACATCCCGACCCGCAAGCCGGCGAGCGGCTGCTGGCCGAGGCGCTCGGTGCCGTCGATCGCGACGCGCTGCATGGCATCCTCAAGCAATTGCTCAAGGCCAGCGTGATCAACCAAAAGCCGGACGAGGCCAATCTCGCCTTCATGATCTCGATGATGAAGAGCATCGGGCCTAGGGATTCCATCGAAACCATGCTGATGGCGCAGATGGTGTCCGTCCACGTCGCGGCGATGCGCTCCGCCTTTCGCCTCGCCCTCACCGACAATCTTCAGCAGCAGGAAGGCATCACCCGCGCATTGACCCGGTTGGCCCGCACGTTTGCAGCCCAGACCGAGGCGCTCAGCCGCCACCGCAGCAATGGCGAGCGCGCCATCACGGTGCAGAACGTGTCGGTGCAGGACGGCGGCAGCGCTATTGTGGGCAACGTCACCCAGCATGCGAGCGTGATCGTGGCGCAGCCAGGCGCGGCGGAGGCAGAAACGGCGCCGGCACGCGAGGGCGGACAAGACGGACTCGGCGTGGAAAATGACGCGAGCGCATGAGCAGCGAGCACGTCCGCAACACGGATGCAATGCAGTCGAGCCCGCGCTGCGGCGCACGGACGCGCAGCGGCACCGTCTGTCGTGCGCCGGCAATGCACGGCAAGGTCCGCTGCCGCATGCACGGCGGCGCACGGAGATCCGGCGCGCCGAAGGGAAATCAGAATGCGCGGAAGCACGGAATGTTCACAAAGGATAGTGTCGCCGAGCGACGGCAGGTTCAGGTCTTGCTGGATGAAGCATGGAAGCTTCTGAATGACTTAAAGTAAGTTGCAGTGCGCCCCACGCGCCAGATGGTCCGTGGCAGGTCAGTCAAATGCGCTGTCGCTCCCGAGAAACCTGCCATGGGCACGCCATCGCCACGTCATGAATTCGTCGCCTTCGGCGACCTGCTCCCGGAGGAACGACCGCCAGCGATTTTTGTTGGCGGCCTATCAGCGATGGAGGTTTCCAATGAGAGTTAGCGACGCAATGACCCACGACGTGCAGCTTTGCACACCCCAAGACACCATCAGGGAGGCCGCCGAGGCGATGGCGGCGCTCAATGTCGGGCTGTTGCCGGTCACCGACGATGACCGCCTGGTCGGCATGATCTCAGATCGCGATATCGCCACGCGAGGTGTCGCGATGGGCTTGGGACCGGATGCGCCGGTCCGTGACGTCATGACGGCAGACGTCAAATATTGTTTCGACGACCAGGACATCGACGAGGTCACCCGCAACATGGCCGACATCCAGGTGCGGCGGCTGCCCGTGCTCAATCGAGACAAGCGGCTGGTCGGCATCATCTCGCTCGGCGACATCGCCGTGTGCAAGCCGGGCGACGGTGCCGCGAAGGCGCTGCATGGGATTTCACAGGCAGGCGGACAGCACGCGGGCGCGATCTCCGGCTGAAGCACCGTCGCGCCTCTCGAGGCGTTCGAAGGGGCAGCAAGATCAGCCAGAGCCGGGCGGCGTCGCGAAGGAAGTGGACAGGCTGCCCGGCTGCGCGCCGAGCCAAATGGACGAGCGTAGGAGAACCGGCATGGGAACCGAGATGGCCTGGGTCGGCAATTGGCGAAATCAATTCGGCTCCATCTTGCGCATCACTGATGATGCGAACGGCCGCATCGAGGGGAATTTCGAGACCGCGCTCGAAGACAGCGGCTTTTACGGGCAAGCGGTGCCGATCACCGGGTTTCACAAGGGCAATTGCATCGCCTTTGTCGCGGTGGGCTCGTCTGCGACGGGCGACCGGGCCGTCTCCTACACCGGACTGTTGCGTCACGGAAAGATGGAGACCGCCTGGGTCGTGATTGCAGACCAAGCGCTGAGCGCCTCCAGCGAGGGCGAGCCGGCGAAGCTGAAAGCGGTGAATTGGTGGCGCGCCGTGACAACGAACGTCGATACATTCGAACGGAGCTAGCGCTCAGCCCCGGATCCGACGATCCTGGCCGACAAATGACCCGACGGTGCCCCAAACGGTGCGCACATGTTCGATCTCGCGCCGAACGATGCACGGCTGCCGCCGCCGCCGCCAAGCCCGATCTCCACGCATCGAGCTAAATCCCCACCAGCGGCAGGGCTAGCGCGGCGTGATCTCATTGACGGCAGCAATCTGCAGCCCAGCCCCGTTCAGCGCTTCAGTGATCTGCTTGGCCAGCAGCTTGGCTTCTTCCGCTCCGATTTGGGCGTCAGGATGTCCCTTGAAGAACGCACAAATCGTCGTGGCTATGATGGTATTCACCTGGTGCGGATCAACCATTTGCTGCACGCGAAATTGCGAACGATTTCACCGGATCGGCGGTGCGTCAGCCTGCAGGACCGAGACCGTCATCGCAAGCCAAAGAACGAAAGAATGGCCGCGATCACAACGACTAGGCCTATGAGGTAAATCAGGCCGTTCATAGCAATTCTCCTTTTTCGACGGGATGACTCGAAATTTATTCGAGGGTCGTGGGCGCGTTCTTGGCATTACACTGCTGAACGGTGAGCTTTTCGAGCTCCACTTCCTTCTCTATGGCTGTTAGAGAGTTGCCGATCTTGTCGACGATCCTGACCAGATCGGTAGCTGAGATGCGAAGCCGCCTGCGTACAGACTTGACCTGCTCTGCGTTCGCAAGATCGAGCGTTGTGCGAATGGGCCGTGGCGGTTTTGAGGACAGCATGAGTAGGTCTCCTGACCGAGGTAAGAGCGACGATGTCTTTTTGGTTCCTGCGTCCGCCGACCGGAAGGCCACTCAAGAAGGGAAGTGAGTACGGCGAGGCGGCGAATGGCAGCCGTCGCAGGCGCCGCGGAGCCCGCTACGACAGGTTCAGATGGCTGCCCTTATCCGCGCGGCGTGACGCCATGGCTTGTTGCCGCGCCGCGAACGGTTTCGAAGCTAGCCCGTTGCAGCGCGGCTCGCCTCTCGGCAATGGCATTGCTCAAGAGGTCGAGCACCAGCCCGAATGCCGCGAGCTCCTCTTCCTCGATAGCACCGTCATCGTAGCACTCGAGCGTCTCGGCGATGATGGCATCGGCCTCACGCTGCAGGGCCAGTAGTTCCTGGTTGGATTCCGCGGTCCGCGCGCTGGAAACCATGGCCAGGATTCTCTTGCGATGGCTGGTGTTATCCTCCCTTTCGTCGCGGTTCAAATAGCGGCGCAACCAGGCGGCGGCCGAGCCGATTCCGGAGAGAAGCAGGAGCCCGAACCAGAAGTAATCGCCATAGCGATCGAGGAAGGTGCGTTCATTGCCGTCAATGACGGCGGCCGCTCCCCGATGTACCTGCAGCTCGGAGTCCTTCTCGAGGTCCGGCTTGGTGATGTGTGCCGCACCGGGGACCTGCCTCGCAATCGCCTGACGAACGGCAAAGAGCTGCCGGAAAAACGCGGCGACCGTCGTTTCGGGCAAGCTCTTTCTCGCCACGATGAGGTGGCTGACGCTGACCGTCTCAACTTTGTCATCCGGCCAAGCCGGATCCGCATTGAAGACGCTGGGCGGAATCTCCTCGGATTCATAGCGGGGGTGCTTCAGGGCGATCGCTTCCGATGTCTCGATGGGGAGAAACTTCGGCTCGCCGCGCACCCGCGCCGTTGCGGCCACCGCATCGGATGTGATCTTGCTGTCGAGGGGCCCGACCGCCATGAATGCATCCAGGGTGAGATCGCGTGCTAGTTCCTCGATTTGGTCAGTGCCAAATTGCGCCACCGCGACCTTGTCCGCCTGTACTCCGGACGCGCTCAGGATGACCCGCAGCAACGCGGCGTTCACCGGGGTCCGCCCGATCACGCCGACACGGCGTCCGGCGAGATCGGCGACTTCCTTGATTTTCGGCGAGGGTTTTCTTTTGGAGTTCTTGCCGGCAAGTCCAGACGGCGCCCATAGCACGACGAAATTCTTACGCACGACTGCAACGGTCTGCGCCTCGGCGGGCATTTCCAGATCGCCGCGGCCGACGGCAAGATCTGCCTTGCCCGCTCCAAGCAGGGCGAGAGACTCCACCGCCCCTTCGGTCTTGATCGGAGCCAGCCTGATCGTTCGGCTTTCGCTGCCGAAGGCATCGGCCATCGCCTGAATTGTTTTGTAGTCGTCGCTGCCCGGCGGTCCAACGGCGATCCGCAGAATGTCCGGCCGTAACGCATAATAGAGTGCACCCGCCGCGACGCCAAAAACAAGAAATCCAACGGCGAGGACCAACAGTAACGAATTGCTCCTTCTCCGCTCTCGGCGGGCCGCGTCGCTGGTCGTCTGACTTGGACTCTCGGACGAAGACATTGCCGCTGCTGCCGCAGATCATGGCGCTTCCTGCCTGGCAGGATACCACGTTTTTCCCGAGTATAACGTCCTGGCGTCCGTCCTGGTTCACAAACCGTCCGCAGCCTGAACGCCTGCCAAGCGCGTCGGCGTGACGGCCGGCGCTCGGCAAGCGCCATGCTGATTGCCGGCTGTCTGCACCTGGTCATTTCGCGCGGTGATCCAGAAGCCACATTCGGGAATGAGGGGGTCCCGCTGCCGCCATTGGCGTCCGCCCGACGATCATGTACGCCGATCTGAAACCTTCCAGGGACGGGACGCTCATGACGACCGCTGCCACGGATGACGCGGGAGATGGCACCCGCGCGCTGATCTTCGCGCTGCTCGCGCTCGCCTGCGGGCACATGCTTTCCACGTTGCTGCGCACGATTCCTGCGGTCAGCCTCGACCTGATGGCGGCGGATTTCCATATCGAGCCGCAGGCGCTCGCCAGCCTCACCTCGGTCTATCCTTTCGCTTTTGCCGCGGCGCAGATCCCGGTCGGGGCGGCGATGGACCGCTTCGGTGTGCGCCCCGTTTCGCTCAGCCTGCTCGCGGGTACCGTGATCGGCGCCATCGCGTCGGGGTTTGCGGCCGGACCTGCGAGCTTTGCCGTCGGGCAGGTGCTGCTCGGCGTTGCCACCTCGGGCATGCTGATGTGCCCGATGACGCTGGCGGCCAAGCAATTGTCGGCAAGTCGCTTCGGCCTATGGTCTGGCGCGATCCTCTCGATCGGCAATATCGGCATGCTGTTGTCGTCGAGCCCGCTCGCCTTCGTGGTCGACACTTGGGGCTGGCGCGCCGGGTTCTGGATCTCCGCGGCTGGCGGCGTCGCGGTGGCGCTCGCCGTGGTCGCGCTGGTGCCGCACCAGGCGGCCGAGCACAAGGACGAGTCCTCGCCGCTGTCGCAGATGATCGAGGTGCTCCGGCTCGGACTGTCGCGGCCCCTGCGCGGCCTGATCGCACTGGCGCTGGTGTCGCTGGCGACCTCGCTGGTGCTGCGCGGCCTGTGGGGCGGTCCGTGGCTGATGCAGGTCAAGGACCTGTCGCGGGTCGAAGCCGGCAACCAGCTCGGCGCGTTCACGCTGGCGATGATCGCCGGCCCGCTGTGCATCGGTATGATCGACCGCAGGCTGGGCCGCCGCCGCGCGCTTGTGGCAGGCACGCATATGGTCGGGGCGCTGTTGTTGGCGCTGATGGCGTTGGGGGCACCGCATTACGCGGTCTCCGTGCTGTTCGGCCTTCCGATGATGCCGCCGCAATACGATCTCGTGCTGTTCGTGCTCATTGGCCTTGCGACCTCTGCGCAGCCGCTGCTGTTCGGCATGTCCCGGCAGCTGGTCGATGCGCAGACAGCGGGCAAGGCGCTCGCAGCCGTGAACCTCGCGTTCTTTCTCGGCGCGGCCTTGATGCAGTCGGTCACCGGTGCGGTGGCGGCGCTCGCCGGGCTGCCGGCGGTGCTGCTGTTCATGGCTGCCATGCTCGCATTCGGCGTGCTGATCTTCTTGGCTTACACCGCGCCAAGCCCATAGGATGACGCGCCCCGCTCGCCAAAGGAATCATTCATGCCTGTCGACACCAAAGCCGCCACCGACCGCCTCATGCGCTTCCTCTCTGTCGAGGGCGTGACGGGACAGGAGGCGGCGATCGGGCGTGAGCTCGCGGCCGCGCTGAGGGAGAGCGGCGTGCCGGCGAAGGCGATCCGGCTCGACGTGCCAACACGCGCATTCCCGTGCCGACCGAGACCGGCAACCTCATCGTCGACCTGCCCGGCCGCGGCGCGCTGCACAACCAGCCACGCATCATGTTCATGACCCACATGGACACCGTGCCGCTCTGCGCCGGCGCCAAGCCGAAGAAATCGGGGCGCAAGATCGTGAACGAGGCCAGGACCGCGCTCGGCGGCGACAATCGCTGCGGCTGCGGCGTGCTGGTGACGCTGGCCGCGGAGCTTGCCAAGCAGAAGCTCGATCATCCGCCGATCACGCTGCTGTTCTGCGTGCGCGAGGAGAGCGGGCTCTACGGCGCGCGCCACGTCAAGCTCGACGAGCTCGGCGCGCCGGTGATGGCATTCAACTATGACGGCGGCTCGGCCTCCAACGTCGTCATCGGCGCGGTCGGCGCCGACCGTTGGACCGTCGAGATCTTCGGCCGCGCCTCGCATGCCGGCGTCGCGCCGGAGCGCGGCATCTCCTCGACGATGATCATGGCGGTCGCACTTGCCGAGGTGAAGGCCGGCGGCTGGTTCGGCAAGGTGGTGAAGGGCAAGCGGCAAGGCACCAGCAATGTCGGTCCCGTCACCGGCGGCGAGGGCCGCCCCGCCGGCGATGCCACCAATGTGGTCACAGACTACGTGCATGTGCGCGGCGAGAGCCGCAGCCACGACGGAAAATTCTTCAAAGAGATCACCAGGTCCTACAAGGCCGCGTTCGAGAAGGCCGCCAAGAAGGTCACCAACGCGCAAGGCAAGTCCGGTCGGGTCAAATTCAAGGCCGAGACCGACTATTATCCGTTCCGCATGAAGGAGAGCCTGCCCGTGGTCAAACGCGCGATCGCGGCGGTGTCCGCGATCGGCGGAACCCCGAACGTCCGCGCCGCCAATGGCGGCCTGGATGCCAACTGGATGGTCCGCCACGGCATTCCGACGGTGACCTTCGGCGCCGGCCAGAACGAGGCGCACACCATCGACGAGTGGATCAATCTTGACGAATACGACCGCGCCTGTGCGCTGGCCGTGCAGCTCGCGACGATGCGGTGAGCTGCCTTGCACGGTGCGCGCTTGCGGGGGCGCGCACATCGCCCTAGCCTGCGTGAAAAGCGCAGGAAGGAAACATGGCACGCATCGCGACGATCGAGACCGGACTGTTCCGGATCCCGCTGCCCGTTACGCTCTCCGATTCCATGCATGGCGAGATGGCGGCGTTCGAGCTGATCACCTGCCGCATCCGCGATGCTGACGGTGCCGAAGGCGTGGGCTACACTTACACGGTCGGACGCAATGGCGGGGCGACTGCGGATATCCTCAAGCGCGAAATTGCACCGCTCATCGAGGGCCGCGAGGCGGAGGACACCGAGGCGATATGGCATCATGTCTGGTGGGCCCTGCACTATGGCGGCCGCGGCGGGCCGGTGGTGCTGGCGCTCTCCGCGCTCGACATCGCGCTGTGGGATCTGAAGGCGCGGCGCGCGAAGCTGCCGCTGTTCCGTCTGCTCGGCGGTTTTGACGCTGCCGTGCCGTGCTATGCCGGCGGCATCGACCTCGATCTTTCCTTGGAGGCGCTGCTCAAGCAGACCGACGGCAATCTCGCCAAGGGATTTCGCGCCATCAAGATGAAGGTCGGCCGGCCCGACCTGAAATCCGACATCGCGCGCGTCTCCGCGATGCGACAACATCTCGGCGACGGTTTTCCGCTGATGGCGGACGCCAATATGAAATGGACCGTCGAGGAGGCCATCCGCGCCGCCCGCGCGCTTCAGCCCTTCGACCTCACCTGGCTCGAGGAGCCGATCATCCCCGATGACGTCGCAGGCCACGCGCGGATCATGCAGGAGGGCTGTGTGCCGATCGCAGCGGGCGAGAATCTGCGTTCGCTGTGGGAGTTCAAGAACTACATCGCCAATGCCGCGGTGTCCTATCCCGAGCCCGACGTCACCAATTGCGGCGGGGTGAGTGCGTTCATGAAGATCGCGCGGCTGGCGGAGGCCTTCAACCTGCCCGTCACCAGCCACGGCGCGCATGACATCACCGTGCATCTGCTCGCGGCCTGCCCGAACCGCTCCTATCTGGAGGCGCATGGTTTCGGGCTCGACGCCTATATCGAGCATCCGCTGGTGCTGAAGGACGGCATGGCACTGGCGCCGGATCGTCCCGGCCACGGCGTCGGTTTTGACTGGAAGGGGCTGGCGAAGCTGGCGGCGTAGGGCACAATCGCGGCCGCGAACGAGGTGCGCTCCCTCTCCCGCTTGCGGGAGAGGGTTGGGGAGACAACCCCCCAGGCGAAAGAACCCTCACCCGGCGCTAAGCGCCGACCTCTCCCGCAAAGGGGAGAGGTGAAGTGGAGCCCGCGCCACGATTGCTCCATCACCAATCATGCCGTTCATCGTTGCTGCACGCGTGCTATTCCCCCCTGCTAGATGCGTGGGTCGCAAACTTCGATATGATGGCGACAACCGACATCACTCAAGAGCCCTGCCTTGACACCCGAGCTGCACCAGAAACTGACCGCGTGGCGCCGCCACCTGCATGCGCATCCCGAATTGTCCCTGCAGGAGAAGGAGACCTCTGCCTTCGTGCAGGACAGGCTCACCGAGCTCGGCATTTCCTTCGTCTCAGGCATTGGCGGCCACGGCATCGTCGCGACGTTGATGCGCGGGCATGCGCAGAGGCGCGTCGGCCTGCGCGCCGACATGGATGCGCTGCCGATCACCGAGGACAGCGGCCTGCCCTACGCCTCAAAAACTCCCGGCGTGATGCATGCCTGCGGCCATGACGGGCATACCGCCTCGCTGCTCGGCGCAGCAGCACTGCTCGCCGCCGACACCGATTGGAGCGGCACGGTGGATTTCATCTTCCAGCCGGCCGAGGAAGGCTTTGGTGGCTCGCGCGCGATGGTCGCGGCCGGGCTGTTCGACCGCTTTCCGATGGAGCGGGTGTTCGGCTTTCACAACTGGCCGGGCCTTGCGGCCGGCACCATCGCGGTGCATGACGGCGTCGTCATGGCCTCGGGCGGGCGCATCACCATCACCATCGAGGGCCATGCCGGACATGCCGGCATGCCGCATCTGACGCGCGATCCGGTGGTGGCGGCCGGCCATCTGATCGTGGCGCTGCAATCGATCACCTCGCGCAGCGTCGATCCGCTCGACACCGCAGTGGTCTCGCTCTGCACCATCGAAGGCGGCACCGCGCCGAACCAGATCGCCGGACGCGTCGTGATCCGCGGCACGCTGCGGTACCATCGCGACGCGGTCAAGGACACCATCCTCGAGGGGATCGAGCGCACCTGCGCCGGGATTGCGACGAGCTTCGGCGTCACGGTCACGCCCGAGATCGTCTGGGGTGTGGGTGTGGTGATCAACACGCCGGCCGAAGCGGAGCTTGCTCGCATCGCCGCGGAGAAGGTGCAGGCTCCCGTGCGGCGCGACCTCGCGCCCAGCATGGCCGGCGAGGACTTTGCATTCTATCTCCAGCAGCGGCCGGGCGCCTTCGTCTGGATCGGCAACGGGGACTTGCGGGACGGTGCGGAGCTGCACGGCCCGCGCTACGATTTCAACGACGCGATCCTCCCCGTCGCATCTGGCTGGATGGCCGAGGTCGCCAAGATGGCGCTGGCGTCGAATTAGGCGCGGGCCTATTCAGGAGATCTCGCGCGGCAGCTTCCAGTCCGGCCGCGGCTCGCAAACCTCTTCCACCCGCTCGACATGATAGCCGGCAGGCAGCAGCCGGCCGCCGCCCTCCTCGTCGGCGACCGGGACGTCGGTCACCAATCCCTCGATCAAGGCGGCCTCCCACACCTCTTTCTCGGTCGGAAAGGGATCCCCGATCTGCTTGTTGCCTTCGAACAGCGCGTACATCGGTTCGGTCCTGCGTTGATCAAGCTCACGAGCAACGTATCGGCCGCGCGGACGTTCCCTCCGGCAAATGGCAACGGATGGCACGTGAAACATGGCGCGCGTTCTGATCGGCACCTCCGGCTGGCACTACGATTCCTGGCGAGGACCGTTCTTTCCCGAAGGCCTGCCGCTGAAGCAGCAGCTTGGCTACTACGCCGGACAGTTCGATACCACCGAGCTGAACGGCGTGTTTTACCGCACGCCGACGCCGGAAGCGGTGAAGGGGTGGCGCGAGCAGACCGGCCGCGATTTCGTCTTCGCCTGGAAGGCGTCGAAATTCATCACGCATTGGAAGCGCCTGTCGGACCGCTCCGTCAACAGCCTCGAGCTGATGGAGGATCGCATCTCACGGCTGGGCGGCAAGGCCGGCCCGATCCTGTTCCAGCTTCCGCCGCAATTCGAGGCGAACGCGGACCGCCTCGCCGCCTTCTTCAAGCTGTTGTCGAGGAAACGGCGCTACAGCTTCGAATTCCGTCATCCGAGCTGGTACCAGCCGCGCATCCTGCGCATGCTGGCCGACGAGAACATCTCGCTGTGCCTGTCGGATCATCACGATGCGCCGGCGCCCTGGAAGCGCACGGCGGATTTCGTCTATGTGCGCGGACACGGGCCGAGCGGGCGCTATCACGGGCACTATACCAAGGCCATGCTGGCGCAATGGGCGCGACGTATCAAATCGTGGAAGCGGCAGGGCTGCGACGTCTATGTTTATTTCGACAATGACCAGAAGAGCGCGGCGCCGGCGGATGCCCGGGCGTTGAAGCAATTGCTGTAGCGCCCGGCCACACTGCGCTGCACCTGATTGTCGCTACACCAGCGTGGGACCTCATGCCGCCGATCGCTGGGGGACACCGTCTTGCAGCGTCTCGAGCAGGCGCTGCTCTCGCTCGATCCGGCTCCGATAGAGCTGGCGCTCGCTTTCGGTCTTCGCGCTGGCCAGCAGCAGGCGATAGTGCTGGATCACCTTCTCGCTGCCGCGGATGAGGAGGTTGCGGACGTCGCTCATCGTTCCGCTCCCATCGCGGCGGAAGCCGATTGCATATTCGGCAGCGTGAACGCGGCGGGAAAAACATCGGCGGCAAGCGCCTCGAGCGCGGCCTGCTCTTCGGCGAGCCGTCGGTCGATGAACTGGCGTTCGATGTCTGAGAGCTTCGTCTTCAGCAGGCGCCGATAGCGCTGGAGGTTGCTTCGGTGCGCACGAATGCGGGCCAGATCCTGGTCGAGCATCATCGTCACTCCTGACGGTCTTTCCACGGTCCTCTTGATTTCGATATATCGAAAGACGGTTCTTCCGGCGTGAAAAATATTCCGGCTTGTCACGCTGTCAAGATGCTCCTTCGCCGCTCCCCGCCTCGTTCCGTTTGTCCGCCGGACGCGAGCGTCCGCGATCGATTTTTTTGCTCCCTCCTTGCAAGACCTTTGCGCCGCTCTAACCGGTTTTTCGCCGCGGAGTGTTCAGTGGCGGGCGTGCTCGCAGCCTTCGGATCGGCTGCGCCCTCCTGTCATGGTCTAGATGACGCCATCTCGCCGAAGCGCCGCGATCGCGGCCCCATCGTAGCCGAGCTCGGTGAGGACGAGATCGGTGTGCTCGCCCAGCGTCGGCGGGCGCGTTGCGATTTCGCCCGGCGTCTCCGACAGCCGCACGGCGGCGCGGGCGGTCGGTGCCGGCTTCGGCAGGCCCGGATAGTCGACGTCCTGCATGAAGCCGGCGGCGCGAATGTGCGGGTGGTCCAGCGCCTGTTGCGGGCTGAGGACAGGTCCGGTCGGAATCATGGCCTGGCCCAGGGTGTCGACCGCCTCCTGCGTGGTGCGCTCGGCGCACCAGCGCGCCATCCGCTCGCTGATGACGGGGCCGTTGTTGCCGCGGCTGATGTCGTCGGCAAAGCGCGGGTCGTTCAGCCACAGCTCCTCCTCGCCCATCAGCCTCGCCCAGCGCTTGAACAGCGGCTGACCCGTGACCTGGCACAGCACCCAGCCGTCCTTGGTGCGGTAGATGTCGGCTGGCGCCGCGGTCTGGCCGAGGTTGCCGGTCGGCACGCGATTGACGTTGATGACGGCCTGCTCGATCAAGGTGGCATTGGTGAAGGACAAAGCGGTTGCGAGCAGCGCGCCCTCGACGATCTGCCCGCACCCGGATTTGCCGCGCTCGATCAGCGCGGCAAGCGTTCCGAACGCGCAGTGCAGCGCCGTGCCGAAATCGACCCAGTTCACCGCGGCCCGATACGGCGGATCGCCTGCGCCGGTCATGTACACCGCCCCCGACATCACCTGCCCCACGCCATCGAAGCCGACCCGGTCGGACCAGGGCCCCGGCCCGCCGAACGCGGTCGCCGTGGTCAGAATGATGTCGGGCTTGATCGTCTGCAACGACGCGTAGTCGAGCTTCATCGCGCGCAGGGTCTGCGGCGGCAGATTGGCGACGACCACGTCCGCGGTGACAACCAGGCGGCGCATCACCTCCTGCCCCTCCTCCTTCATCGGATCGAGCGTGATGCATTTCTTGTTGCGGTTGATCTGGAGAAACAGCGCGCCTTCGCCATCTTCGCCGACCGGTGCCACGAAGCGATCCTCGCTGCCGTCGCGCTTTTCGACGCGAATGACCTCGGCGCCGAATTCGGCCAGCAATGTCGCGCAATAGGGCCCCGCGATATAGCGCCCGAAATCGAGCACGCGGACGCCTTGCAGAACTCCTCCCATCGATCGCTTCCCCCCTGATATTTGCGCTCCAAACTACAGCGGCTGGCCGCCACGGCAAGGGAGGCCGAGCACGTTCGGCAGTGCGACCAAACGTCGGATCCGCAAAGGAGCAGAAAGCACGAGACTTGAACTCGCCCCGGCCAATCCTAAATTTTGATGCTGCCGGGCCGCGTGTTCGGCAAAACGGAACTCATGCAGAGGATTGGGAAGCCCGCGCTTTCGCGGGCGCGTAGTCGAGGGAAGTCACATGAGAAAGCTTGCTCTTGCAATCGCCGCGGCAGCAACGCTCCTCATCGGAACGGTTGCGCCGGCTTCGGCCCACTGGCGAGGCTATCATCACTGGGGTGGTCCAGGCATCGGTCCGGCCGTCGCGCTCGGCCTGTTCACCGGAGCATTGGCTGCCGCGACTGCACCGCCGGTTTATTATGAGCCGGTCTATGGTCCGCCGGTCTATTATGGACCCCGATACTATCGGACCGTCCGCTATTATCCGGCGGCGTATCCCTATTGGTATCCCTGGTGAGCTGAGATAAGGCCCGGCCTGCAACCGGGCCTTATCGCTATCTTACGTCGCCATGCCTGAACACGCCCCTGCGGATGCGAGTACCTCTCACCGCGAGCGCAGTTGGTCTGCCAGGAACAGATGGCGGCGGGAAAAGTTCTGTCGGTACGATGCAGGTCCGGATGCGTACCGGGCCCAAACGAGCGCGCTAAAAAACGCGCCTCGAGGCTACCCGGCTGCGCAACAATATCGCACCTGGCTTTCGCATGAACAAGAATGTCCGCTTCAATCTTGGGTATGCTGTCGCCGCAATCTTCGCGGTCTTCTTGATCCAGCACCTGATCTCCGCGGCCCACCAGATAGCCGTGATCCCCTTTAGCGAATACCAGCAGCTCCTGCGTCAGGGGAAGGTCGATAGCGTGGGCATCTCCGACCGCACCCTGCAGGGCACGCTGAAGGAGCCGCTGCCGGGCGGCCAGAAACAATTCGTCACCACGCGTGTCGACCAGGACGTTGCGCAGGAGCTGGAGAAATACAACGTCCGTTTCACCGGGCAGATCGAGAGCACGTTCCTGCGCGACCTTTTGTCGTGGGTCATGCCCGTGCTGCTGTTCTTCGGCCTGTGGTGGTACATCGGCCGCCGCATGGCGGAAGGCGGCGGGATCGGCGGCGGATTGATGGCCATCGGCAAGAGCAAGGCCAAGGTCTATGTCGAGTCCAATACCGGGGTCACCTTTGCCGACGTCGCCGGGGTCGACGAAGCCAAGGACGAGCTTCGCGAGGTCGTCGATTTCCTGAAGAACCCGACCGATTATAGCCGCCTCGGCGGCCGCATGCCGAAAGGCGTGCTTCTGGTCGGCCCGCCGGGCACAGGCAAGACCCTGCTGGCCAAGGCCGTCGCCGGCGAGGCCAGAGTGCCATTCTTCTCGATCTCGGGTTCGGAGTTCGTCGAGATGTTCGTCGGCGTCGGCGCCGCGCGTGTGCGGGACCTGTTCCAGCAGGCGCATGAGAAGGCGCCGGCCATCATCTTCATCGACGAGCTCGATGCGCTTGGCCGGGCCCGCGGCATCGGCCCTTTCGCCGGCGGCCATGATGAGAAGGAGCAAACGCTCAACCAGCTGCTCGTCGAGCTCGACGGTTTCGATTCGCGCTCCGGGCTCGTCATCCTCGCCGCCACCAACCGGCCCGAAATCCTCGATCCCGCCTTGCTCCGCGCCGGACGCTTCGACCGGCAGGTGCTGGTCGACCGGCCCGACAAAAAGGGCCGTATAGAGATCCTCAAGGTGCACATGAAGAAAGTGCGGCTGGCGGCAGGCGTCGATGCGGACGCCGTTGCCGCGCTCACCCCGGGTTTCACGGGTGCGGACCTCGCCAATCTGGTCAATGAAGCGGCGCTGCTGGCGACGCGCCGCGCGGCTGATGCGGTGAGCATGAGTGACTTCAACAATGCGGTCGAGCGCATGGTCGCCGGCCTCGAAAAACGCAATCGCCTGCTCAACGCCAAGGAACGCGAGATCGTCGCCTATCACGAGATGGGGCACGCCCTCGTCGCGCTGTCGCTGCCGGGGACGGATCCCGTGCACAAGGTCTCGATCATCCCGCGCGGTGTGGGCGCGCTCGGCTACACCATTCAGCGACCGATCGAAGACCGCTTCCTGATGACCAAGGAGGAGCTGGAGAACAAGATGGCGGTGCTGCTCGGCGGCCGCGCCGCGGAGCTGATCGTGTTCGGACACCTGTCCACCGGTGCGGCCGACGATCTGCGGCGCGTGACCGACATCGCCCGCAGCATGGTGACGCGGTACGGCATGTCCGAGAGACTGGGCAGCGTCGCCTATGAACGCGATCCCGGCAACTTCCTTGCCGGCGCCGACCGTCCCTATCCGGTTCGCGAGCGCGACTATGCGGAAGAAACTGCGGCCGCAGTCGACCGCGAGGTGAAAGCCATTGTCGATCAAGTCTTCCAGCGCACCCAGGGCATCCTGAACACGCGGCGGCCGATCCTGGACCGCGCCGCGAAGAAGCTTTTGGAACGGGAGACACTGGAGCAGAGCGATATCGATGCGCTGATCCACGAAATGCCCAAGGAGGGGCTGCGTGCGATTTGACCTTCATGGCGCAAGACAGCTCAAGTAGGCCGCTTCCGCCTGACCTCTGTTGATAATTCGATCATCTTCCCATTTGGCGGCGAGCCGTTCGAGAGGAGCGGCGAAGGCGAGCCTCCGCTCTTCGGCGCCTCGATCTCTATGCCGGGCTCGGCATGCCTGGCGTGCCATTCGATCAAGAGATGGCCGGCCACCAACATCACGCCGGCGCAGAACAGCGCAAGAGCCGCGCTGACAAGATCACGATAATCATCCATCCCACTAACCAGACATGCGCACCAGGCGAAGGGGGCCAACCGACCTGCCGGGCACGCGAATGGCATTCGCAGAACTCCACCACGTGCGTGGACCAAATTGGAACGAAGGCCTCAGGTTTCAAGAGGCTGTCTGCATCGGAGAAGGGGCAGGCCGCTCCTTTGCCAGTTTCAGCATGCAACATTCAAGTCGGAACCTTCCGCCGATTTTCAAATTCTAAATGCGTCCACCGGCCCGAGAGCGTCTGGGTGCCAAGTTCGGGCTCAGCGAGTGAGGCTGGTGGTGATTCTGACCATCTTGCTCGATTGAGGATTTGGACATGAAACCTGCCTGCGCTACGACCGCGCGGCCCGCCAAAATCGCCGCGCTCCCAGCTCTGCCGCTTTCGGCGCTTCTTCGCCACTCCCACATTGATCAGCAGCGCGCCCCCGATCGGCGCGAACGATGTTCGTGAGGGGGGGTGCGCGATGTTACTTGCCTCATCACTTCCCGCGATCCATTCCGAAGGCGGGCTATCCCGCTACCTAAAGGAGATCCATCGATTTCCGCTGCTCGAAGCGTCGGAAGAAGCCGAATACGCCCGGCGCTTGCGCGATTGCGGCGATCGTGACGCGGCCTATCGGCTGGTGACGAGCCACCTGCGGCTGGCAGCCAAGATTGCGCTGCAGCATCGCCGCTACGGCTTGGCAATCGCCGACCTCATCTCGGAGGCTAACGTCGGACTGATGCTCGCCGTCAAGCGGTTCGATCCGGAGAAAGGCTTCCGGCTTGCGACTTATGCCTCCTGGTGGATCAGGGCATCAGTGCAGGAATTCATCCTGAGATCATGGTCGCTGGTCAAGCTGGGCACCACCGCGGCGCAGAAGAAGCTTTTCTTCAATCTCCGCAAGCTGAAGCGCAGGCTTGGCATGGCCGAGGATGGCGATCTGCGCGCCGACCAGCTCAGATATATCGCCGATAGTCTCGAGGTGAAGGAGGACGACGTGGTCGAGATGAATGGCAGGTTGCGCGGCGACATCTCGCTCAACGTGCCGCTCAGCGTCGAGACAGAAGGCGATGAATGGCAGGATCGTCTCGTGGATCCCTCCCCCGATCCTGAAAGTCTGCTGCTGGAAGCAGCCGATCGTGAACGAAAGAAAGCTGCCCTCACGGACGCCATTGCTGCCCTGTCGCCACGGGAGCGCAGCATCATCGAAGCACGATTTTTGGACGAGCCGCACAAGACGTTGGACGCGCTCGCCGGCAAGTTCGGCATCTCGCGCGAGCGAATCCGCCAGATCGAGCAGCGCGCGTTGCAACGGATCAAGGCGAAGGTCTGCGCGGCCCTGGCCGATCCGACCCTTGCGATACATTAGATGAGCGCGAAACGGATGCTGATCGGCCAAGGCCGATCAGCATCCTCTGCAGATGTCGGGGACGATACGTTCCGCAGAAAAGTCAGCGCTTCTGCGCCCATTCTGGCGCACTTTTTCAGCATTGCTCCGAGACGTTGCAACGGAACTGGTAGCGAGCTGCCGGGCGGGCTCGGCCGAAATCCGCGCCTCTGCGCGCGGAGAGTCCGCCTCTTTGGCCTGAAGCGCATTGAGCATCCCCAACAAGGCAATGGCAGCGATAACGCCTCTCATCTCTGATCATCCTCCTTTCGGTTCGCGGCAGTGAGCGGCCGCGTGACGTCCGGAGCGGCCGGCCGGCCGCTCCGCTGTCAGCTCATGGCAGGCTGTGTTCGGACCCGATCCGGCGGCGCGAGATCGAGCCGGATGCCTGATGGTCCCAGGACCGGCGACAGCAATGTATCCACCTTCATGGTTGCATTGGCCCGCTCCCAATTCTGCCAGGGCATCGTGTCCAGGTACAGGATCGGCGGCAACGCGAGCTGTTCGAAACTGTCTGGCGCGTTCCTGACAGAACCGGGACTTTCGGCGCCGTAGGCCGCAAAGGGCACGAGGGAAAGGCCGGCACCAACGGCCAGCGCGGCGAGGTGCCGCAGCATTGTTCGGGCGTTCTCCGCGCGAGCGGAGAACGTACGATCCTTGATCATCTCATCCTCCTATCGTTCGAAAACAGATTCAATCGATCGTGACAGCTCATGGAGAACGAGCCCGGCCGCTGGGCCGGGCTCGCTCGTCTCAGAAGTCCATCGCGGGAGCGCTTGCCGCTTCCGTCTTCTTCGGCTGGTCGGCGACCAGCGCTTCGGTCGTGATGAGCAGCGAAGCAACCGAGGCCGCGTCCTGCAGGGCCGTGCGCACCACCTTGGCAGGATCGATCACGCCGGCCTGCACCATGTCCTGGTACTCGCCGGTCGCCGCATTGAAGCCCCAAGTGTAGGTCTGGTTCTCGAGGAGCTTGCCGACGATGACGGAGCCGTCCTCGCCTGCATTCTGCACGATCTGACGAGCCGGCACCTGGATTGCGCGACGCACGATATCCACGCCGGCCTTCTGG
This sequence comes from Bradyrhizobium sp. 160, assembly GCF_023073735.1. NCBI lineage: Bacteria > Pseudomonadati > Pseudomonadota > Alphaproteobacteria > Hyphomicrobiales > Nitrobacteraceae > Bradyrhizobium > Bradyrhizobium sp. 160. The sequence continues at coordinate 146,167 of NZ_JADPKD010000063.1, forward strand.
TCGGCATTGGCGGTGTTGACGCCCTCGAGCGCCTTGAGGGAGCGCAGCAGGGCCACGCCGCCGCCAGGCAGAATGCCCTCCTCGACCGCGGCCCGGGTCGCATGCAGCGCGTCGTCGACGCGGTCCTTGCGTTCCTTCACCTCGACCTCGGTCGCGCCGCCGACGCGGATCACCGCGACGCCGCCGGCGAGTTTGGCCAGCCGCTCCTGGAGCTTCTCGCGGTCGTAATCCGAGGTGGTTTCCTCGATCTGGGTCCTGATCTGCTGGCTTCTCGCCTCGATGTCCTTCTTGGCGCCGGCCCCGTCGACGATCGTGGTGTTCTCCTTGTCAATGACGACCTTCTTGGCGCGGCCCAGCATCTTCACCGAGACGTTCTCCAGCTTGATGCCGAGATCTTCGGAGATCACGGTGCCGCCGGTGAGGATCGCGATGTCCTCCAGCATCGCCTTGCGGCGGTCGCCAAAGCCCGGCGCCTTGACGGCGGCAACCTTCAGACCGCCGCGCAGACGGTTGACGACCAATGTCGCCAGCGCCTCGCCCTCGACCTCCTCTGCGATGATCAGCAGCGGCTTGCCCGATTGCACGACCTGTTCGAGCAGCGGCAGCATCGTCTGCAGGCCCGACAGCTTCTTCTCGTGGATCAGCACATAGGGGTCTTCGAGCTCGACCCGCATCTTCTCCGGATTGGTGACAAAGTAGGGCGAGACGTAGCCGCGATCGAACTGCATGCCCTCGACCACCTCGAGCTCGGTGTGGAGGCTCTTGGCTTCTTCGACCGTGATCACGCCCTCATTGCCGACCTTCTGCATGGCCTCGGCCAGGAAGCGCCCGATCTCGGTATCGCCATTGGCGGAAATGGTGCCGACCTGGGCAATCTCGTCGTTGGAGGTAACCTTCTTGGCGTGCGATTTGAGGTCCGTCACGATGGCATCCACGGCAAGGTCGATGCCGCGCTTGAGATCCATCGGGTTCATCCCGGCGGCGACTGCTTTGGCACCCTCCTTGACGATGGCCTGCGCCAGCACAGTCGCCGTCGTGGTGCCGTCTCCGGCAAGATCATTGGTCTTTGACGCGACCTCGCGCACCATCTGTGCGCCCATATTCTCGAACTTGTCCTCCAGTTCGATCTCCTTGGCGACGGTGACGCCATCCTTGGTGATGCGCGGCGCACCGAACGACTTTTCGATGACGACGTTGCGTCCCTTTGGACCGAGCGTGACCTTCACCGCATTCGCCAGTGTATCGACGCCCCGCAGCATGCGCTCGCGGGCCTCGGTCGCGAACTTCACGTCCTTGGCAGCCATTTTTGCAAACTCCTTTCCGTTCGATGACTGTCAGTGTTACGCCGCCTTCTTCAGCGTGCCGGCCTGTTCGACCACGCCGAGAAGATCGCTTTCCTTCATGATCAAGAGCTCCTCGCCGTCGATCTTGACCTCGGTGCCCGACCATTTGCCGAACAGCACCCGGTCACCGACCTTGACGTCGAGCGGCACGAGCTGGCCTTGCTCGTTACGCGCCCCCGGCCCAGCGGCGATGATCTCGCCCTGCTGCGGCTTCTCCTTGGCGGTGTCGGGAATGATGATGCCGCCGGCGGTCTTCTCCTCGGCATCGATGCGGCGCACGAGCACACGGTCGTGCAACGGGCGGAAATGCATGCACATCCTCCTTGCTAGGTTCAGCGATGTCCAAAATCCGGGTCCGGAACCGGCCCCCGGGCGGCAAACGACCTAGGAACAAAGCGATCTTTGTTCAAGGGGGCTCCGCAAAAATTTTTCCCCCGTCACACGCCGGCGCCTGCTCGCACGGTGCGGCCTGCAGCGACTGGCGACCCCAGCAAGGCTTGGCAATGGACATGATGCCCGTGCGCGAACAATTTCGACTGGCGGAGAAGTTTGCTCTAATATGAACTCCGTGCCCCAGCCAGTGCCCCCATCCATGCCGCAGCCATTCGATCGCTCCAAGGAAGATCTCGGCAACGCGATCCATTTCGAGCACGTCAACATCCAGGTCCCCGATCAGCGCCTCGCCACCCTGTTCTACGTGGCAGGACTCGGGCTGACCCGCGATCCCTATCTGATGGTGTCGGACACCAACATGTGGATCAACGCCGGACGGAGCCAGTTTCATTTGCCGAGCGGCAGGCCGCAGGTGCTGCGCGGCCATGTCGGGCTGGTCATTGCCGGCCGCGAGGCGCTGCTCGCGCGGCTGGCTTCGGTCGCCAAAAAGCTAGAGGGCACCGCGTTCACCTTCGCCGAGCGCAACGACCATGTCGAGGCGGTTTGTCCATGGGGCAACCGCTTGCGCTGCTACGAGCCCGACGCCGCGCGCTTCGGGCGCATCGCGCTCGGGATTCCCTATGTCGAGTTCGACGTGCCGGTGGGATCGGCAACCGGCATCTGCGCGTTCTATCCTGAAGTCCTGGGCATGCCCGCCGACTTGCGAAACGGCGAGGGCAAGGTGGCCGCGGTGAAGACGGGCCGCGACCAGCACCTGTTGTTCCGCGAGACCGATCGGCCGCAGCCGGACTATGACGGCCACCATGTCCAGTTCTACATCACCGACTTCTCCGGTCCCTATCGCAAGCTCCTGGCCCGCGATCTGATTTCCCGCGAGGACAATCAATACCAGTACCGGTTTTGCGACATCGTCGACCTCGATAGCGGCAAGCGCCTCTTCACCGTCGAGCACGAGGTGCGCAGCGCGACCCACCCGATGTTCATGCGGCCGATGGTGAATCGCAACCCGGCGCTGACCAACCGGAACTATGCTTACGGACATGACGAGGCGGCCTGGGCGATGGGGCCGGATCAGTATGAGGGATAGGCTAAGCCTGCCGCATCATTGCCCACGGCGTAGCGCCTGCGCAGCAGGCGTACCGTTGCGGCAAGGACAGAATCACGCCGCTGCGCGCGCCGATCGCCACCTCTCCTGAAGGAGACACCACGCGCGCGCCATCGCCTATCCATCCTGGTGTCAGGCCGTTGGTTGCGAACGCCCGCTCGACCGCATCAGCTGAAATCCGCGATACGCGCATCGAGTGCGAAAATGCCTTGGTAAATTTCCGGATTCCCAAGGCGGCCAACGACATCAGGCGCCAGTTCGGCGGCCTTGTGCCAAGCGGCCTGGAGCGCCGTCTCGTCGAGAGCCTCGACCATCAGCAGGCCGGCAAAAATGCCTTCGCTCGTCCGCATACCCTTTTCGACCGTCGGAACTGAGGTCCGATCCTGATCCGTCGCACCGATCTGAACGGCGACCACGTCGTCGCAACCGGCAATGGCATTGGCAAACCCTGCCGGATCGTCCGGAGGCCGGTCGATCCGCAGCACCATCGCGGTGCCGCCTTCGCCGCGTCCGGCGCGAACTGTCACATTGCCCCCGCCGCGAACGAAATTGCCCAGCCGGGGCATGATGCGCCGCGACCAGGGCGTCGGTGAATTGAGGCGCGCCAGATAGGCCGGACCGTCCAGGACGTCAGGCGTTTCGAGCTCGTACAAGATGAAGAAGCGGTTGATATCGGCGCGCGACGCGCGGAAGACACGGCAGGCGAGAAAGCCCCGCGTCGTCACACGTTCCGTCGTATGCTCGCGGGTCAGCCAATGCCGATAATCTGTCAGGTCCTCAGACGCGATATCGCTCCAGATTGCCAGAAATCCCGCGCCGCGCATCCGCTCCTCCCTGCTCTACGCCTTGCTCCTCGGCTTCAAGCCGTGCAATGCAGCCGGACGCGCCATCGGGCAATCGTCCGAGCCGCTGAACGGCCGCCAGAATGGCGGCGATATAGCCGTAAGGACCAAGCCCGCAGATCACGGCCGTCGACGCGCTGGACGTGATCGAATGCCGGTGCAGCTCATCGCGGGCGTGAATGTTGGAGATGTGCACTTCGATCGTGGGGCCATCGAAGATCTTCAAGGCATCGATCAAAGCAATCGAAGTGAACGAGAACGCCGCCGGGTTCATGATAATCGCATCCGCGTTGCCACGAGCCGATTGGATCAGGCCGACGAGCTCACCTTCGATATTCGATTGATGAAACGACAGCGAGACATCAAGGAGCCCGGCGAGCTCCAGGCAGCTTGCCTCGATTTCGCCAAGCGTCGTTGAGCCATAGATGTGTGGCTCCCTGATGCCGAGGAAATTGAGATTGGGGCCGTTCAGGATCATGATCCGGGTGGCCATGGGGCCGCTCCTTTCGACAGGATGTGACTAGCCACCGAACCATTTTGCCGGCTCCGTGACCAATTGGGGGAAAAGCACCATCAGAAGCAACACGGCGAGTTGCGCGATCAGGAAGGGCCAGACGCCCTTGATGACGTCCTCCATGCTGATCCGCGAGACGCCGCAGACGACGTTCAGCACGACGCCCACTGGCGGCGTTATCAGGCCGATCGCATTGTTGATGATGAACAGCACGCCAAAATAGACTGGATCGATCCCGGCCTGCTTGACGATCGGCATGAGGATCGGCGTCAGGATCAGGATAGTCGGCGCCATATCGAGCGCGGTGCCGACGATGACGACGAGGATCATGATCGCGAGCATCAACAGCGTCGGGCTGCCCATGAACGGGTGCACGAGATCGACGACCTGGGTCGCGATCTCGGCTACCGTGATGAGCCAGGACGAGACCAGCGCTGCCGCGACCAGAAACATCACGATGCTTGTGCTGAGCGCCGCCGAGACCATCACCTCGTAGAGCTGCGAGAGGTTCAGCTCCCGGTAGATGCAGGTGGCGACGAATAACGCATAGACCGCCACCACGACTGCCGCTTCGGTCGGCGTGAAAATGCCGAAACGCAAACCGACGACGACGATGACCGGCAGCATCAGCGCCCAAAATCCGTCGGACACCGCTTTCGCTATCTCACGAAAGGACTTGCGCGGCGGGCTTTCGATGTTCTCGTCACGGGCGACCCACCACCACGCAACACAAAGGCCGAGGCCGAGCAGCAGCCCGGGCACGATGCCGGCGAGAAACAGCTTCGAGATCGACACGCCGCCGGCGACACCGAACAAGACGAAGCCGATGCTCGGTGGGATGACAGGTGCGATGATCCCTCCCGCCGCGACCAGCCCGGCCGCGTACATCTTCTTGTGGCCTGCCGCGACCATCATCGGGACCAGCAGGGCGGCCAGCGCCGCAGCATCCGCCGCCGCCGATCCGGACAGCGAGGCGAGCGCGCAGGATGCCAGGATCGCGACATAGCCGAGCCCGCCCCGCACGTGGCCGACGACCGCGAACGCGATGTCCACGATTCGCCTGGCAAGCCCGCCCTTGTTCATGATTTCGCCGGCAAGCATGAAGAACGGTACCGCCATCAGCGGGAAACTGTCAGCGCCGTTGATGATGTTCTGCGCGACGATCTGGGAGTCGAATATGTCGAGGAAGTGCATCAAGGCGATGCCGCAGACGATCAGCGCAAACGCGATCGGCATGCCCAGCGCCATGGCGCCGAGGAGCGAGACTGTGAAGACGACAATCGTCATGGTGCAATCCGGCCGAGAACAGGGCTTGCGGAGCTCAGCTGTGCCCGTCGCTTTCCTTCACGGCAATGAGGTCTTCGCCGCTCGCCGCGCCGGTGACGACCTGGAAGAGATCGTAAGCGAGAATGGTGGCCGCCGAGACGCCGAAGACGAGCCCGGACGAGTAGAAGAAAAGCCCGACCGAGATACCCGACGCCGGCGCGGTGTCGCCGAAGGTCAGAACGGCTTGCTTCCAGCTTCCGAGCGTCAGCAGCCAATCGGCATAGAGCATCAGGAGGTAGCTGACCACGAAGCAGAGAATCCTGCCTCGCGGCGGCAGCGCACGCACGAGCGTATCGACGCCGAGATGTGCGTGCTGGCGCAGTGCGACGATGGCGCCGAGAAAGGTCAGCCACACCAGGAGCCAGCGCGACAGCTCCTCGGATACCGCGATACCCGAATTGAAGATGTAGCGCAGCACCACGTTGCTGAAAACGAGCACGACCATCGCAGCAAGGCAAACGGCGACCGCTGCCTTCAACACCTCGCAATAAGCGTCGAGGACCTTTGCCATTCGCTTTACCTACCGCCTCGTCACTTGATCGCGCTGCGAATGCGCGCGAGCTCGGCGTTGAAGAGCTTCACCTTGCCCGGATCGTATTCGCTGGAGAACTTCTCGATGACGGGCTTCACCGCCTCCTGCATCCGCGCATATTCCGCCGGCGCGATCTCGTTGAACTGCATGCCCTTGGCCTTCAGCTCGCCGAGCGCCCGATCGGCGGCGAGTTTGGTCTGCTCGCGCTGATACTGGACCGTCTCCGCGTAGGTGTCGCGGAACATCTTCTGCTCCTCGGGCGAGAGCTTGTCCCAGAACTTCTTGCTCACGATGATGATGTTCTGGGTGAACGTGTGGTTGGTCGCCGAGACGTATTTCTGCACCTCGTAGAATTTGTTGGACAGGATGACGCTGTAGGGATTTTCCTGACCGTCGACCGTCTTGTTCTCGAGGGCGGTGTAGAGCTCGCCGAACGCCATCGGCACCGGGTTGGCCTTGAAGGCCTTGAAGGTCTCCAAATAGACCGGGTTCGGAATCACACGCAGCTTCAGGCCGGCGAGATCTTCGAGCTTCGCCACCGGCCCTCTGCTGTTGGTGACGTTGCGGAAGCCCAGCCCCCAATAGCCGAGCGCGATCAGGTCCTTCTCGGGCAGGAGGTCCATCATCGTCTTGCCGAACGGTCCATCGGCAAGTGCGGTCGCCTGGTCGAAGGTGGCGACGCTGAAGGGGAAATCGAACAGGCCAAGATCCTTGACGACGCTGGCGAGCGAGGTGGTCGACGCCGAGAAGATTTCCTGGGTGCCGCCGCGGACGGCCGATTGCTGCTGCAATTCGTTTCCGAGCTGGGACGCGGCAAATTCGCGAATCTTCAGCTTGCCCCCGCTCTTGGCGGCCAGGACCTCGGCAAATTTCTGCACGCCGAGGCTGACGGGGTGGTCGGTGTTGTTGAGGTGCCCCCAGCGGATCGTCCGCTCCTGCACCTGCGCAACCGCAGGTAGCACGGCGAGAACTGCCCCCACCGCGATGACGGCCCAGCCCAGCATTTTCCTCTGCATGCCCACCTCCCTCGATCACGCCGCGATCTGAGGCCGCGGCTTATTGGGGAGCATAAACATAGGGTATTATCGGAGTCAAAGTATGAAATCACTTTCATCATATGAATTTCGAATTATCATATACTTGCATGGGAGACCGGACGATGCCCTTGATTGATAAAGAGGAATCAGCGATCGGCGAGGACTGCTATCGCAGAATCCGAGCTGACATCGTTTTCGGACGGCTGAAGCCAGCCCATCGGCTCAGGCTCGAAGCGCTGCGCGAGAGCTATGGCGTGAGCGTCAGCACGCTGCGCGAGATCCTGAGCCGGCTGGCGGCGGAAGGCTTCGTGGCCGCAGAAGGCAAGCGCGGCTTCGAAGTTGCCGGGGTGTCCGCCGATAATCTGCGCGAGCTCGCCGGCTTGCGGCTTTTGCTGGAGTCGCACGCCATGGCGATCTCTTTCGCCAGCGCCGACGTCGAATGGGAGGGACGCATCGTCTCGGCCCATCACAAGCTCGCCTCGACGGAGCGGCTGATGGACTCGGGGATCGGCGAGCCGGAGCAATGGAAGCGCTATGATGGCGAGTTTCACCAGGCGCTGATCTCGAATTGCGGGTCGCGCCTGCTGATGGAAACGCACAGCCTCGTCTTCGACAAATACTTCCGCTACCAGATGGTGGCTTTCCGCTATCGTGGCGCCGAGCCGGCCGAGCAGCACAGGGCACTGCTGGAATGCGCGCTGAAGCGCGACGCCGAGACGGCGCAGAAGGTGCTCTGCGCGCATGTCAACAACTGTGTTGCCGATGCGCTCGCCAACAGCGCGCTGCGCTGAAGGAGCGCACGGTGACGGCGAGGATCATCGCTGCCGACAAGGTGCAAACCGCGGTGCCGGCCGGCGACGTGCTGGGCGAGACGCCCTTGTGGTGCAGCCGCTTAAACAAGCTGTGGTGGATCGATATCGACCGCCAGCTTCATCAATCGTTCGATCCGTCGACCGGTGCTCACCGGACAACTCGCCACAATTGCCGGTTTCTCGGAAGCCAGGCGCTGGTGTCGGACGGCTCGCACATCCTCGCGCAGGATCTGGGGCTGTTTCGCTACGATGCTGCAAGCCGGCGATCGAGCCGCTTCTGCGAAGTCGAGACGGGACGCGACAATCGGCTCAACGACGGACGGGTCGATGCGCGCGGCCGCCTGTGGATCGGGACGATGGACAATGATCTGCACCGGCCGAACGGCTCGCTCTATCGCGTCGACGGCAGTGCAGCCACGCCGATGTTCGCGGGCGTCATCGTCAGCAACGGAGTTGCGTTTTCGCCGGACAATCGCACGCTCTACTTCACCGATACGCGGCGATACTGCACCTGGCAGTTCGACTTCGACCTTGATGATGGCGTGATCGGCAACAGAAGACTGTTCGCAGACTATACCGCCTCGAAAGAGCGACCGGACGGCGCCTGCGTCGACGTCAATGGCGGGCTCTGGACCGCGTTCTTCTCCGGCGGCCGGATCGTGCGCTATCGGCCGGACGGCCGGATCGACACGATCATTCCCCTCCCCGTGACCAATCCGACATGCGTTTGCTTCGGCGGTCGTGACCTGACCACCATGTTCATCACCACCGCAAGAAAATTCCTCGACCCCATGCAATTGGACCGGGAGTCCGAAGCCGGCCATCTGCTTGCCATTCACGCATCGCGCAGGGACTTGCCGAACACCGGTTCGCCGCTCGTTGATCCACGCAGCGGGGCAGGATCGGATCAAGCGGAGCTTCTGGCTGGGGCGGGAGGGATCGAACCTCCGAATGGCGGAATCAAAATCCGCTGAGAACCTCAATAAAATCAACGCGCGTTCCCACAATTCGCCCTCTGTTCTCCCACTGATAACACTAGGGGATTCCGGCTTGTCGGAACGCCCTAGAGGCGGACGGCGGCAAGTTTTTACGAAGACGCCGAAGAGATGCTCGCGCGCTTGCCGCGCCTTGGCGAGCACATGGTGAATGTTTCTCCCGGAAAGGGGTCCCCGCAAGCGCTGAACGTTTGGCGTGAGCACGATGCAGTACAAGGACCAGCGCATTCGCAAGGTCCTAGACATGCACGCGCACTTCACCTTCGATGCATGCCGGCACGGCGTCATGACCGAACTGGAGTTGACGGGGCCGCGCCCCTCCCGCGCACCGCACCCAACAGTCTTATGCCAGATACGCCAAGCGCACCGAGAAGCGATGCTCGCGGCCCCCGGTTTGGCATCAAAGCTTGGCTTCGATGTCGCGAACGATCTTCTTAAGATCGGATCCACCCGTAATTGTGTTGTCGGAGCGCCATTCGGACGAACTTTTGCGTTTCAGAATGCGATACTGCTGACCGACCCGCTTAATCAGGTACGAAGTCGATCCTTCTACCATCAGTTCGTCTTCACTTGTACGCTTCCAATCGTGGACAAAGGCGCGCGTCTCAGACAACCTTGCCAAAAACTCAGCGACTGACGAAAATCTCGCTTTCGGATCTCTTGAGCAAGCTCTACGCGCAATTTTAACAAGGCCATCCGGCGCCCAGGCGTTTATCGTAGAGAAGTCCAACAGCCTACCCTTGGCGATCCTTTCACGGATACAATCATCAGCATAGAGCGTGCTATCAGGATACGGCAGCTTTTGATATTTCAGCTTCTGCGTTTTGTTTAACCAGTTTATTTCGTCATAAGGGAGCGCTCCTCCTAACAGTTGATAGAGCACGACCCCACATTGATAGATATCACCGCCAAATCCGTATGTGTTCGACACCACAGATTCTGGTGGACGATAGAGCACAGCGTGTTTGGACGCTACAACTGCATCATTCCCTTCAGGCAATTTTGCTATCGAGCCAAAATCTCCGATGATCGCCTTTTCATTGTGCAGGTAAACGTTCTCCGGCTTGATGTCGCGATGAAGCAGCCGTCGCCCATGCAGCTCTGCAAGACCCATCAGGATATTTGAGCATTTATCCAGCGCGGCTAGATTCGACGTTTGGTTAGCTTGGAGAAGATTATCGAGGTCTCCTTCGGCACAATGCGGCGTAACAAAATAGGCCCATTCATTGCCCGCATATCCCGCCTCGAGTACCTGTAGGACGTAAGGAGATTGTAGGGACATAAGGGCTTGCGGCTCCGCATGGAGCTTTTTTGTCCTCCCCAATAGTAGAATTTGATGATGACCTCGGACTGCAAAATCCGGTTTGTCGCGGAGAATATAAACCCGTTGCCTCCCTGCCTAGTATGAACTTTTATGTCGTACTTTGGCGAGAGGTTCTCTAGTTCAGCGACAATCTCTTCGGGGGCGGCGGGGTCTTTTAAAAGTGGTGTCATCGTTACTTCAACAAAAAGCAACACGCTGCTTGAAAGGCATTCTTTTGATATTTGAAGGCATCACTAGGTGCTTCGAAATCGTGCTTTCTTTTTGAAGCTGCGATCGTCGTAGGGTGCAAAATCTGAACTGAGCATCCGTCAACAATCTGCAATAGACCCTCAATTTTGAAGGTCATCGCACCGCCAGCGAACTCGCCCTTCGCGTTTCGCCCACGCACAGCCAAATCCAACACACCATGATTTTTCACAAATGCGCAAATCGCGTCGTAAAAGCTGCGAACTGAGCCTTGATCGGAACTGTCGTGGAGGACAATCCTCGTTGACTGTGATGGGATGATTTTGAAATCACCATCTTCTCCTTTTTCGACAGTCACCAGAATTACCTCACTGCCAGTAATCTCAACACCGCAGCATTTCATCTTGTTATCACCTGACATTTCTAACACGGCGATCGGCGACCTCATTATCCTGACTGATTCGTCAGGTTATTGATCGCAGAGCAAACTCAGATCGCCTGCGAAGGCCGCAGCCGATTCCGACCGAATCCGCAAAACATACCGCACAAGCGATATGAAACAATCTTGTCCGCTGCAACGGAAGGCTGTGGCCGAGGCAAACGGCGGCTTTGTCGGAACGATGGGCTAAAATTTTGTCAGAATGCCCCAGGTGTGAAAGCAAAATTCTCTAGCAATATCAATTTGCTGGGGCGGGAGGGATCGAACTCCGAATGGCGAAATCAAAATCCGCAGATTTCTCTTTGTAATACTCGCGAATTCTGTACGTTCGGAATGGAATGGGGAGAATCAGTTGCGATCGCGGCGTGATTTGGCCGATCGCTAGCACACCGAGTGAGTTAGGAAGCGCGCATGGCGGATTTGTTGCCGGTGGCGCGATATAGGAAGATCGCTTGGGCCAATGACGCCGATTAAGCTTCCGCTGATCACATCTTGTCCGTCCGCAAGCGAACTCGGCGCGTTCGCCGATTCCAGCAACCCAACGATTCAAGTGCAAATGGACTCGTTAGGCGGCCAAGTGCATTTGGTCGAATTGAGCTTTTCAGCGGCCAAATCGCTGATGACGATCCTAGCGAACTGGAAGCCGCTACAGGACCATCTCCTCGAGCGCCAGACTGACGAATGGCCGCGGCGCGCCAATTGAAAGCCGAGGAATACCGGGGGGATGAAGGTTTCAGGAACCACGCGCAGGGTAGATCAGCACCTCACGTATTTGCGTATGCTCCAACTGATAGCCGATCAATCTCGGCAGGAGCTCGCTACGCTCATGCCACACATGGGAGAACGTGGTCGCATCGCCGAGGAGATCATTAAGAGCATTCTCAGACGCATTTTGCCGAAGCGCTTTTCGATCGGCACTGGCGTGGTCATCTCCGCGAGTGGTGATTGCAGCCCTCAAATCGATATCGTGATTTATGACAATTTTCACAACGCCCCTCTTCTATCTGAGTTTGGAGCATGCCTTTTTCCCGTTGAGATCGTTCACGCGACGATCGAAGTGAAGTCGGTGCTTACTAAGGCCGAACTTCACAAATCCCTGGCCGCAATTCGGAAGCTTCGATCGCTTGGAAGCCAGCGGCACTACGTCGTTCCGGCGTTCAGACAAAGGAGATCGCTTGGTTTCTGCCCCTATCAAACGAGTCCTCAATGTCCCGCCGCGCAACTATGTTATCGCTTTCGAGCAAAAAGGGTTCGGCAGAACCTATTCCGATTTTAGAAAAAAGCTTTCAGCAAATCTGGAAAATCCAGACACCTTCATCCATGGTGTTTGCATATTGAAGAATGATTGGTTCGCGGGAAGGTTGGCTTACAAGCCTGCGACCGAGCTGTACGGCTGGGATCGTCACGGCCTTCTCCGGTTTTATTCCGCGCTGCTCAAAGGGCAACAGAACTACAGTATCTATCCGGTCGATCTTGACGCCTACCTGGACCAAATCCCAGGCGCCGAGGCGCCGCCCCCAGATTCACCGCCGCTGCCTGAACAAGCCGGCCCAAGCAATGCCGGCGCATGAACGCTACTCCCACGAACCGCCATCAATCAGCTAGATTGAGGCGGCGCCTCGCCAAAATCAATGCCCAGCGCTGGGCCTGGCTTTCTGTCTGGCAAGTCTGGTTTGCCGCAACGGGCGCGTGAAGCTAGGCAAGCCGCTCAAGGACTCGACTGACTTGCACCGCTGACCACTGGCCAGTGCCGCGGCTCGTCGGAATGCCGGCTTCGTTCAGTCCGCTTGCGATGGCACGCAGGCTCGTTTTCCCAGATGCCTGTAGCTCGCGGATCACCGGAGCGATATCCGCCGCCCGTGCCACAGACCGCTCATGCAGCGCCTTCCTGGAGGCCGCGTGCATCTTCGCGCCGGGGACAACGCCACGGTTGCCACCGAGCTTTTTGCCACGCCGCTTAGCCGCGGCCAACGCGGCCTTAGTGCGGGCCGAGATCATGCCCGCTTCAAGTTCAGCGACGGCGACCATCTGCTGAAGGAGGAATCGGCCGGTTGCGCCTTCGATCGCGGGGAGATCGGCGAACCGAACGTCAACGCCAGCTTCGAGCAATTTGGATAGAAAGGCGACCGACCGGGTAAGACGGTCTACCTTGCTAACCACCAGGGCAGCGCGATGGAGCCTTGCCGCGGCCAACGCCTTGTCCAGCTCCAGGCGGTCCGATCGCTTGCCGCTCTCGATCTCAGTGAACTCTGCGACAATGGACCAGCTACCGCCATTCAGGTAGGCCGCGACTGCCGCGCGCTGTGCGTCGATCCCGAGCCCGCTCTTGCCTTGCTTGCCGGTCGAGACCCGATAGTACGCGACGAATTTCCCGTTGTGCCGTGTCATGGTCCTCGTCACAAATATGTCAACGTCCGTTGACGCATTCGTAACAGCGGCAGGCCCGCATGTCGCCGCGACATTCTGACTCATGGAGATTGCGGCAGGCAGTCGACTCGATAGGTCGAAAGTTTTCTGCACAGGACCTCATTATCAGTGGCTCCGCCCAATCGTTTCCATCTGAACCTTCTGTGGCGGCGATGCGTTTGCTTCGGCAATCGATCCGATTTGTAGGGGCAACACGCGATGCCACGTTGTCCTGTCGTGCTAAAAGCGGCGCGTTGCCCTTTGCCTGTCAGGCAACGCATGCTCGAAACTAAAGCGATCTGAAAACTACGTCTATTCGAAGCTTTCGCTTCGCGCCCTCTCTTCGTTTTCTTCCCTTTTCTCTTCTTTAGAAATCCAATCGGAGAACTCCTTCTGAGCTTCGTCAATTTTCCCCTGCATCGCAGAATCGCCTGTCGAATTCAATTTACCAAGCAAAGGCAAACGCTCGCGAAGGACCGCTGAGAGAGGGCCCGACCAGCTCTTGGGTCGAAAACGGCTGATAAAGATATTTAGAACCCTCCCCTTGTCATCCGCCGCCGCAAGGATGCGCACCGCCACGTCCGCGATTGTTTGGGATTCCGAATCTTCGGAGCTTTTTTCGAAGAGGCGGCAGGTCTCAGCGGCGAAGACAAATCTATCAGTAGGGGAGGTTTCGCACCATTCTATGAGCGCATCGGCTGGAACTCTCCAAACGGCCGTTTCCTCTCTGTCGATATTGGTTTCGGAAACGACTCTCATGGCCGTGCGGAAGGCTCCATCGTCGTCGGGGACATAAATCGCATCGAGCGTCGCTCTCGGATAGTACTTGAAAAAGGGGGCGAGCAGTTGGCCCCGCTTGTAAGAGTAGGATCGCGGCGAGGATCGTTCAAACGCAATCAGATTGCGCAATATGTCCAGCTTGTCGGCCTCCGCTTCTGGCGCACCAAGAGCAAATTCCAGAATTACATTAAGGTCGTGGTCCAAGCTATCGTTGTCGGTCGGAAAATTCGACCAATCCAAGTTCCGAAGGAATTCAACAGAGAAGCGTCCAAGTTTACTGCGGTACAAATCGTCCTTTTCCGCTGCACAGTGAATAACCATGCTCAATACGTCGAAAGCCACCGCAAGGCCGTTTAGCTTTTTTGAAATGCCGACGACCAAATTCGAGATCTGCCCAATGGACAGCGGATCGGTCGCTCGCCCCATGCCCAAGTATTGGTACTGCCATATCGGAGAAGTACCCAGCTCAAGCGATTTCGACAATCGTTCGTAGCCACTGGTGTCGAGCTGCACGCAGAGCTGAAGCTCAGGAAACCACTTCCCCCAAACTTCGTCATAGAGCGCACGATCCAGGAAGGATGCCACTTGCATCGGATTCGCTTTGTGCCAGCCGGAGAGCACACCGCGGATGAAAATCAGGCTTAGCGAACCCGACAAGGCATCGACGATCAAAGCCCGAGCCTTCTCCATCAACCCAACTACATCCCCGCTTTCTTGACCTATGCCAAATCCGAAGTTCCAAACTTTGCTGTTGCTGCTATGGCGAAGTAGGTCCGGCAAAATTTCGAGCAAGAGGCTCTCTTCGTGTGCTGCGCTTTTTCCAAGATTCTCAGCCACCTTCTCTGACGTCCGGAATCGAGAGGCAGCACCGGCTCGCTCGCCCTCCTCCGTTTCGATAGGATCGATATCATCCGTGAACGATCCGCGAGCGAGAACTCTCGCGCCGATCTGCGCTCTCAAATCACGCGGTCTCAATTCAATCTCTAGCGTTCGAAGCTGGGTAAGCGACTCGCCGCTGAGAGCATCCTTATCCCACTGAAGTATGCGCCGCGTACCTAGCCAGCCGTCGGGCCAACCATCTATCGCCTTCAGCACTTCAGCTACCCTGACGATCTCATCCGTCAATCGGGCTCGCACCCAAAGGCCGCGAACTGACTCGCCTAGGACCGACCTCGCCTCTCGGCCTTGGTTCGTGTTTGTGCCGCCGAGCTCAACCGCAATACTCAGAAAGGGCGTGTACCACTCTCGAACATCATCTTGCGTTCGAGGCCACCATCCGAAGCCACGCCTTCGAGCGCCGAATTCAAATCCGTGCAAGGATGTGAAATGCCAAGCCTCCAGAGCCGCATCCAAGAGCACGAACCCGAGCTTTCGCTCGCGCTCGTCGGTTGAGAATAGGAGCGTTCGAACGACTTGGGACCTTTGCGCGGACTTGGCTTCGGTTCCAGAGAGACGGCAAAAGAACAACGACCTGAGAACATCGCGAGCGGGTTCGTAGTTGTAATGAACCGGCTCAGCCAATGCAAAGCGGACAAGCACCTGGACCGCGCGGTCAAAAAAACGCGGATCATACGCAATCGATCTCGCGACACGAGCAAACTCACGTCGGCTCAGATTGTCGGTAGACGTGAAATCGCTGTCCGTAACCGCCCGCTCCAGGGCGGCCAACGCT
This sequence comes from Bradyrhizobium sp. 160, assembly GCF_023073735.1. Classification (NCBI taxonomy): domain Bacteria; kingdom Pseudomonadati; phylum Pseudomonadota; class Alphaproteobacteria; order Hyphomicrobiales; family Nitrobacteraceae; genus Bradyrhizobium; species Bradyrhizobium sp. 160. The sequence goes on from NZ_JADPKD010000063.1 coordinate 161,873, forward strand.
GCCTCTTCACTTACCGGCGCCACATTGCTGAAGATTGCGCGGCCAAGGTCATTCAATGTTGTCAAATCGCCGAGCAGCCCATCAGGTTTAAGCCATGATGAGACCATTTCTGCCGCGCGCCTTGAAATATGCAAGTATCCAAGTCGGCGAGAGAACGACCGGGCTACACGACCAGAGGCATTGTCAATCAGGAGGCGTTTCAGGCGCTCTGGCTGGTACATCTCCACGGCATTTGCGGCCAAACGATTGGAAATTGCGTGAGGAAGCACGGCGCGCCATTTACCGCGCTGTTGGACTAGACCGCGCCTTTGCAACTGAATCACGTTGCGTAGAAAGGCAACTTCTGAGACTTCAGCCAACCCGGCCAGAATGCTTATCTCGGAACCATCCGATGCGTTCTGCCCGTCGAAGGAATACAGAAGGCTAGCAGTCTCAGCACAAATCAAGAGTTCGCTACTTTCAACATTCTTCTGATGAAAAAGGCGATGAAAGAGCTCGCTATCTCGAAGCCGGGCAAGCTCGCCTTTTGCCTCGCTAGTGGACGCGAGAGCATAGGCAACGCGGGCATTACCATCTGAGAACTCCGCAATTTTGTCGACGTCATTTTCTGAAAGGAGATTGAACCGGCGCTTCAGAAGGCTTTTTATTATTTCGTCAGAAGAACCTTCGAGACGATAGCAAACAGTACCCTCAGGTAGATCATCACGAATATCATATTCAACAGTGATAAGTCGTATTTTGCTTCCCGGTCGCTTTGCAATTTCGGTCAGCCTCTGATGCACATCAGGACCGCAGTTATCGACAACGACTACACAGTCAGCAGCCGATTCGACGAGAGACTCAACCATCATGACCGGTTGCGGTGCGACGGTGTCCGACAGGTCTGCATAAATTACGTTTTCCGGATCAAGCGCCGGCTGGTCCGTGCATATCCGTTTGTCGAACAGGGCCTGGACAAGCCTCGTTTTGCCTACCCCCGATAAGCCCACCAGTCTAACGGATACGCTCCTGCTCAAATCCGTTCGAAGTCGTCTTATGGCAGATGAGACGTCGATCCCCTCGTCAGCTTCTGGGACAAAAATCTTGACGCGATCATCGATGAGGTATTCAGCGTCCGCGTCGTGTTCTTGATATGCCCACGGACCATATGGCTTCCAGCCTACCAGCGGTTTTCCCGAAGCAGATTTTACCCAAATTGCCATCGCTGGATGCTGTTCGACCCAATCTGCGATACGGCGACAATCGAAGAAATCGATCTCAACCTTGCCGGCCAGGGAAAATCGAGCCAAACACTTTTCCATCGCTGCTTTTCGATCAGCTAGCGAGCTATCCGAAAGATTATCTCTCGTTGAAGCAATGACATAAGCACCACCGCTTGCCGCAAGGTCCAATATAGCTGGGCGGAGGGCGCCCTTCGGTGCCATTTCACCCGGTATCTTTGACGCGCCAAAGGTCTCCGCCTTCACCTGAAAGGCGCAGCGATCTTTCTTGACATAACCGCCAATCCCGCGCGGTGGACTTACATCAACGCGAACGTCAACACCCCCATCCTTTGCTCGTTGATCTCCTCCCCAACTCACCGCAGCCGATGAGATGTCCTTGACCCGTAGTTCCGACTTACAGAGTCTCGCGACCAATTCTCGCGCTTGCACATCCGTAAGATTTTGAATTTCTTCAGAGGTTACAGAAAAGACGGGGTGCATGAGCGAGCCAATGTTGGAATCAATCGAATTTGCCAAAACATACAGATATTTGCGCTGAAAGGGGATGATGCAGTGGATCGGGGCAACCGTCACAAAGAAGTTTTGCCCTTGAAGGGAGCGCGCAAATTTCCTGGGCGCGAGCCGATGGTAGTTAGGCCATGCCTCCCTGCAGACGGTGATTTCGAAGGCCTCGTTGCGCTCGCGCCGCCGCCATCGCGCGGGTCGATGCCGCCGGCCGTTGTGCATCACGCTCGGCTGCGCATGCCCCTCTTTTGACCATCAGGTTAGCCATCGCTTCCGCTGCGAAGTTTGGCGCGGGCGATCCGGTCCGCCAGCCCCTCGACCCCGCTCATCGCAACCTGATCCTGGAACGCATTCACCCGGACGTGCTTACCGATCAGCTCCAGGCGGCGCAGACGATCGCTCAACCTGATTTTCTTCACATGGCCGACTTGCCGCCGATTGTCGCCCGCTCCATCGTACAGCGCGTCGATCTCGACACAGGCAACGAGACCCCGCCGCCAGATTTTTGGCCATTCCTCTATAGGCTTGAGATCGCCGCGCTCGTCGTACAGGTCGGCAAGATCGGCCTCAGGCTCATCAACGAGGCGACGCAACATCCAGTCAGCGTCGATTTCCGTACGCTCTGAGCGCTGGAGCTTGGCGGCATCGATCGCCGTGCTGATTTCGGGAAGGGCCAATAGTTGCGAGCCTGGACGTGCGCGGTCTTCGGGTTATAGCCGGCACGGATCGCGGCCTGGGTCGCGTTCAGGTCCAGTAGGAATTCATAGATGAATTGTTGCTGTTTCGCGGTCAATGCCATTCGCGAGACACAGCATGCGAATGGTTGCCGCCACCACCAGGTCTAAGTTATTACAAGGAGTGTCGAAGGACTAACGCCGCTACCTCGGCGCTAAGTGTGGAATAGTCGCAGCAGCACCTGAGCCAGCCTTTAGACATGTCGGCTTGGATTCGTGGTAACTGTCGATGATGCCGTGTCAGGACGGTGAAGCTGCGAAGGGTCAGGAGAAATCGCGCTTGAAATATCGTGAAAGTGACCACGCGGCCTCCCATACTGACTTGAACGCACCGGCCGATGGAACTCCCGTGTGCCCCCCGGTCAACGAGGAAAACGTCAGCTAGCCTGACAACAGGCATCGCCGTCCCATTCTATGAGCCTTGCGGCGCGATGTTTTCAGCGTAGCGCGATCAAGAGGATCGATTGCAAATTATATCTTTCCTGCCCACTCCCGCCTTTTGCACGGAGCTGCCGCGATATACTTGCCTGCAAACGCCAGTGGCCGCTCTCGGGCAATTGGATAGCTTGCTCTGAGGTACCCGAGACCTCGATGCTTTTGCGAACTGCGCCGTCCGGTCCCACCAACGCAACCCGAGTCCCGGGAGGCACGTCCTGCCAGACGACGCGCAGGTCGGCCGGCGCAGACTGTAGGTCGAAATCGATCTGACCCTCGACGTCCGCACTGGCGCGCGCCTCGGTATCATGTCCGGTGAGACCGACGGGCTTCCCCCCAATACACGTTGTGGCCGTTCGATAGTGGCCTCCTTGAACCGCGAGGCTGATCGGAATCTTGAGTCCGTTGTTTTCGAACAGCTGCACCGAGGCATGCGCCTGTGCGTTGGAGCGGGTCCTGCCGGACGCTTCATCGCATTCGCTGCGTTCTTCGCCACTGGCATTCAGCTCAGCTGACGTTGCCTCTGTTAGGGAGCGCTCCGATTGTAAATCGCCGGCCAAGGCTCCAGTATCGCCAGCGATCCTTACCTTTGCGCGGCCGCTTCGGGTGGAGATAGACAACGGACTGTCCGAATGTGTTTTGAGAACCAATTGAGGGCGGCCCGCTTTGCTCAGATAAGAATTCAGCAGGGATACCGCCGCGGAGACCACTGCAGCTCTGTGGAAAGTTGGCGTTAACTTGTCATTGTTTTCACTGGCGATGCCAACGGCCCAGCCGTTTCCATCGATAACGGGGGCTCCGCTTTGTCCGGATGCGAAGAACCTGTCGATCTCTATGCGCTGCCTGGAATAGTCAAGCGTACGGACCGAACAGTAAATCGGAACTTGCTTGTTTTCGTTCGCGGGAAAGCCGTTCGCCATAAGGGGTTGGAGTTCCTTGAGGTGAACGTAACCTGCCACTGGGATGGGATTGATCGGGCGTTTGGGAATGGCTATCACCGCGACATCCGCGCTGTGGTCTATACCAACGACCTCGGCGTTCTCGCTCACTGACACCATGCCAGTGCCGTCCGACTGTCGGACGACGATCTTGCGTTTGACCGGCTTGCCATCATTATTGAGAAGCCAGTCATCGTCCCTGCCGATCACGTGTGCGGCTGTAAACACGAACGTGTAGGGCAGCGCTGCATCAGCATGGACGACGAAGCCGGTTCCGGGTGATGTAGTTTCCTGGTTTGCGGCCCCCGTCCCCGTTACGAGAATTTGCAAAATGCTCGCCCTGGCGCGAGCATTGATGGCGGCGAAATCTTCGCATTGTCCCGGCGAGCTCGCTGCCCAGCACATCAAGAGCGAACCCACGAGAAGGCGGGAACAGCTCAACCTCATTGGGGCACCACGACTCCGGTATCGGATAGGATCGTCACGCCGGGCAAATAGACGTTAGCGGAGAAAGCGCCCGGCTCGGCCGGCGCATCAAACTTAAACAGGAAGCGCACGATCACATTGCCGGCAGCGTCCTCCTCAACTTCCCGCGTTGGAGGCATGAATACCACGGCCGGTGCGGCATCACGAAACGCTTGGATGTTCGTCAGGTCCGCCAATTTGAGCTCCTTAAGTCCATGCAGCTCAACGAGGAAGTCACCCTGCGATCCGGGCGTGAGTACGTTCGGCTTGAGCTCCGCCGACGCTGCGCTAATGTCGAACAGGTCGCCAGTCTTGCTGCGCAGCCGTGCCTGGATGTCAGCAAGGACGCCTTTGGTCGGCTCGGCTCCTCCAAGCAAGACCCAACGCAGCACCTGCCGCGACGCGTCGTCGGCAAAGATCGTCTGATGAGATGTGAGCGACGGCCGCGCGTCGACTAGTCGGTTGTTGGCGGCGCTGTTTTGGTAGACAGTGCCGTCGCCCGCCAGGGGAACATAATTGAGCAGTGGCCGTCTTTTGGATCGAACAGTACGCGCCACGCGGTCGGAATGAGACCGGTTACGACGGTGATGACGCGCGTTCCGGGCGGAATTTCAAGCCGCGCGATTGCTCTCGCGTCTGCCAGAGTCCGGCCGAGCCACGCTTGTCCGTCGGCGGAGGTAAAGCGGGCCGGCAACCATTTGAATCGTTGCCAGTTAACGAGTGCAAACGGGTCGAAGAACGTCGGTTGTGGTCCAGAAGACTGAAACCCGCAGCATCGGGCATATGCCGGCAACATTTCGTAGAGGCTCGGAAATGTCATCGCGGTTTCCCGCACGGTGCCGAGGCCGTGAGCGGCTAGGTTGGCCCAGAATCCCCAGCCGTCATCTAACGTCTTGAATGTCGAGGCCGAACCGAGAAATGGTGTGCCCAACGTCACCAGCCAGGATATCCGGCTGTTACCGCCAAACTCGGCGAGCCAAACCTTTGCGATCAATCCGCCCATACTGTGGGCGATAATGTCGACCTTGCCTGACGGCACGTATTTTTGAATGAACTCATCGAGCTGCCGCGCGGATTGCCGATTGCTCAGTCGCCAATCGTAATCGAATACGAACAGTGTCTTGCCGTTTTGATAGCCCAGACCCGCGAGCGTCTTGAGCAGATCGTCATATTGGTGGATCTGCCAAGGTCCGAGAAGGTCGATGCCCTCGATCAGGCCACAGGACAAATGCTTCAGGTTGGTCGGATCATAGTTGAACGGTAGAGCGAGATCAGAAAAATTGGACAAAGACCATTTGGTCCCCCACACCACCTTCCCTGACGCACGCTCGCAAAGTTTAGAGCCGAGGATGCCCGGGACCACAATAACCGGGCGGTCCGGCTCGGCCAGCACAGGGTTCGTCCATAGGGAGCTGTAGACGAAGATCGCGACCAGGGACCAGGCAATTCGGGACATTTGACTCCCCCACGAACCTAACCTGAAACTTCGACCAAAAATATAGTTGATCAGATCGTAACAACTTGCAAGACTGTGCCCTAGCTGGGGATCACAAATGATCCGTCTTGGCCTCGTGCTGTTTACTTTGATGACCGTGGACGCGGCGCTAGCAGCACCACGGCAGGTGACCGTGCTGGTCGAAGAGCCATATCTCGATCCCGATGACCCGCCCACAAAGGAGCAAGCGGACATCGCTGCCGATCTGAAGGAGGTGCTTGCGCGACGCATCCTCGAAATACAGATCGAGCACCACGTGACGGTGGATGGCACCGCGGCCCCATCGACTGCGCTCAACAGCGCGGACTTAATTTTCCAAGTGTTGCTGACGGTTGGCCAAAAAGGCTTCAGATATCAGGCTCAACTCTATGAGCGTGTCCGTAACACCTGGATCAGATTGGATAGTCGTCTACTTAAAACTGCGAGCCCCGAAACACTCGGAAAAGCGATTTCCGACGATGTGCTTCCTGCGCTTGTGGTTCGCGTTCATGAAGTTGCGCAGGGCAGCGACCGCCCGATTCTATTTGCCGATTGTGTGTTTGCGCCGTCGACCGGAGCAAGCGGCGTGGAGCCACTCGCATGGTCGGTCAGCCAGCGTTATCCAACTCAGCTATCCGGGAACGCGACTCTCATTCATCGGTTCGGCGTGATTCGACTTGTTCCGCCTTTTCCGAACGACTACCAGTGGTGGTGCGTGCAGTTGCAACGACCAAGACTTGGCTCACTACGTTCCGACACTCTCACCGTACACGGGTCGATCGAGCAACTGTCTCCCGGTAAGCCGGAGGTGTTCATTGTCGTTAGTAGCCGTGATCGCAATCTCACGAGTCGGGAAACAATCCCGCTTGATCTACAGGATTGGCCTGCATTCCTGAAACGCGTTACCGAAACCGTGGAAGGGCTTTTAAATGAAAAATAGTTGGTTGCGACATGCCATCGGGATCACGTTGGCGATCGCCCTTACAACACCCGCTCGATCGGGAATCGATTGGGTTTCCGGACCACTTACGATAGGGCTCGCCCCCGTCGACCTGCGGAGCGACGACCCGAACGCGGCTCAAGGAGAGCCAAGCGGTAAACTCAGCAATTTGATCGCCCGGACGGTGGGTGAACTCCTTCCGAACTATATTCAACGAGTCTTCGAAAGAGGCTTTGATCGTCCGGTATCAATCGTTCGTACCGGTCCGATCAACTTGGCACAAGGGACGCTGCCATCTGACACTCCGCCAGTCGTGATCATCCCGAGCATTGTCAGCACGGGGAGCCTGGGCGTGCGCGTTTCCGCTCGGATTGTCGGATTCGATCGCCGGACATCGCGTGTGAGTTATGACTTTGAGGAAGTTCTGCTGCTTGCGGGCACTAGCAACTACGGTGAAATCGACACCAAACTGTCGGATTTCAGTGCGGCGATTGCGAGGAGGATCGCAACAACGGAAGCCGGCGCATCCTCGCAAGAGGGGGCCCGATTGCCCCGCGGAGCCGCGCAGTTCTATTGTATTACGGCCACTCAACCGGAGAATATGACACTCCAACAACTAAGCCGCACGCTTACGCTGGAAATGCCATTCCATCTCAGCAGGGCCGCGAGCAAACGTGGTCTCGACCTTTCTATCCAGGGATTAGGTTTTAAGGAGGCTCTCGGTTTCTGCGCGGCACCCGGTAATGTCAACTATGACGCCCTTCAAAGCCTCGGCGCCCGAGTGGCAACGTTTCACTGGGATGGGCTACTCAACCCGGACCCCCAGGACAGCAAGGCTGCTTGGCTTTCCATTCGCGTTAGAGATAGCCTGGCGGCGTACGGTGACAGTTCCGGCCGGCTCAAGCCGGTCAAGATACGCGAAGGTCTACCCAACGAGCTCGACGAGATTGCTCCCAAAATCATTGAGGACTTCATACAAACCTACCGGCCGCGATGAGCCCCGCGAGACGGGAGGGTCGGCGACTATCGTGCCGCCAGGGTGGCTATGCCCGCGTGCCGCGCTCGAAATAGCTCTCTGATAACGGCTCGTTCAATCTGCTGCCGTCAATACAATAAGTCCGAGCATCTTTCTAAGACTGCAAAGTTCGGCGGTTTCCCCTAGGGAGCGTCAAGCCTCTCAAATCACGTTAGCCATCGCTTCCGTTACGCAGTTTCGCGCGGGCGATCCGATCCGCCAGCCCTTCGACGCCGCTCATCACAACCTGATCCTGGAACGCATTCACGCGCACATGTCTACCGATCAGCTCCAATCGGCGCAGGCGATCACTGAGCTTGATCTTCTTGAGGTGGCCGACCTGCCTGCGATCCTCGCCCGACCCTTCGTACAAAGCGTCGATCTCGACACCCGCAACGAGCCCTTGCCGCCAAATCTCTGGCCATTCGTCTATCGGCCTGAGATCGCCGTTGTCGTCGTAGAGGTCTGCAAGGTCAGCCTCGACTTCATCGGCGAGACGACGGAGCACCCAGTCAGCATCGACCTCTGTCCGCTCAGATCGCGCGGGCTTGGCCTCGTCAATCGCGTCGCTGATCTCCTGACGGGCCAACATCTGCGAACCCTGCTCCTGCGCACTGCGCTTGCTGTAGCCAGCACGTATCGCCGCCTTGGTGGCGTTCAAATCCAGCAGGTATTCCTGGACGAAGCATTGCTGTTTCGCGGTCAGAGCCATGCGAGAGACGTGGCATGCAGATGGTTGCCGCGACCACTCAGGCATAAGTTTTCATGAGGATGTACGTGGAGAGGCCGCCAACCGTACAGCGGCCTCTCTTAGTCAAATATTGAAGTCGTGACGAGACGGAGCAAACACGTCGAAATCATTAATCCTGCTTCGCCGGGACGAAGGCGCGCGCGAAGATTGGGGAATTCGACGGTCATCATCTGTCCTCTCTTGGTCTCGCCCCTTTTCAGCGTCCTTCCTATCCTTCTCGACCATGTTGAATTCCTTCCGATCTGCCGTGAATTCGGCAGTTCGACGACTCTGTCACAAATGAGACGGCGTTAAATGAAGGCAAAACTGCGTACGCGGAACCTCCGCATGGCAAGCGCTGCAACCGGTTCAACCCGTTTTTACTAAGACTTGCCTTAGGCGAGGTGTAGCGGCGCACAATGGGCGAGTAAGGGGGATTAAGCCACTTCAATGAAATAACCGGTTGCAGTGGTTGCACCGATTACAAGCATGAATTCGCAATCGGTTTTTGTCACCGGTTCGCGAGGCAACCGGTTACACCGGATGCATCGCAACCGGTTCGTCGGGTTCGGCGAAGGATCTGCAACCGGTTCATAAAGTCGAACCGGTTGCGGTTGATAACGCAAATCGAGAACTACATTTTTGTTGGAGCGAGCGGAGACGGGGTGGCAATCGGCCCCTCTCCGGTCCATATTCCGGCGATGGTACAGACTTGGAAAACCGGTCCCGGTGAGGATTTCACCTGCCCACATTGCGGGGCAGTTTATGCGGTCACAGTTCGACGATTCCCAGCGCGTGACCACGATAGGGCCACCTGTGAAGATTGCGGTAAGGTAATGGCCGAGTGGAACGACACCGCGTCGCCAACCTTCCACCTGAAAACCCACGGGGGCAAAGGAACTAGCACCTAGCTGCCCGAGAAACCGGCATGGGCTTGTCCTGCCGGTTCACGTCAGCCGCGCAGATCGAAGGCATCGGCTACCAGTTCACCGCTGGCGCGGCTGATGGATCGCCTGGTGACCACCATTCTGCTTCGTGAAGATCGCCACGGACGTATGCCTTTACGGTTTTGCCGAGCAAGTCGCGAATTCCGCCATCCTTGCGTTCGAAACCGAGCCCCGCCATTGCCGCCTTTATGTGAGAGTGGTGCACCTTCGTCAGCTTGTTGATGCTCTCGGGACTATCGAAGCCAACGAGCTTCCACACATCGACAACCCTGATCTTGAGCGGCCCCTCCGGGATACGACTTCCAAGAATTTCAAGCCACGGCCCAAAATCCGACGCCTCGCGGGTGATCTTTGCTGCCGCCGATTTCAGGTCGACCTCCAGCCACAGATTTTCGTTCGGTTCGGCCGCAACGGCCTCGGCCCAAAGCTGATCGCGGATTTCCGCGAGGCCGGCAGGGTCAGCTTTGGTGGATCTTACAATCCAGAAGCGGCGGTTTCCAGTCAGATCGGAAAGGTAATGGCTTTCGTTGGTTGTGCCGAAAAGAACGAACTGCCGATCCCGCGTGACCGCATAGCGGCCGTATGCCAGCCTTGAGCGATCCCGCGTTGTGGTGATGAACGACTTGACGCGGTTCGTATCGCGCCTGCCCATGCCGTCAAGCTCGGGCATCTCGACGATCCAGGAACCTGACGTTTTCTCGATCGTCACCTTAGCATCAGCGCCAACCTCCAACTGATCGGTGAACCAGTTCTCGTCACGGCACAAAGCTCGGACAAGGGAAGACTTGCCAAGGTCCTGCGCACCTTCAAGCACAAGCATGGCGTCGAACTTTGCGCCGGGCTGCATGACGCGACGGACAGCCGCAGAGAGAATTTTCCGGCCGAAAGCCCGATTGAGCGGCGTATCCTCAGCTCCCGCATACTTCATTAGCCATTCGTCTAGGCGCTCTACACCATCCCAGCGGAGGCCGGCGAGATAGTCGCGAACCGGGTGATAGGACCGCCGCTCGCCAATCAGGGCCACGGCGTCTGCGATCTTGTCTTTCGCCGGTTCCTTGCCGTTGGCGGCATAAGCGACCGTGAACCGGATTTCTGCGAGCCGCTCATCCGTCATCGGCACGATGCCGCCCGCGAGGTGGATTTCAAGCTCTCCAGATAGGCGGTTCAATTTCACGAGCCACCCGCGATCCTCAAGCCACGCCTCGATCTCGACGTCAAACCGCTCCACGCCGAGTATCTGGCCGACGCGCTCGTTCGAGCGATCGACGCGTTTAAACTCGGTCACCTCAGCAACACGAGCGGGCTTCGCCGCCATAGGACGCTCAAGGGGACCGGCTGGAGCGATGGCCTCGTCGGCGGGCTCCGCTGGCGGCGGCGCAGGCGGCGACCAGGGACGCACGGTCTCCCGCATGAAGGTATCGAGCCGCGCCTTGTCCCAGCCACTGCGGATCGCGTCCGCGACGCTCGGGAGGCTGGTCTCATTTGTCGCGGCCAAGAAGCGCACGGTGCATTTGAGCCCGGTAAGAACGCTCGCGATCTGATCTGCTGACTGATCAGCCCCAGGCCAGATCACGACGTTGCGTCCCGCGAGCGGCGTCCAATCGGTATGCTGGACGCCTTGCGTGCCGCCCGCCCAAGACACCACCGTCCTGCCCGTCTCGCCGGCGAGCGCGTCGCGGCACTTCTCGCCCTCGACGACGATCACCTGCCGGGCATCGCCGAGTGTCTGCAACCCGTAGAGCGGGAGGACTTCAACAGGGGCATTCATCTTCAATCATCGCCTGCCCAGAAGCCGCCTGAAGTTCCTGCGGCGCGCCGCAAGCTCTCGGTGAAGCGCGTCGTAACGGCTGTGGACTTCCCCTTGCAGGCCAAGACGTTGCACCACGCCGATCAAGCGTTGTTGCGTTTCCTCAGTGTCACAGGGGTGATCGAAGCTACCATAGAGAAAACGCGACCTTTTGAGCGAGAAGATTGGCGGATGCTCGAAATCGATCATCGGCAGGATGGCAACCGCGCCGTCTGGCTGCTTACGACACAACGGATAGAGCCGACCGTCGAAAATCAGCAACGAACCGCCCGGTTCGGTGACCCAGCCCTTTGGGAAGAATACCCAGTTCTGTACTCGGTGCAGTCGTCTCGCCTTGTCTGCAATGCGCGGATCGATGGCATCGAATGGATCAAGACCAATATCGGCGACGAGCCAATCTGTCGGAGGAACGTGAGCGTTCATGTTGTGCCCTTACATCTTGTAAGAGCGGGACCATTGTTGTAGAGATGCAACTGTCACATCACAATCTAAACGCGGTGCCGCCCCGGAGAGAAATCTTCGGGGCATTTTCTTTGCCCCGAGCGTGACGGATTAGGCGGCAATTTGGCGTGCAGCTTTCGCGCGCTGCATCAAGCCCAAAATCTCGGATTTCGGCCAGCGCGACAACTTGCCGAGCTTGATCGGTTTTGGCGCGCGCCCACCGGCGATCCAGCGCCAGAACGTCGTAACTGACACCCCGAGCAAGCTTGCGCAATCTGAGGCCGTGAGCATCGGGTCACTAGTTTCATCGACCATTTTCATGGGCTCCGCTGTTTCAATGGGACACATCGAACCACACGAATGGTTGCCGGCATGAATCGCAAGGATGCCCGCCCAGCTTTTTTTGCGTGCCCGGTGGGCGGGGGCGGTTCATGCCGGCAACTGTTGGTGTGATTCAGTGGGACACATCGAAACGAACGGATGCACCGCCGATGTCCCGCACCCGACCAGCCGCCATCCCGCCAGGATCATGGCCGCGCCGCATGGCCGCGGCGTTCGCAGCCGGCTATTGCGGCGAGTCCACGATAGAGGCATTCTTGCAGCGGGTTGGGAAGGAATACCCCCAGCCACGCGTGCTGGAGGGGCGGCGGAAACTATGGCTGAGGGACGATCTGGACGCGGCGATAGCCCCGGGCGTGCCAGGCGACATCGCAGAGGATTTGTGACGTTGCAGCTTCCTCGCCATGTCCGGATTAAGAGGCTGAAATCTGGCGCGACGTCGTTTTATTACGAGGTCCCGACCAAGTATCGGAACATGAAATCTCCTGTTCCGAGTGAGCCGCTAGGTTCTGATTTTGCGATCGCATGCCAGAAAGCTGACACCCTCAATAGGCTGTTCGATGAATGGGATCAGCAGCGCAAGGGCCAGCCGATCGATACGCCGGCAGCGCCGAAGATCGGCACCGTCGATTGGCTGTTCCGCGAGTACAAGCAGAGCTTGGCGTACACCAAGAAGGTCGCCGTTCGATCGCGACGGGACTACGAATGGGCCATGACCCTCCTGTGCGACACGCTGACGAAGAGCGGCGACAGAGTTGGGTCTAGGCCGACTAGAACCATCACACCGCGCGGCGCGGACAAACTCTACCAGAAGATCGTCCTAGGCCCGAATGGGCGTCGCGACCGCACGGCCGAGAAGGTCGTAAAGCTATGCCGGAAGGCGTGGCGGGTCGTTCATCGGTTATTCCCCGACGAATTCGCAAAAGATGTGCCTAACCCCTGGTTGGGCGTCACCCTCGAAAGCCGTGTTAAGAAGACAAAACCGGCAGTTACACGTGACGAGGTCTACGACTTTGCTCAAGGCTGCATCGCTGCTGGTGAGCCTGAGGTCGCGGGCGTCGCGGTGATTTGCTTTGAGTGGCTACAGCGTCCCGAAAACGTCATCGCCGGCCACATCAAGTGGAGCGACTATCGCGCACCGAGCGCGCCGACGATCATCCGCGTAGCTCATCACAAGACAGGCACGGTGGCCCCCCACCCGCTCGAAGAAGTGCTGCCGGACGGCACCGTGGTCAAGTTCTACGGTGATGCTGAGGAAGTGCTGGCAGCAGTGCCGCGACGCGGCGTGTCGATGATCCTGCGCGAGGTCTCAAAGGGTGTCGCTAAGCCGTTTGCCTTCCCAACGATGCAGCACAAGGTTCAGCGCATGCGCAAGAAGCTGGGCCTTCCCGCTCACTTCACGTTGGACGCGTGCCGGCATGGTGGCATGACCGAATTGGAGGAGGCGGAGTTGACAGACGGTCAGGGCCGCGCGCTCTCGACGCACAAGACCCAGCAGTCTTACGAAGGCTACGCGAAGCGCACAGCAAAACGCATGCTGTCCGCGACGCGAAAGCGCCACGCGCACCGGTTGGCAGGGCAGAACGAACCGGGGGATTCCGTTCGGAATGAGGCGTCGGAAAGCGTTCGGAACGACACCCCCGAACAAAAGAAGATTTCGACGTAATATCAACTGGCTGGGGCGGGAGGGATCGAACCTCCGAATGGCGGAATCAAAATCCGCTGCCTTACCGCTTGGCTACGCCCCAACTGGCGACCGGGGGCCGGCGGAAGAACTGGCTACCGCAGATTCCCTCGGGTCGCAGCCGGTCTATAGGGAGCGGGGCGGCATTTCAACCGCCTGGAGGGGCAAAATACCGCGGCCTGGGAAGACCGGCCGAAGCATCCGTGTCTCGCTCTACTCTATTAAGAGGCCCGACAACCGCCGGGTCCCGCCAGCCAGCGCCATCCCTCCCGGCCATTGAGACCGCCCCCGTTTCATGGGAATACGGCACCAATATTTGTCCACGGGAGTGAGCCATGACCTACCGCGCGCCGATCTCTGACATGCTGCTGTCGCTCAACCACGGCGCGGGCCTCAAGGCCGCCGTGGCGGCCGGCCATTACGGCGATTTCGACGCCGACATTGTCGCGGCCGTGCTGGAGGAAGCGGGGAAGTTCGCGTCCGACGTGCTGGCGCCGCTCAACCGCGTCGGCGACGAGCACGGCATCAAGCTGAGCGAGGGCAAGGTCACGACCGCGCCGGGCTGGCCGGATGCCTACAAGCGTTGGACCGAGGGCGGCTGGAACGCCGTCTCGGGCCCGGAAGGCTTTGGCGGCCAGGGCCTGCCACTCGCGATCAACGCCGCCTGCACCGAGATCTGGAGCGCCGCCAATATCGCCTTCGGCCTCTGCCCGCTGCTGACGGCCTCCGCGATCGAGGCGCTGGAGGCGCATGGCAGCGACGAGCTGAAAAAGATCTATCTCGAGAAGCTCGTCTCCGGCGAATGGACCGGCACGATGCAGCTCACCGAGCCGCAGGCCGGCTCCGACGTTGGCGCGCTGCGCACCCGCGCCGAGCGGCAGGCCGACGGCACCTATCGCATCAAGGGGACGAAGATCTTCATCACCTATGGCGAGCACGACATGACCGACAACATCGTGCATTTCGTGCTCGCGCGCCTGCCTGACGCGCCCGCCGGCACCAAGGGAATCTCGCTGTTCCTCGTGCCGAAGTTCATGGTCAACGAAGACGGCTCGCTGGGGCAGCGCAACGACATCTATGCGAGCGGCGTCGAGCACAAGCTCGGCATCCATGCTTCGCCGACCTGCACCATGACCATGGGCGATCACGGCGGGGCGATCGGTTTCCTGATCGGCGAAGAGAACCAGGGCATGCGCTGCATGTTCACGATGATGAACCAGGCCCGCCTCGGCGTCGGCCTGGAGGGCGTCGGGCTCGCCGATCGCGCCTACCAGCAGGCGCTGTCCTACGCCCAGGAGCGCAAGCAGGGCCGCGCGGTCGGCAACAAGGGCGACGGCGCGGATGCGATCTTCGTCCATCCCGACGTCAAGCGCATGCTGATGCGAATGCGGGCGCAGACCGCCGCCGCGCGCACCATCTGCTATGCGACCGCGGTCGCCATCGACGTGTCCAACCGCGCCAAGGACGCGAAGGTGCGGGCCGATGCGGCCGCACGCGCGGCGCTGCTGACGCCGATCGCCAAGGGTTATTCCACCGACATCGGCAACGAGGTCGCCTATCTCGGCGTGCAGGTTCATGGCGGCATGGGCTTCATCGAGGAGACCGGCGCTGCGCAGCATTATCGCGATTCCCGCATCACCGCGATCTACGAAGGCACCAACGGCATCCAGGCGATCGACCTCGTCATGCGCAAGCTCGCGGCCAATGGCGGCGCCTCGGTATGGACGCTGCTCGACGAGCTCTCGGCCACCGTCAGCCAGGTCGAGGCCTCCAACGATCCCAGCTTCGGCACCACGGGCACCAAGCTGCGCGAGGCGCTGGAGGCGCTGACGCGCACCAGCAAATGGCTTTTGGAGCGGGCTGCGTCCGCACCGAACGAGGCGCTTGCGGGAGCTACGCCCTATTTGCAGCAGTTCGGCGCCACGCTCGGCGGCTGCATGCTGGCCTCCGAAGCGCTCGCCGCCAAGGCCGACGGCATCACGGACGCCGCCCGCTACGTCTCGCTCGCCCGCTTCTTCGCAGAGAACATCACCGTGCAGGCGCCTTCGCTCGAGCGCACGGTGACGGAGAGCGCGGAATCGGTTGCGGCGGCGGATGCGGTGCTGCTGGGGTAGAAGGCGGCGGCTGCTGCCTGCCCCACAACCAATCTGTCCCGGCCTTCGTCGGGACGACACCGCGTTTTTGACGAGGGCCTTCCCTTGGCTCGCGAGTGGCTCGGCGCGACCGCATCGCCACCGGATGGACGTCCGGTCGGCCGATGCCAGCGAGGTCCCGGCGGGCCGACCGATGAACGTCACGACCACCGGCAACACCAGCCGCATCATCGCGAGCGTGACCGCCAGCATCGCGGAACGGAAGCCGATGCTGCCGGTCAGCGACAGCAGCTGCGGCAATCATTGATCGAGCAATCAATCAAAGGAAACGGCACCAGGCCCGATCATGCCCCACAACCAGCAGTTCTTCAAATGAAACATTGTATCCCAATGTTGTAACGCGCGACAGCGCGTAACGAGCGATGCGGCGCGCGGCCTGTGCTGACGACACAAGATCGGTATCGAAAAGCTTGAGCAGCGCATTGGCAGGCCTGCAAGATGATGTAGGCTGACCCTTCGTGAGACACGCCGAAGGCAAGCGCCGCGGCGACCGCAGGGGGCTCTCATGCCGAATGGCAATATCGTCGTCACCGAAGAGCGTGGAACGCGCGTAATCACCCTGCGTCGTCCGAGCAAGAAGAACGCGATCACGCAGCACATGTATCAGGAGATGAGCCGCGCGATCGACACCGCGCAGAACAACCCTGATATCCGCTGCATGATCATCACCGGTGGCTCCGGCGTGTTCACCGCCGGCGACGATATCGAGGATTTCCTGAAGGCCGACGCCTCGCACCCCGAAATGCTGTCGAACGGGGCCAAGTTTCTCTATTCGCTCGCCCTCAATGCCAAGCCGATCATCGCGGCCGTCGACGGCGTCTCGATCGGGATCGGCACCGTGATGCTGTTCCACTGCGACTATGTGCTCGCCTCGAACGCTGCGACCTTCTCCGCGCCCTACATCCATCTCGGGCTCGTCCCGGTCGGCGCGGCCAGCCTGCTGGTGCCGAACACGATGGGCTACCAGCGCGCCTTCGCGATGCTGGTGATGGGGCGGACTTTTTCCGCCGCGGAGGCGCATGCCGCAGGTTTCGTCAACACCGTGGTCTCGCCCGGACACACCGAGGTCGAGGCACGCAAGGTGGCGCGCGAGATCTGCCGGCTGCCGGCCGAGGCGGTCGCGACCTCGCGCAGACTGCTGCGCGCCCCGCCGGAGGAGTTGACCCGCCGCATCGACCAGGAAGCCCATTTGTTCGGCGAGCGGCTCAAGTCGGAAGAGGCGATTGCAGCGTTCAATGGGTTTGCGAACAGGAAGAAGCGGTAGGGCGAGCACTCGGCTGTCACCCTGACCCTGGAGGAGGGTCGCTCGCGCGAAGCGCGGGGCAGGGTGAGCCGCACGAAGACTCTCGCCGGGATACGAACCTCGCCAACACCTCCTCACGGGATGGTCTGTCGCCCCGCCCCGGTTCGCATTTCATGCGAGCCGACCCGCTCCCTCAAGGGGCGGGCGGGAGCGTGCGGCAGGCGCGGTGCTTCAACAAAAGAGTTTCGTGAAATCTTTGTGCGGACCGACTAATCTTGTTCCATGCGATACCCATCCATCCTTGCCGCCCTCGCTCTCGCCAGCACCCTCCCCGCCTCAGCCGAGACCGCAGCCCCGGTCGAGCTGCGCATCCTCGCGATCAACGATTTCCACGGCAATCTGCGGCCTTCGCCAGGGGGCATTCGCATCAATGATCCCGAGGACAAGGCCAGGAAGGTGATGGTGGCGGCCGGCGGCGCCGAATACATGGCGACGCTGGTGAAGCAGCTGCGCGAAGGACACAGGAACACGATCTTCGTCGCCGCAGGCGATCTGATCGGCGCGAGCCCGTTCCTGTCGGCGATGTTTCACGACGAGCCTTCAATCGAGTCGCTCTCGAAGATGGGTCTTGCGATCAGTTCGATCGGCAATCACGAATTCGACGAGGGCAAGGCCGAGCTCTTGCGGATGCAGAACGGCGGCTGCCATCCGGTCGACGGCTGCCAGGGGCCGCATCCCTTCACGGGCGCCAAATTCCACTATCTCGCGGCCTCGACCATCGAGACCGCCACCGGCAACAGCGTGCTGCCGCCGTACGAGATCAGGGAGTTCGACGGCGTTCCCGTCGGCTTCATCGGACTGACGCTGAAGGGCACCGCCGGCATCGTCTCGCCCGCCGGCATCGCCGGTCTCGAATTTCGCGACGAAGCCGAGACAGTCAATGCGCTCGTGCCGCAATTGAAGGCGCGTGGGGTGGAAGCGATCGTCGTGCTGATCCACGAAGGCGGCGAGCCCACCGGCGACTACAACGAATGTCCCGGCATCTCGGGTCCGATCGTCGACATCGTGAAGAAATTCGACCGGGCCGTCGACATCGTCGTCAGCGGCCACACCCACCGCGCCTATGTCTGCGATATCGATGGACGCCTCGTCACCAGCGGCGACAAATACGGCACGCTGGTCACCGCGATCGATCTCAAGCTCGATCCCGCAAGCCGCGACATCGTCAGCGCCAGGGCCGAGAACGTCGTCGTCGCCAATGCCTCGCTTGCGAAAGATCCGGATCAGACCGCGCTGATCGAGGCCTACGACAAGCTGTCGGCGCCAATCGCCAACCGGCCGGCCGGATCGGTGACCCAGACGCTGTCGCGCATTCCGAACGAGGCCGGCGAAAGCGCGCTCGGCGACGTCATTGCCGATGCGCAATTGCTTGCAACCCGCGATGCCAAGGACGGCGGCGCCGTGATCGCGCTCACCAATCCCGGCGGCATCCGCACCGACATCGTTCCCAAGGAGAATGGCGCGATCACGTTCGGCGATGTCTTCGCCAGCCAACCGTTTCGCAACCGCCTCGTCACCATGACGCTCACGGGCCGCCTGCTCAAGGACTTGCTCGAGCAGCAATGGTTGGACCCGAAGCGGCCACGGATCCTCCAGGTGTCGAACGGGTTCAGCTATGCCTGGGATGCGGCGAAGCCATTAGGCGAGCGCGTGATCACCGACAGGATGAGTCTCGGCGGCAGGCCGATCGAACCTGGAAGCGGCTACCGCGTCACCCTCAACGATTACCTCGCCGTCGGCGGCGACGGCTTTACCGTCGCCAAACAGGGCACCGCGCCACAATATGGCGGTTACGACGCGGACGCGCTGTTCGCGTTCTTCCGAGCGCATGGGCCGATTGGACCGCTGCCGCCTACCCGCATCCTGCGCGTGAATTGATCCGGATCGAACGGGACGGCCCGGGACGGCCCATTGCCGTTGCCGCCCAAACGCCTAGATTTGGGTTTTGCATTTGCGTTTTGGCGCCGGATGCGCCAAGCGACGCCAAGAGCCCGCATCCCATGAGGCCGACCTGATGAGCACGCTTCTCCTCTCCCACAAGGCCTGCCTCGACCACGTCACGCCGCCGGGACATCCTGAAAGGCCGGATCGCCTGCGCGCGGTGGAGGAAGCGCTGTCGCACGAGCGTTTCCAGTTTCTGGTGCGCGACCAGGCCCCGGAGGGCGATCTCGATCTGGTCACGCTGTGCCACAACGAGCATTACGTCACCGAGTTGCGCCACATCGCGCCGACCAGCGGCCAAGTCTACATCGACGGCGACACCTCGATGTCGCCGGGCACGTGGGAAGCGGTGATGCGCGGCGTCGGCGGCGCGGTCGCGGCAACCGAAGCCGTGATGACGGGCCAGCATCGCAACGCCTTCGTCGCGGTGCGCCCGCCCGGACATCACGCCGAGATCGGCAAGCCGATGGGCTTCTGCTTCTTCGACAATGTCGCTATCGCGGCGCGCCATGCGCAGCGCAAATACGGCATCAAGCGCGCGGCGATCGTCGATTTCGACGTGCATCACGGCAACGGCACGCAGGACATCTTCTGGTCGGACCCGACCGTGATGTACTGCTCGACGCACCAGATGCCACTGTTCCCGGGTACCGGAGCCAAGAGCGAGCGCGGCGACCACGACACCATCGTCAATGCGCCGCTCGCGTCGGAGGACGGCGGGCCGGAATTCCGTTCCGCGTTCGAGCATTTGATCCTGCCGCAGCTCGAAAAATTCAGCCCCGAGCTGCTCATCATCTCAGCAGGTTTCGACGCGCATTACCGCGACCCGCTCGCCTCGCTGAACCTGCGCGCCGAGGACTATTCCTGGGTGACGCGCAAGCTGATGGACCTCGCCGACAAGACCGCAGGAGGCCGCATTGTTTCGGTGCTCGAGGGCGGCTATGACCTGCAAGGACTGAAAGAATCTGTTACGGCGCATGTCGGTGCCCTGATGGGCGCATGACGCACCCGCCACATTAATCCCGCAAAAGTCTGCTTTTTCTCATGTGAAGCGAACCGGGCAATCGGAAACGGATATGGCCGAAAATACCCAAATCGACGTCTCCAGGCTCACCTTCGAGCGCGCGATCGAGGAACTCGAAACGATCGTGAAGCGGCTCGAAGACGGCAAGGTGCCGCTCGAGGAATCCGTGACGATCTATGAGCGCGGCGAGGCCCTGAAGCGCCGCTGCGAGGATCTACTGCGGCAGGCCGAGGCGCGCGTCGACAAGATCACCACCGATGCCAGCGGCCAGGCCACCGGCACCGCGCCGCTCGACGTCCAATAAGCCAAAGGCTTCCCCACGGTTTCTGACCCGGTCGGCCCTGTAACAGGGCAGGTTGGAGCGTAGCTGCACCTTTCGTGATCGCACCCTCGCCGTTCCACGAACGTGACGGTTCCAACCGGTGCGGCCGGTACCAGATTCCTACCCTGAGAGACCAAAAAGACCCGATTCTGGCCAAAAAAGCCCGCGAAGGACCCGGCAGGCCCGGAACCCTGCGTCACGGGCCGCAGTTAACCACTCCGGCCCGCCGGTTGCACCTGCATACCCCCAATCGGCCCAGCGGGTTGGCTTTGGCCAAAGGTTTGGTGTAAAGCTGCGCGGAGTGTGGCTTTTTGTAAGCCTTGCGTGGGCATCGATTACCGACGACAAGGGCTTCAAACTGCTAAAGAAATGGGCTGAGACGGGCGAAGCCGATCTAAGTGACAGGGATCACAGAGACTGAACCGGAGCGCACTTAAGCTTACCTAAGCTGAAGACGGGGCCTTGCCCCATGCAGGTGGCTCCGACGGTTTGAGGACTCGCGCTGCGCCGATATTGAGCAAACCCATCGCGCACCGGAATGACCTTCCGGCGCTGACAAATTGGAAATCGCCGTGAACGCATACAGTAAAACGCCGCTTCTCGACACCATCCGGACGCCGGAAGACCTGCGCAAGCTGAAGATCGAGCAGGTTCGCCAGGTCGCCGACGAGCTGCGGCAGGAGACCATCGATGCCGTCTCGGTGACCGGGGGTCACTTCGGCGCGGGTCTCGGCGTCGTCGAACTCACGACCGCGATCCATTACGTCTTCGACACGCCGCGCGACCGGCTGATCTGGGACGTCGGCCATCAGGCCTATCCGCACAAGATCCTCACCGGCCGGCGCGACCGCATCCGCACGCTGCGCACCGGCGGCGGCCTGTCCGGCTTCACCAAGCGCAGCGAGAGCGATTACGATCCGTTCGGCGCGGCGCATTCCTCGACCTCGATCTCGGCCGGCCTCGGCATGGCCGTGGCACGCGATCTCTCCGGCGGCAAGAACAACGTGATCGCCGTGATCGGTGATGGCGCGATGTCGGCGGGCATGGCCTACGAGGCCATGAACAATGCCGGTGCGATGAACTCGCGCCTGATCGTCATCCTCAACGACAACGACATGTCGATCGCGCCGCCGGTCGGCGCCATGAGCGCCTATCTGTCGCGCCTCTACTCCGGCAAGACCTATCGCACGCTGCGCGATGCGGCCAAGCAGATCAACAAGCGCCTGCCCAAGATCATCGCCAACCGCGCCAACCGTGTCGAGGAGTACTCCCGCGGCTTCATGATGGATGGCGGCACGCTGTTCGAGGAGCTCGGCTTCTATTACGTCGGCCCGATCGACGGTCACAATCTCGATCACCTTCTGCCCGTGCTGAAGAACGTGCGCGACATGGAGGAGGGACCGATCCTGGTCCACGTGGTGACGCAGAAGGGCAAGGGCTATGGCCCGGCGGAAGCGTCCGCCGACAAGTACCATGCCGTCGTCAAGTTCGACGTCGCGACCGGCACGCAGGCCAAAGCCAAGCCGAACGCGCCGGCCTACCAGAACGTGTTCGGCCAGAGCCTCGTCAAGGAAGCGCAGAAGGACGACAAGATCGTAGCCATCACCGCGGCCATGCCGTCGGGCACCGGCGTCGACATCTTCAACAAGGCGTTCCCCGACCGCACCTTCGACGTCGGCATCGCCGAGCAGCATGCGGTGACGTTCGCCGCCGGTCTTGCGACCGAAGGCTACAAGCCGTTCTGCGCGATCTACTCGACCTTCCTCCAGCGCGGCTACGACCAGATCGTGCATGACGTCGCAATTCAGAGCCTGCCCGTCCGCTTCGCCATCGACCGCGCAGGCCTGGTCGGCGCCGACGGCGCGACCCATGCCGGCTCGTTCGACAACGCCTATCTCGGCTGCCTGCCAAACATGGTGATCATGGCGGCGGCGGACGAGGCCGAGCTCGTGCATATGGTGGCGACGCAGGTCGCGATCGATGACCGTCCGAGCTCGTTGCGCTATCCGCGCGGCGAAGGCCGCGGCATCGAGATGCCCGAAGTCGGCATTCCGCTCGAAATCGGCAAGGGCCGCATGATCCGCCAGGGCAGCAAGATCGCCCTGCTCTCGTTCGGCACGCGCCTCGCCGAATGCGAGAAGGCGGCCGACGAGCTCGCAGCCCACGGCCTGTCGACCTCGATTGCGGATGCGCGCTTCATGAAGCCGCTCGACACCGAGCTGGTGCTCAAGCTCGCCCGCGACCATGAGATCCTGATCACGATCGAAGAAGGCTCGATCGGCGGCTTTGGCTCGCATGTCGCCCAGTTCCTGACCGATCAGGGCGTGCTGGACACCGGCATGGTCAAGTTCCGCTCGATGGTGCTGCCCGACGTGTTCCTGGATCACGACACGCCCGCCGCGATGTACGCCCGCGCCGGTCTCGACGCCAAGGGCATCGTCGCCAAGGTGTTCGAAGCGCTCGGCAAGGACGTCAAGGCCGAGACGGTCAAGCTGGCTTGATGTTCACCTCTCCCGTTTGCGGGAGCGGTCGACGCGAAGCGTCGCGTGAGGGCTCTTTCCTCTCGGGGGTTCTCGATCGAGGAGACACCCTCTCCCCAGTCCTTCCCCGCAAGCGGGGGAGGGAGCAGAGCACGCCCCGCGGCTCGGGTCTCGATCCATGATTTTCGGGCTTTGATCCCATGAAAATCTATCTTGCAGGCCCCGACGTGTTCCTGCCGGACGCGATCGAGATCGGCCGCCGCAAGATCGATATCTGCACGGCTCACGGTCTCACCGGCCTCTATCCGCTCGACAACGCGATCGACCTCACTGCGCCCGACGCTTCGCGGCAGATCTTTTGTGGCAACGAGGCGATGATGAACGAGGCCGATGCCATCATCGCCAATCTCACCCCGTTCCGCGGCGCAGGCGCCGATCCCGGTACCGTCTACGAACTCGGCTACATGGCCGGGCGGCGTAAATTCTGCCTCGCCTATTCCAATGATGGCGCCGCCTATGCCGACCGCGTCGGCCGTTTTATGGAGGTCGCCTCCGAGGATGGACGGCTGGTCGATGCGCAGGGACTGACGGTCGAGGATTTCGGCCTGGTCGACAACCTCATGATGATCCATGCGCTGGAGCGGCATGGCTGCCCGCTGGTGACGCCGGCCGAGATGCCAATCGATGTCTGGCACGATCTCGCCGCGTTCGAGGCTTGCGTCCGGATGGCGGCTGCGCGATTGATCGCTACATAAGCAGCTCAGTCGTGCCCATGAGAGCGTAATGTCCACTCCCCGCAAGCGCGCGGACGTATTGCTGGTCGAGCGCGGCCTGTTCGAAAGCCGGGCGCGGGCGCGCGCGGCGATCGAGGCCGGGCTGGTCACGGCCGATGACAAGCAGGTGACCAAGCCATCGGAGACGATCGCCGAGGACGCGGTGATCCAGGCCGAGCCGGCCCACCCCTATGTTTCCCGCGGCGGCGTCAAGCTCGCTGGCGCGCTCGAGCATTACCCGATTGAAATCGAGGATCATGTCTGCCTCGACGTCGGCGCCTCCACCGGCGGCTTCACCGAGGTGCTGCTGGCGAACGGGGCCAGCCTGGTGTTCGCCATCGACGTCGGCACCAGCCAGTTGCATCCCTCGCTGCGCGATCATCCCAAGATCGTGTCGATGGAGGAGACCGACATCCGGTCCTACGAAGGCAAGCGCCTGCCGGCGCGGCCCGATATCGTCGTCATCGACGTCAGCTTCATTTCGCTCAAGGCGGTGCTGCCGGTGGCGCTGTCGCTGGCAGCGGCGCCCATGAGCCTGCTGGCGCTGATCAAGCCGCAATTCGAGGCCGACCGGAAGCACAACAAGAAAGGCATCATCCGCGACACCGTCGTGCACCGGGAGATCTGTGACGACATCGCAGCGTTCGCGGCCTCGCTCGGCTGCACCGACATCGATGTGTTTCCGTCATCGATCACGGGGGGTGACGGCAACATCGAATTCTTCCTGGGCGCGCGGCGTGGTTGAGCGCCTGACGATCGATCACGTCGGCCATCGCGGCGACGGCGTCTCGCTGGCGACGGGCGAAGCGATCTATGTGCCCTATACGCTTCGAGGCGAGACCGTCGAGGTCGATCACGCCGCAGGCCATCATCCCGATCGCCGCAAGCTGCTCGCGGTGGACGTCGCAAGCCCCGAGCGCATCGAGCCGTTCTGCCCGCATTTCGGCGTCTGCGGCGGCTGCGCCATCCAGCATTGGGCGGCCGAGCCCTATCGCGCCTGGAAGCGCGGCATCGTGGTCGAGACGCTGGCGCAGGCCGGCGTGGATTGCGAAGTGGCGCCGCTGGTCGATGCGCACGGCGCGGGGCGCAGACGCATCACGCTGCACGGCCGGTTCGGCACGCATGACATCCTCAAGGTCGGCTTCTCCGCGGCGAGCTCGCACGACGTCATTCCGATCCATCGCTGCCCCATCCTTGATCCCGCGCTCGCCGGCGCGCTCGATGCCGCCTGGGCGCTCGCCGAGCCGCTGACGTCCAAGATGCCGGTGACGAAACCGCTCGACATCCAGGTCACCGCCACGGCCAACGGCCTCGATATCGACGTGCGCGGCTCCGGCCCGCTGCCGACGCCGCTGGTCACGGCGCTGTCGCGCGTCGCCGATCAGCACCGCTTGGCACGACTGACGCGGCATGGCGAGCTGGTGCTGCAACGCCTGCCGCCGACGGTGAAGATGGGCCGCGCGGAGGTGACGCTGCCGCCGGGCTCGTTCCTGCAGGCGACGGTCGCGGGCGAAGAGACGCTGGCGGCGCTCGTCGCCGAGCGCGTCGGCAAGGCCAAGGAAGTTCTCGACCTCTTCTGCGGCGTCGGCCCGTTTGCGTTGAGGCTCGCCGAGAAGGCCCGCGTCACTGCCTATGACAGCGACGCCGGCGCGATCGCCGCGCTCGCGAAAGCGGCGCGCACGCCCGGCCTGAAGCCAATCAAAGCCGAGCCACGCGACCTGTTCCGCCGTCCCCTGGTCCCGCCGGAGCTGCGCGACTTCGACGCGGTGGTGTTCGACCCGCCGCGCCAGGGCGCGCAGGCCCAGGCGCTGAAGCTCGCCGCTAGCAAGGTGCCTGTCGTGATCGCCGTGTCCTGCAACGTCGCGACCTTTGCCCGCGATGCGCGACTGCTGATCGACGGCGGCTATCGGCTGGAGGCGGTGGTGCCGGTCGACCAGTTCCGGCACACGCCGCATGTGGAGCTGGTGGCGCGGCTTACGCGCTAAAGCGCAATGAGAGCAGGATGAACCGCCGCGCTTTAGGTTTTGTTTTGAGCATGATCTTTTCGGAAAACGGCTTCGCACTTTCCGGATCATGCTCTAGCGCCGCAGGCCGCCCAAAACCGGCGACTCGCCGGGGAGCATCGAGGAGTTGATGTCGCTGTCCATGCGTCCCGATTGCTGCTGGCTGAAACCGGCGCCGAACGACAGGCTGAGGTTGGGGGTCGGCTTGAACTCGACACCCGCGAACGCACCATAACCGGGCGTGGCGGTGGAGGTCAGCGGCGCCAGCGAGCTGCCGATGCCATTGCCGTACTTCAACGTATCGAAACCGGCGAAGAACGTGACAGGCAAACCACCTGCCGCCTTGGTGGTGTAGCCGAACTGCGTGCTGTCATAGGACAGCGCGCTGAAATTGGCGGCCGAACCAGCCTGGTTGAAGCCGCTCAAACCAAAATTGCCGCGCTCGCTGCCGACGAAGAAACCATTCGCATAGCTGGTGCGCCAAGCCGCATCGCCGGCATTGAAGCTCGAGAAGCTGCCGTAAGTATCGGAGTTCTGGTCCGCACCGTTACCAAGGCCGAAAGGCCCGCCGGGTATCCAATATCTCAGCGGCGCAACCTGCGCATGAACAGGTGCGCCGGTCAGGCAGAGCACTGCGAGAGTTGCAAGAGCACATGAATCTGCGACGTTGAACATTCAGATGACCGTCAAGAGTTTTGCAAATTATACTCGCCGGACCTTACCAATGCCAGCGGAGCGATCCGGCCGACGTCACGGCGCGGGCCTTCCGGAGAGTTGCACCTGATGTTCCTCGATCCCTTGCTCACCCGCCTGACCCCCATTCTTGCGGAGGTACCGGGCGTTCAGGCCGTGGTGCTCGGCGGCTCACGCGCGCGGGGCAGCGTGCATCCCTCCTCCGACTACGACATCGGGCTATGCCGAGCTCGCGGCCGCACGCGCAGGAGGGCTTGAGGGCGTTCGTGGAGCGGCCGCCGAAATGGCGAAAGGCAGCTTTCAGGCCGTCTTGTCGATCGAAGACGAGGAGTCCGCCGGCGGATATTTCGTCACCGGCACCATGAAAGATTTTGTGCCGACCTGATAGATGACCTTGCCATTCTGTCCGTCGTCGGTTGCGATCTGCGCCTGCCCGAACATGATGACGTTCTTGTAGACGGTGCCGGTGCCCTGGCGGGTGACGCCGTCGGTGGTGACGCTGACCTGGGCTTCCTTGCCGTTGACCGAGAGCACCTTGAAGCTCGCGCTCTTGCCGTTATCGCTGGAATAGCCGCCCCAGCTTCCCATGAGGCGGCTGTCGGAAGCCGGCGGTTCCTGCTTCTCGAGATTGGCGCTCTGCTTGCCAGCGCCGCCCGCCGAGAACAACAGCACCATGCTCTTACCGTCCTTGGTGCCGACCGTGACCCCGCCGAAGGTGATCAGCGAGCCATTGACCTCGGCAAAGCCCCGCTCGGTATGCCCGTTATGAGTGTACTCGACCTGCGCCCGGGCACCGCGGATGTTCACGACCTTGAAGCTGACAGGCTGGTTGTTGCCGACCCAATTGCCCTTCCATTCACCGAGCAATTTGCTCTGGTGAAAGACCCGCTCATTGGCGGGCGAAATCTGGCTGGTGCTCGAGGCGACGATGGCCATTGGTCTGCTCGGTGGACGGGTTCGACGAACCCCCGCTCTCGATCGCGCCCGACAGCAGGGTCAAAACAGCAATCGGAAACGAACTGAAGCAGTCGAATTAGGGCCATGTGCCGGTTAACGAGCGGTTAAATTCAACCGTCGGGCGGGATGAGGCGAAAGGTCCCAATCGCCGTGCGCCATTAGCGGCCCCAGCGGTCCGACCAGATCTTCTCGCCGATCATGCAATTGACGCGCGGCTCCTTGTCCGCAACCCGCATCACGGGGCGCTCCGGCGTGCGGCCGGCGACCTCCATCAGCAGCTTGGTGCGGATCGCTTCCTTGAACTTGTCGCGGTCCTTGATCGTGATGACGAAAGAGCCGGGACCGCCGATGACGCAGTCCTCGTAGTAGAAGTCGAGATTGTCGATATCCATGGTCGAATAGGATGGCTCCTTGACCATGATTGGCAGACCGTTGATGACGATGCCCTTCTCGAGCGCGGCATCGCGCGCCACCGTGACCGGGCCGCCATTGTTGTTGGGGCCGTCGCCGGAAACGTCGATCACGCGACGCAAGCCCCGGTAGGGATCCTCGTCGAACAGCGGCATCGCGAACGTGATCGCGCCGGAGATCGAGGTGCGCGAGGCGCGCCGGATCGGCGTCTTCATGATCTCGGCGGCGACCGCATCCGCGGTCTCGGGGCCGTCGATCAGCCGCCAGGGGATGATGATCTTCTGGTCGCTGGAAGCGGCCCACTCGAAATAGGTCACGGCGATGCGGCCGTTCGGACCGAGCTTCAGCGCCTGGAGGAATTCCTTCGACTGGATCGCCTGCGCGTAGCCTTCGCGCTGGATCGCGAGCTCGTCCATGTCCATGGAGTAGGACACGTCGACGGCGAGGATCAGTTCGACGTCGACCGTCTGCGCATCCTTGTCGGCAACCGGCCGCTGCGCCTGATTCTCGGGCAGCTCGAATTTTGGTCCTGGCGCCGCGATGCCCGCGACTTCCCCTCCGGCAAGCACGCCGGCCACCAGTACAGCCCCGATCGAGAACAGCAAGCGCATCGCACCAGTCTCCCGTCGTATGACGCGATGGTGACATGCAATCGCCTTGCCGCAAAGTGCGAAGATCGCTTGCGCTTCACATTCGAGTTAGGATCGGCCCAATTTGCGCAAAGCTGCCGCGCTGTTGCCGCGCTCGCGCCGCCGGAACACGAGCGGTCATATACGCACCGGCACTCCGGGGCGCTTCGCAGAGCCAAGCCCGGATGTAATGATGTGGTGTGTAGGCACACTTCCCCGCCCACTTGTCCGGCGCAATTTCCATGCTAGGCTGGACCCACAGATGGGGATGGAGTCCCCCGACAACCGCCCGGCGGTCGATGATCGTAGTGGGCTGATGACTCCTGCTTGAGGTGGGGCAATCGTTAGGCCTTCGCCTTTGGTGGGAGCATGGACCAACCCGCCGATGGCGGGTTTTTTGTTGCCTGGTGACGAAGGCCAGCAAGCCAGGGCAGGAGAAGGCGAAGACGTGACGACGACGACACCGAATGCCGCGCGCGCCTCACTGCCCAGGGGAATCTGGGTGCTCGGCTTCGTCTCGATGCTGATGGACATCTCCTCCGAGATGATCCATGCGCTGCTGCCGGTCTATCTCGTCACCGTGCTCGGCGCCTCCACGCTCACGGTCGGTTTCATCGAGGGCATTGCCGAGGCGACCGCCTCGATCACGAAAATCTTCTCCGGCGCCCTGTCGGACTGGCTTGGTCGGCGCAAGCTGCTCGCCGCGCTCGGCTATGGGCTAGCCGCTTTCACCAAACCGCTGTTTCCGCTCGCGTCGAGCGTCGGGTGGCTGGTGGCGGCGCGCTTCATCGATCGCGTCGGCAAGGGCATTCGCGGCGCGCCGCGCGATGCCCTGATCGCCGACATCGCTCCCATCGGCCTGCGCGGCGCGAGCTTTGGCCTGCGACAATCGCTCGACACGATCGGTGCCTTCGTCGGGCCGCTCGCGGCCATCGGCCTAATGTGGTGGACGGCGGACAATTTTACGATCGTGTTCTGGGTTGCGGTGCTGCCGGCCTTCCTGTCCTTCGGACTGATCGCACTTGCCGTGCACGAGCCGGCGGATCCGAGCCGGGAGCCTGCGAAGAACCCGCTCAATCTTGCCGCGATGCGGCAGCTCGGATCGGTCTACTGGCGCGTCGTCGCGGTCGGCGTCGTCTTCACGCTCGCGCGCTTCAGCGAGGCCTTCCTGATCCTGCGCGCGCAGAACATCGGGCTCAATGCGATGTGGGTGCCGGCGGTGCTGGTGCTGATGAACGTCGCTTATGCACTGTCGGCCTATCCGGCCGGCGTGCTGTCGGACCGGATCAACCGAACCGGCCTGCTCGCGCTCGGCCTCATCTTCCTTGCCGGGGCCGACCTCGCGCTGGCATTGCTCCCGAGCCTTGCAGGCCTCGCGCTCGGCGTCGTGCTGTGGGGGCTGCATATGGGATTGACGCAAGGCCTGCTCTCGGCCCTCGTCGCCGACGCCGCGCCGCCGAGCCTGCGCGGCACCGCGTTCGGCTATTTCAACCTGTTCACGGGCCTCGCCTTGTTAGCCGCGAGCGTGATCGCCGGCGCGTTGTGGGATGCCTACGGTCCGGCAGGCACGTTTCTGGCAGGGCTCGGCTTTGCGCTGATCTCGCTCGTAGGACTGCTTGCCGTCGGCAACGGTCTGGCAGCGGAGCAAAAATGATGAGGGGGAGCTTTTCGTCGTGCTGAGTGGAGTGCTTGCGATCATGATCGGGAGCGTGCTCGGCGGCTGCGCGCGCTATTTCGTGTCCGGCGCGATCGCGCGGCGGCTGGGCGAGACGTTTCCGTGGGGCACCATGACGATCAACGTCACCGGCGCCTTCCTGATCGGCATTGTTGGCGCGCTCGCGGCCCATCCCGGCTCGGTTTTCGCCACGCCCAACCCTTGGCTGTTCGCGGTGACCGGCTTTCTCGGCTGCTACACCACGGTGTCCTCGTTCAGCCTGCAAACCCTGACGCTGGCGCGGAGCGGCGAGCCAATGCACGCACTCGGCAACGTCGTGTTCTCGGTCGGGCTGTGCCTCGCCGCCGTTAGTTGCGGCTTTCTCCTTGCGGACAGTCTTGGAGGATAGCAGCACATGAGCGTCCCCTCCTCCGCCGATCGCTGGCGTAGCGCGATACTTTACACCTGGGTTGCCGGCGGCAGCATCGTCGGCGGGCTGACGCGTTATCTGGTCGGTCTCGCGCTCGACACCGGGCCGGGCTTTCCCTTCGCCACGCTGTTCATCAACGCGACGGGATCGTTGATCATCGGCTTCTACGCGACGCTGACCGGCCCCGACGGCCGCGTGCTGGCGCGGCCCGAGCACCGACAGTTCGTCATGACCGGGTTCTGCGGCGGCTACACCACGTTCTCCACCTTCAGCCTGGAGACCTTCCGCCTGCTCCACGGCGGCATGAAATACACCGCGCTCGCCTACATTGCCGCGTCCGTGATCTGCTGGCTGGTGTCGGTCTGGATCGGCCATATGATGGCGAGCCGCTATAACGGCTTGACAAGGAGCTGACCATGCAAATCCCCGCTCAGGCAGTTTCGCTCCGGATCTTCATCGGCGAGAGCGACCATTTCGACGGCAAGCCGCTCTATGAAGCGATCGTGATGACGGCGCGCGAGCGGCACCTCGCCGGCGCCACCGTGCTGCGCGGTCCGATGGGCTTCGGCAGGTCGAGCCGGCTGCACACGTCGAAGATCCTGCGACTTTCGGAAGACCTGCCGCTGCTGATCGAGATCGTCGACAGCGAGGACAACATCAACGCATTCCTGCCCATCCTCGATGGCATGATGTCGAGCGGGCTGATCACCTTGGAGAAGGTGCAGGTCCTGCAATATGGTGCGAAGGTCGCGAGCTGATCCCTCCAGCAGGAACCCGAGCCCGCCGTGTCCGGGAGGCGGAATGAACGATACCGTTACCACACCGAAAACCAGGACGAAGACCAAGGTCGAGCGGCCGAAGCTGCACAAGGTCATCCTGATCAACGATGACTACACGCCGCGCGAATTCGTCACGATGGTGCTCAAGGCCGAATTCCGCATGACCGAGGATCAGGCCTACAAGGTGATGATCACCGCGCACAAGCTGGGCGCCTGCGTCGTCGCCGTGTTCACCAAGGACGTCGCCGAGACCAAGGCGACGCGCGCCACCGATGCCGGACGCGCCAAGGGTTATCCGCTGCTGTTCACGACGGAGCCGGAGGAATAGGCGCCGCCTGCCCGCTTCGGGTCAATTTTAGCGATCCGTGCTACCGCAGGTTTAATCTCCTGTGTCACCACCATGCGATGACAGTCACACTGCGCAAACAACTCGAGCTCAAGCCGGCCCGCCCCGAAACCTCGTTCGGTCCGTTCAGGCTGCTGCATGCCCTGCCCTGGCTGATCCTGGCGGCCGCGATGCGTGTGATCGCGTTCGGCGGCGGCGCCGTGGCGTTGCCCGCAATCATCGTTTCCGACATTTCGGTGCTGCTGGCCTTCTTTGCGACGGCGCAACAATCGATCGAGGCGGCGGGTGGCCAATCCTCGCTGGGTGCGCTGACAATGGGCGAGCAGTTCAAGCTTTCCTTCTCGATCCTGTGGCGGATCATGCTCGTGATGATCGCAGCTGCGCTCAGCGCCGCAGCGGCCGGTTACGGAGCTACGTATCATCTCATGGCCGGCCTCGACGGCATGGCGTTCGATCAGTTCACCCATCCCGGACGTTTCTGGAGCGCATGGATCGCCGCGATCGTGCTGCTCATGATCGTGCGTGCCGAGCGCGACGACGGCAGGGTCGCCCTGTTTGCGGCGATCGGCGAATTCGCACGACGCGGGCTGTGGCTCGGCGCCGCCGTCATCGCCCTCGGCGTCATCAACGTGGCTCTCGCCTATGGACAGGAGGCGGTGCGTACCGCGATCTGGAACTTCTGGCAGACCTCGTCCTCGACGCAGTTCACCAAGAACCTGATCTATTTCGTCTTCATCTTCAGCTTCGCCATGCTGCGGCTGTGGATCACCTTGAGGGTGCTGACTCTCGGTCTGAAACAGTCTTATGTTCGCGACAGCTAGAGCCGCCGGCAGCGCCAGCCCTAGAGCGCGATGCGAATAGAACGAATCGTCATCGCGCTTTAGATTGTTGTTGAACATGATCTCTTCGGAAAACCGCTGCGCACCTTTCCGGATCATGCTTTAGGCCATCACCACCGGCGTCTCTTCCGCCAGCCCGTACACGCGCTGCGCCTTGGAAAAGCCCGCGATCGGAAACTCGCCGAGCTCGTGCCAGTGGTGGTGGCAGACATTGGCAAAACCCTCCGAGGCGACGACGGTCCGGCCCAGCCGCCCCGTGATCTTCTCCAGCCGGGCCGCGAGATTGACGGCGGGGCCAATGCAGGTGAAGTCCAGCCGGTTGCCGCCGCCGATATTGCCGTAGAGGATGTTGCCGACGTGCAGCGCGACCCCGAAACGGAAGCGCTCGACGGCATCGCCGACCGGAAACGCGAGCGACTCCACGCTGGCGCGCGCTTCGCGCGCGGCCTCCAGCACGCGCGCGCAGACATGGGCAGCATCGCCGACATATTCGTCGATCGGAAACACCGCGAGCAGGCCGTCGCCCATGAATTTCAGCACCTCGCCGCCATGGCCCCGGATCGCGGTGACCTGGCAATCGAAATAATGGTTGAGGATCGCGACCACCGTCTCCGCCGGCAGCCGGTCCGACAGCGCGGTGAAGCCGCGCAGGTCCGACAGCCAGATCACCGCCTGCATGGTGTCGGTGTGGCCACGGCGAATCTGGCCCCCGAGAA
This sequence comes from Bradyrhizobium sp. 160, assembly GCF_023073735.1. Taxonomy (NCBI): domain Bacteria; kingdom Pseudomonadati; phylum Pseudomonadota; class Alphaproteobacteria; order Hyphomicrobiales; family Nitrobacteraceae; genus Bradyrhizobium; species Bradyrhizobium sp. 160. Next base: position 195,002 of record NZ_JADPKD010000063.1, read on the forward strand.
TGCGCGCGCCGGCGCGGTTGCCGACATAGGTGTCGAGCAGCATCTCGGCGGTGCGCCGCAGGCTGATGATCTCGCTGACGCGCGCCAGCGGCGCTATGATGGTTCGGATCGCCGCGATGTCGTCGTCGCTGAAGCCGCCGGGATGCTGCGTGATCCAGCTCGTCGCGTGGATGGATCCGTCGAGAAACGGCACCGGCACCGCGATATAGTCGGTCGCGCCTTCGGCACGCATGTCGTCGAGGAACGGAAATCGCTTGCTGTCAGGATCGCTCGCGCGTCCCCTGACCTCCAGCCTCTGCTCGAACACGATGCGGAGCGGGCTGCGGGCGAATTCGGGCGTGTCCAGAATATCGAAATCGACGCTGCCGATTTCGACCTCCTCGCCCTGCCGCCATATGAAGTTGCGACCGAAGATTTCCGGATGCAGCGTGCGGATGAAGATACCGAACCGCCACAGCGGCAGGCCGGCCGCGACCAGACGTTCGCAGAAATCGGCGATCATCTCGGCCGGCTCTTGCGACGTCCAAGCGCCGTCGATCAGCCAGTTGGTAATGCGCTGGAGCTCGGAGCTGTTCATGTCCGCATTTGCGGACGAAGTTGCGGGCCCGTCAAGCTGCGCGGAGAGCTTGTGGTGCGACACGAACGCCGGCGGCGGCGTTCAGCTCTACCGGTCGGGGAGAGGTGAAAAACTAGCGTCCGACTTGGCCGCGATCGCGCAAAAAGTGGTCGGCCAGCACGCAGGCCATCATGGCCTCACCGACGGGGACGGCACGGATGCCGACGCAGGGGTCGTGGCGGCCCTTGGTGAAGATCTCGGTATCAGTGCCCTTGCGGTCGACGGTGAGGCGCGGCTGCAGGATCGACGAGGTCGGCTTCACTGCGAAGCGCACCACCACCGGCTGTCCGGTGGAGATGCCGCCCAGAACGCCGCCGGCATGGTTGGAGAGAAAGCGCGTGCCGTCGTTGCCGGTGCGCATCTCGTCGGCGTTCTCCTCGCCGGTCAATTCGGCCGCGCCAAAGCCGGCGCCGATCTCGACGCCCTTCACGGCGTTGATGGTCATCATCGCGGCGGCCAGATCGGAGTCGAGCTTGGCATAGATCGGCGCGCCAAGGCCTGCCGGCACGCCTTCGGCGACAACCTCGATCACCGCGCCGATCGAGGAGCCGCTCTTGCGGATGCCGTCGAGATAGGTCTCGAAGAAGGCGGCCTTGTCCTTGTCGGGACAGAAGAACGGATTTTTCCCGATCTCGTCCCAGTCCCATTTGGTGCGGTCGATCTTGTGCGGGCCCATCTGCACCAGCGCGCCGCGCACCTTGACGTCGGGCAGCACTTTTCGCGCGATCGCACCGGCGGCAACGCGCGTCGCGGTCTCGCGCGCCGAGGAGCGCCCGCCGCCGCGATAGTCGCGCAGGCCGTACTTCGCCTCATAGGTGAAGTCGGCATGACCAGGCCGAAACTTGTCCTTGATCTCGGAATAGTCCTTCGAGCGCTGGTCGGTGTTCTCGATCAGGAGCCCGATCGGGGTGCCCGTCGTTACCTGCACGCCGGTCTCCGGATGCGCCATCACGCCGGACAGGATCTTCACCTGGTCCGGCTCCTGGCGCTGGGTGGTGAAGCGCGACTGGCCCGGCCGGCGGCGGTCGAGGTCGCCCTGGATGTCGCTCTCGCTGAGCGGGATCATGGGAGGACAGCCGTCGACCACGCAGCCGATCGCCACTCCGTGGCTCTCGCCGAAGGTGGTGACACGGAACATGTGGCCGAAGGTGTTGAAGGACATGCTTGGCTGTCGCCTGTGCTTACTTTTTACATAAACGTTGTATGTCAACGTCGTAGCCCCGAGGGCCACGGCATTCAAGCCTAGTTCCGTCACTCCGGGGCGATGCAGAGCATCGAACCCGGAATCTCGAGATTCCCGGTTCGCCCTTCGGGCGCCCCGGGATGACGAAATCTCGCCTAATAAAACTTCTCCAGCCGGCCGTCGCGGAACACGTAGACGGCGCCCTGCTGGATATAGAGGTCGGCGGCGCTGGCGGGGGTCTCGATGCCCAAAGCCACCATCAGGGCCCGGCAGGTGCCGCCATGGGCGACCGCGACGGTATCGACCAGAAGCGACTCGTACCAATCGAGGACGCGCAGCTGTACGGCCGCATAGGTCTCGCCGCCAGCGGGCGCGACCGTCCATTTGTCGGCGAGGCGCCTTGCATAGACATCAGGATCGGAGGCCTCGCTTTCGGCCAATGTCAGCCCCTCCCACGTGCCGTAGCCGATCTCCCGCAGGCGGTCGTCGAGCGAGTAATCGGCAAGCGGCAATTCAAGCTTGCGGCGGACCAGTTCCATGGTCTGGCGCGCACGCCCGAGCGGGCTCGAGACGTAGGGCAGCGCCGCCTTGTCCTTGCCGTCGCGCCTGAACAGATCGGCCAGAACGTCAGCCGCGTGCGCGGCCTGGCTGCGGCCACGTGCGTTCAGCGGGATGTCCTGGGTGCCCTGAAGCCGCCCGAGCGCGTTCCACTCGGTCTCGCCGTGGCGCAGAAAGTAGATCGTAGGCACGGGCATTGCCGCTGAAAGTTAGTCCTTGCCACCCAGCGAGATATCAGGCGCGTCCGGGCGCTTCATGCCGAGCACGTGATAGCCGGAATCGACGTGGTGAACCTCGCCGGTCACGCCGCGCGACAAGTCGGAGAGGAAATACAGCGCGCTGCCACCGACGTCTTCGGTCGAAACGTTGCGCCGCATCGGCGCGTTGTACTCGTTCCACTTCAGGATATAGCGGAAATCGCCGATGCCGGACGCGGCGAGCGTCTTGATGGGACCTGCCGAGATCGCGTTGACGCGGATGTTTTTCTCGCCGAGATCGGCGGCGAGATAGCGCACGCTGGCTTCCAGCGCGGCCTTGGCCACGCCCATGACGTTGTAATGCGGCATCCATTTCTCGGCACCGTAATAGCTGAGCGTGATGAGCGAGCCGCCGTCCGTCATCAGCTTCTCGGCGCGCTGCGCCACCGCGGTGAACGAGTAGCAGGAGATCAGCATCGACTTCGAAAAATTCTCCTGCGTGGTGTCGACGTAGCGACCGTCGAGCTGCTCGCCATAGGCGATCGCGTGCACCAGGAAGTCGATCTTGCCCCATTTCTCCTTCAGCACCGCGAAGGCGGCGTCGATGGTGGCAGCGTCGGTGACGTCGCAATGGCCGAGCACGAGACCGCCGACCTCCGCGGCGAGCGGCTCGACGCGCTTCTTCAGCGCATCGCCCTGATAGGTGAAGGCGAGCTCGGCACCGGCCGCGCGGCATGCCTTGGCGATGCCCCAGGCGATCGAGCGGTTGTTGGCAACACCGAGGATCACGCCCCGTTTGCCCTGCATCAGACCTGAATTCTGCGCCATTTCTCAACGTCCCATCGAGCGGGTTAAGGTCTGGAGGTACACCAGCCCTCCTTCGCGGTACAGTCCTAATGCACGGCGTTAACGCTGTTTCGAGCGCCGGAATAGCCGTTTCATTCGGGTGTTATGATCGTTGAGGCGCTCGCGCCGGACACTGGGACGTGAAAACCGCAATGAATGCGTTTCGCCAGAGTGTGGAAGCCATGATCCCGGCGTTGCGCCGCTATGCCCGCGCGCTCACGCGCGATGGGGATGCGGCCGACGATCTGGTGCAGGATACGTTGGTGCGCGCGCTGCGCTCCGAGCGCCTGTTCCTCGGAGGCGACGTCAGGAGCTGGCTCTACACGATCCTGACCAACCTCAACAAGAACCGGCGGCGCTCACTGGCGAGGCGGCCGCAATTGATGCCGCTGACCGAAAACAATCCGGACGCCAGCGGGACCGAGGCCGAAGGACGCGATATCGAGAAGGCGCTGGCCACCCTCGTCGAGGAGCAGCGTTCGGTGCTGCTGCTGGTGATGCTGGAGGGCATGAGCTATCGCGAGGTCGCCGACATTCAGGGCGTGCCGATCGGCACCGTGATGTCGCGCCTGGCGCGCGCCCGCGCCCACGTCAAAGCCTCGCTGAACGGCGAGCGCCCGGCGCTCAGGCGGGTGAAATGATGGCAGAGTTGATGCATCGCGTGTTGTCCGCCCACATGCCGATGGAGCGAGCGACATTGAGCCACGAAGAACATTTTGGGCCCCAGAGCCAGAGACAACCGATATGAACGATCGCAAGATCCCGGTGACCGAAGACGAGCTGCACGCCTATGTCGACGGCGAGCTGCCGGCCGAACGTCGCGCCGATGTCGAGGCCTGGCTTGCCGCCAACCCTGGCGAGGCCGAGCGTGTGCAGTCGTGGCGCGCCATGGCCGAGATGCTGCACGCCCGCTACGATTCCATCGCCCACGAGCCGGTGCCGGCACGGCTGGAGCTTGAGCGGCTGGAGCGCCGCCCGCGGCAATGGCTCTATGGCGCCGCCGCGGCTGTGCTGGTTGCCTTCGTTGCCGGCGGCACAGCCGGGTGGGTGGCGCATGGCGCCGCCAACGCGCCCTCGACCTTCCAGAGCTTCACGGCCGACGCGCTCGACGCCCACCGCCTCTACGTCGTCGAGGTCCGCCACCCTGTCGAGGTCGGCGGCAACGAGCGTGACCACCTGCAGGCTTGGCTGACACGGCGCTGCGGCTGGACTGTGTTCGCTCCGAACCTGGAGGCGAGCGGGCTGAAGCTCGTCGGCGGCCGGCTCTTGCCGGGCCCGAACGGTCCGGCGTCGTTCCTGATGTATGAAGGCGCCTCCGGCGAGCGGTACACGATCTACGCCGCCAAGACCGAGAACGGCGCGACACAGATGCGCTATGCCAAGACGGATAAGGACGGTGCGCTGTTCTGGGCCGAACGTGGAGTTGGCTACGTCGTCAGCGGCGGTACCGATCGTGACCGGCTGACCAAGGTGGCCCAGGCCGTGTACGACCAAGCCGAGAAGAACGGGAGGTAGACAACCCGAGCAAACGCGTGCCTCGATTCCGTCATTGAAAATTTGGAATCACGACATCGGCGCGTCTCATTATCGCACCGGATGATCACGCGAAAATGCGCAGCGTTCGATCCGCCGATCGACGCGGGCGGCCTCGATTGGGGTTTTTGGTACCGCGCTGGTCCCCCTCTCGAGGCCGCACCTTTTTGTCGGCTGCCCCGCCGGACAGCTGACACGTCTCAAACATCTGCGTCGAAGCGCGACTACGCTTCAGGCGTGGGTTGAGCATCATCCTTTCGGGAAGAGAATGCTCCGATCGTCGAGGCGGGCTCGGATAGCGCCCTGTCGTTCGCGCATAACCTTTTCAAAAAACCGCTGCGCCGTTTTCCGGATCGTGCGTTAGCCGAGTCCGCTCCGTGGATTGTAGCGGTGTTGGTCCCGCCACTTTTCCATCAATGCTTCAAGCTCAGCGTCGTTCCCGTCCGGTAGCATAATCCTGATTGTCACGAAGAGATCCCCGGTTCCACCCGCCTTCGGCAGCCCTTTGCCCTTGAGGCGGAAGGTCCGACCGCTGGAGGTGTTTTTCGGCACCGAGAGCTCCACGGCGTTGCCGAGCGTAGGCACGCGGACCTTGGCGCCGAGCACCGCCTCGTACAGAGTGACCGGCAGATCGATGCGCAAGTCGGCGCCTTCGACCTTAAAGTAGGGGTGGGGCGCGATGTTGATGGTGATCAGGAGATCGCCGGGCGGATGGCCTTGCGCACTTTCGCCCTGCCCCCGCAGCCGGATCTGCTGGCCTTCGGTGACGCCAGCCGGAATCTTGACATTAAGCTCCTTGCCCGTCGGCAGCCGGACGCGCTTCTCGCCGCCCTTGACCGCCTCTTCCAGCGAGACGGACATGGCAACGTTCACGTCGAGATCGAGTCCGATCCCGCCGGTGTCGAAGTCGAACTGGGCCGCCCCAGCCCCAGGGCGCGCGCCACGCATCCCACCCCCGAACATGCTGTTGAGGATATCCTCGAACGCACCGCCGCCAGGGGCGCCACCCGCACCGCCGCTCCGGAATGTATAGCTCTCGAAACCGCCGGGCCCTGTGCGGCCGCGCGGCCCGCCGCCACCCGGAAAGCCCTGGAAGCGCGGCTTGCCCTCGGCGTCGATCTCGCCGCGGTCGAACTGCTTGCGCTTGTCCTCGTCGCCCAGAATCTCGTTGGCCGAATTGATCTCGGCGAAGCGCTCGGCGGCCTTCGGGTCACCCTTGTTGTTGTCGGGATGATGCCTCTTGGCAAGCTTGCGATAGGCGCTCTTGATGGCGGCAGCGCTGGCGCTCCGCGGCACCCCCAAGACCTCATAGGGGTCGCGCATCCGTCACGTCTCCTTCAAGAAATCGAATTGTTCAAAGGGCTCCCTGCCCCACCTGCCAGTCATGTGGGGAGAGAGTGGCATTTTTGCAACTAGGGGCGCGTGCTGACTCTAGATGGTTCGAGCATGATCTTAGCGGAAGACCGGTTCCCACATTCGCGAGGGTGGCCCTTCGCGTCCGGATCATGCTCAGCTCCGCCACGGCTTTAGCGGATGAATCTCCCAACGGCCATGGCTGCTTTGGCAGCCGGCGCCCTGGAGCCAGCTTTCGGTATTGCCGTTGACATAGCTTGCCAGAAAGTCGCGGCACTTGCGGCCGTCTTCGGCGGCATAGGATTGCGCGATCGGGGTGACCGAGCCGCGCGCGCCGGTCTCCGGGTTCTCCCAGTGCTGGCTCGAATCCTTGTCGCCCTTGCTGAGGACGTCCGAGGCAGCGTTGCGGGCGAAGGCGAGATCAGTCTCGGTCGGCGGGGCGTCCTTCGCCGGCCGCGCGATCGATCCAGTCAGGTCGCTGTCGTCGGCCCTGGCATAGGCGCTGCTGTCGTTGCGCGAAAAGCTGCAGCCGCCGGCACCAAGCCCGATCAGAATCAGCGTCATGACGAAGCCGGACGGTCGGATCGTCGATAGGCCAACGCGTCGCCATGCCCTATATAGGGCGGTAGCGGACAACAGCGCGTTTTGGGCCGCGGGACGCAATTCGGACTCCAGACATGACCGACACGACCTCGATGAAACACCAGACACCCTTAACATCCGGTGATTTCACCACCGCCGACGAGCCATTTGCGCTGTTCGAGGCCTGGCTGAACGAGGCGATCAAGAGCGAGCCGAACGATCCGAACGCGATGGCGCTCGCGACCGTGGACGCGGACGGGCTTCCGGACGTGCGCATGGTGCTGATGAAGGGCTTCGATACCGAGGGTTTCGTCTTCTACAGCCACATCGCAAGCCAGAAGGGCCGCGAACTCGCCGCAAATCCTAAGGCAGCATTACTTTTCCACTGGAAGTCACTGCGCCGTCAGGTCCGCATCCGCGGCAACGTGACGCCGGTGACCGACGCCGAGGCCGATGCCTATTTCGCCACCCGCCCCAAGCAGGCGCAGATCGGCGCCTGGGCGAGCAAGCAGTCCGAGCCGCTGGAGAGCCGCTTCGCGTTCGAACAGGCCATCGCAAAAGTCGCGGCCAAATACGTCATCGGCGAGGTGCCGCGGCCGCCGGGCTGGAGCGGCTGGCGCATCGCGCCGATGCGGATCGAGTTTTGGCACGACCGCCCATTCCGCCTACACGACCGCATCGAATTTCGCCGTGACGCGGCCGGTCGACCGTGGTCCAAGACGCGGATGTATCCTTGAGCCTTGTCTCCAGCTTTCCGACCTGAAAGATGTCCATGCCGCATTCATCCAATGTGCCGCGTCGTACGCTGCTCCTGACCGGAGCCAGCCGCGGCATCGGCCACGCCACCGTGATCCGGTTCTCCTCGGCCGGCTGGCGCGTCATCACCTGCTCACGGCATCCTTTCCCGGAAGACTGCCCGTGGGACGCAGGCCCCGAGGACCACATCCAGGTCGACCTCGGCGATCCCCAGGATACCGCGCGCGCGATCACCGAGATCCGGCGCCGGCTCGAGGGCGGCACGCTGCATGCGCTGGTGAACAACGCCGCGATCTCGCCGAAGGGCCCGGACGGCGCGCGGCTCGGTTCGGTCGACACCGACCTCGATACCTGGACGCACGTCTTCAACGTCAACTTTTTCGCGCCGATCAGGATGGCGCGCGGACTCATCGAAGAGCTGAAGGCGGCAAAAGGATCAGTCGTCAACGTCACCTCGATCGCGGGCTCGCGCGTCCATCCCTTCGCCGGCGCCGCCTACGCGACGTCCAAGGCTGCGCTCGCCTCGCTGACGCGCGAGATGGCTTCCGACTTCGGCCGCATCGGCGTGCGCGTCAACGCGATCGCGCCGGGCGAGATCGACACCTCGATCCTGTCACCCGGCACCGAGAAGATCGTCGAGCAGCAGATCCCGATGCACCGGCTCGGCACGCCTGACGAGGTTGCCAAGATCATCTACGTGCTGTGCACGGACACCAGTTCCTACGTCAACGGCGCCGAGATCCACATCAACGGCGGCCAGCACGTGTGATTGCTTTTGCCGATGATTGGGCTGTTAGCTGCTTAGGCAAGCAAGGCGATCCAGACAACGCCGCCGCAAGACCTGGATCGCCCTTCCTTCCGTTCCTCAATCGAGTCGAATCCGACGCGACCTCTCGCGCGGCCGTGGAGCGGCCGCGTTGAATGCTGTCGAGCAGTCGTCGTCGTTCTCGCCGTCGAGCAGCGGAGCACCACAGTGCCGGCACATGCGTGCCGACAATGACGGCGCCTTGCCGCTCGTCACGACCTGTCGATAGTTCGCCAGATCGATAACGTTGCGGGGCGTCGTTATGTGTTTTTCAACCATGGCTGTTCCTCGCGGCTAACACGCTGCTTATCGCAGACAAGTTTCGCGCAAACGTTCAGCCCACCGCTCAAATTTTACCGGAGGAATTGGGGCACAGAGCACAGGTCACCGCACCGCCTCAATCCCGCTCTATTCTGCGACACGATCGACTATGTCTGTGCGACTGGCGTAAGGTCTCGGTAGGGATCTTTGCTTGAGCATGATCTCGGCGCAAACGCGTTCGCGTTTGTCGCGAGGGAAAACCGCCGCACATTTTGCGCTAACGCGGCCCTCCGGGTCGGATCATGCTCCTACAGCCACTTCTTCCACTTGAAGATCCAGTACGGGACGATCGCCGCGATCAACATCATCACCAGCGCCATCGGATAGCCGTGGACCCATTCGAGTTCCGGCATGATCTTGAAATTCATGCCGTAGATCGAGGCGATCAGCGTCGGCGGCATCAGGACGACGGCCATGACCGAGAACAGCTTGATGATGTTGTTCTGCTCGAGATTGACGACGCCGAGCATGGCGTCGAGCACGAAAGTGATCTTGTTGGAGAGATAGGATGCGTGATCGGTCAGCGAGGCCACGTCGCGCTGCATGGTCTTGAGCTGCTCGCGCATATCCTTCGACCATTTCACGCCTTCGACCACTGCGGACAAGAAGGTCACGACGCGGCCGATCGACACCAGGCTCTCGCGAACCTTCGAGGTCAGATCGCCCTTGCGGCCGATCGAGATCAGGATCTGTGAATATCGCTTGGCCTGTCCGTGGCGCTCGCTCTCGGGCTCGAAGATGTCGTGCGAGACCTGGTCGATCTCGGCGCCGCAGCGCTCCAGAATGTCGGCGCAGCGGTCGATCACCGCGTCCAGGAGTTCCATCAGCACCATCTCGCCGGTGATCGCCGGCGTGCAGGAGCGGGCGAGCTTGGCCTCGACCAGGGCGAACGGCTTTGGCAAGTCATACCGCACCGTCACCAGGCGGTGGTCGCCGAGGATGAAGGTCACTGCCGTGGTCCGGGGCATATCGGTATCGGAGTGGCACATCAGCGTCGCGGTCATGTAGCGCGCGCCGTTCTCGATATAGAGCCGGCTGGAGATCTCGATCTCCTGCATGTCTTCGCGGGTCGGGATCGCGATTCCCGCCAGCCGCTCCACCGCCTTGTCCTCGGCCGCACTCGGGTTGACGAGGTCGATCCAGACCGCGCTCTCAGGCAGCGCAGTGAGATCCTCGATGACGGCCTTCTTGAGGGAGGCCTCGGAGGGAATAAACACCGAAAACATGACAACTCCAGAGAACTTGCGACGGAATGACAGCCACGCCCTTAGCGCGATTCTGACAAGTTCACGATGACAGTCGGATTAACGGAGCGTTGGTATGTGGGGCGGGGCCGCGGCTCAACTGTGGCACGGAATCGACAGTCCCGGGCGCCTTTGCCGCAAAACTCACACAGCACCGTAAAACTTGCGGCAGAAAAGCCACAGCTTGGCTCTTGCAGCGCGGGATAAGGGCTTCTGTGCTGGAATTGTGGCAGATTTCAACCATAATGGGATTAGCGGAATCGAGGAATTTGGGCGCCAAGCTCAGGCCTTCCGCACGGTATTGTTTTGATTGGAACCAAACCATGTCGTCGCTGAAAGTTAAATTTGGGATTTTGGCCGCTGGCCTGATGCTGTCGGGCTGCATGCAGGCTACGCATTTCGAGGCGACGGACACCAAGGCCTTCAAGCCGAAGGACAAGGAACTCCTGGCCAAGGTCAAATACGAGAACACTCCGGTCGCAGAGCCGTTCCGCCGCGCCATCGTCGAGTATCACCGTAAGGAATCGCCGGGCTCGATCGTGGTCGATTCCGACAATCACTACCTCTACTACGTGCTGGAGGGCGGCAAGGCGATCCGCTACGGCATCACCGTCGGTGAAGAAGCCATGGCTTGGTCGGGCATCGCCAAGGTCGGCAGCATGACCGAGTGGCCGGCCTGGCATCCGACCCCCGGCGAGATTTCGCGCCTGGGCGTGCCGACCTATGTCGCGCCGGGACCGGACAATCCGATGGGCTCCCGCGCCATGTATCTCTATTCGGGCGGCAAGGACACGCTGTTCCGCATCCACGGCACCAACCAGCCGGAATATATCGGCGCCTCGATCTCGTCGGGCTGCATCCGCCTGACCAATGAGGACGCGATCGATCTCTACAACCGCGTCAAGGTCGGCACCATCGTCGTGGTCCTCGAGCCGAAGCATGGCGACTCGCCGTATAATTCGCGGCTGGCGCTCGGCAGCAGCCAAACTGGCCAGGCTGGCAGCTACTGATCGGCTTCGATCTCTGACATTCAAAAGCGCCGGTTTCACCGGCGTTTTTTTGTTGCCGGCTTGTGCGACCGGGCTTTGCTGCCAGTAGCGGTCGGTTTGTCCGCGGGCGGTTTCTCCGCCCCGTCGCCCGCGTCCTCGTTCGCTTCGGGCTTGGCCGCGACCTCGCGCGGCGGCGCCTCCTCGGGACGTTCCGCCGGCAGCAGCGGGGCGACCTGCGGCAAGGGATCCCAGACGTTCCACTGGCAGATCCGATAGTCATTGCGCCGCTGCGCCAAATCGAGATGGATGTGGTCCTCGTGGTACCAGTCCGAGCCCGGACCGAGCACGGTAGAAAAGCGCGCGCATACGGACTGCAGCACGCGCTCGCGCACCTCGCGCGACATGGTCCGGTCGGTGAGGCCGATCGACTGCCCGTTGGCGAGCTTGATCGCGCGGACGTCGAGCGCATTGGCCTTGCCGTGCTCGGACAGCATCGCGCCGACGACGCGGTTACGGCCGCGGCACTCGAAGCTGTCGAAATTGTCGAGGTCGCTGATGGCAGAGCCGAGGCTCGCGGCCAGTGGCGCCATGTCCTTGCGCACCCAATCGGCGACCGCCGATGCCATGGTGCAACGGAGGATCGCCGCCGGTTTGACCGCCACCTTGCGCTTGTCCGGCAGCACGATGGCCTCCAACCGCACCAGATCCTCGCCGCGGCAGGCGCCGGGGCCGCGGATATCCGGAATGGAGGGCGCGATCGCGATCTCCTCGGTCAGCGCTAGCCGGCAGGCCGAGACCTGCTTCTCGGGCGACGGCGCAGCTTCGGCGGGCTTGTCAGCGCTTGGCTTGTCGGCAGAGGCCTTGTCTTCCGCGTCCGACGCCCCCTCGTCCGCTGCCTTGGGGGCCTCCTCAGGGCGGGGTCGCGGCAATGGAATCTTGGCGGGACGAACGGCTGCGCGCGGCCGTGGTGTACCAAGGCCGAAGATATCCAGCGGCGCAGGAGATTTCCGCGCCTCCGCCCCCTCGGCGAGCACAAGCGACAGCCCGATCGCAGCGGTAAGCATTGCTGCGCCGGCGGACATATAGCCGCGACAAGACCATTTGCGGCGAAAGTCCGGCAGGCTAAAACTCATGACAATTCTTTGGCCCAACGCTGAGAGCGATAACGCGCCCAGCGACTTCTCGGAGGAACGTCAGAATGCTCGGTTTGATGCAAGATTGGCCCCTGCTCTGCCACCGGATCATCGAACACGCTGCCAGGATTCATGGCAAGCAAGAGGTGGTGACGCGCTCGGTCGAAGGACCGATCCATCGCACCAACTACGCCCAAATCCATCAGCGCGCGCTCAAGGTCTCGCAGATGCTGGAGCGCGACGGCATCAAGCTCGGTGCCCGCGTCGCCACGATCGCCTGGAACACCTGGCGCCATCTCGAGGTGTGGTACGGCATCATGGGAATCGGCGCCATCTGCCATACCGTCAATCCTCGCCTTTTCCCCGAGCAGATCGCCTGGATCATCAACCATGCGCAGGACCGCATCGTGGTGACCGACATCACCTTCGTTCCGATCCTGGAGAAGATCGCCGACAAACTTCCGAGCGTGGAACGCTACGTCGTACTCACCGACAAAGCGCATATGCCGGAAACCACGCTGAAGAATGTGGTCGCCTACGAGGACTGGATTGCGCAGGCCGACGGCAAATTCAAATGGAAGGACTTTGACGAGAACACGGCAGCCGCGATGTGCTACACGTCGGGCACGACGGGCGACCCAAAGGGTGTGCTGTATTCGCATCGCTCCAACGTGTTGCACGCGCTGATGGCCAACAATGTCGACGCGCTCGGCACCAGCGCCTCCGAGACGATGCTGCCGGTCGTGCCGCTGTTCCACGCCAACAGCTGGGGCATCGCCTTCTCCGCGCCCTCGCAGGGCACCAAGCTGGTGATGCCCGGCGCCAAGCTCGACGGTGCCTCCGTCTACGAGTTGCTCTCGACCGAGAAGGTGACGCACACGGCCGGCGTGCCTACTGTGTGGCTGATGCTGCTCCAGCACATGAGCGCCAACAACCTGAAGCTGCCGGACCTGAAGATGGTGATCTGCGGCGGCTCGGCGATGCCGCGCTCGATGATCAAGGCCTTCCTCGACATGGGCTCGAACGTCCGCCACGCCTGGGGCATGACCGAGATGAGCCCGATCGGCAGCGTCGCGGCGCTGAAGCCGCCGTTCCAGAACGCGACCGGCGAGGCGCGGCTCGACGTGCTCCAGATGCAGGGCTACGCGCCATTTGGGGTGCAGATGAAGATCACCGACGATGCCGGCAAGGAACTGCCCTGGGACGGCAAGACCTTCGGCCGCCTCAAGGTCGCCGGCCCGGCCGTTGCCAAGGCCTATTACCGGGTCGACGCCAACATCCTCGACGAGGACGGCTTCTTCGACACCGGCGACGTCTCGACCATCGACGAGGACGGCTACATGCGCATTACCGACCGCTCTAAGGACGTGATCAAGTCCGGCGGCGAGTGGATCTCCTCGATCGAGCTCGAAAACCTCGCGGTCGGCCATCCGGCCGTGGCCGAAGCCGCAGTGATCGGCGTGTTCCACCCGAAATGGGACGAGCGGCCGCTCCTGATCGTGCAGCTCAAGCAGGGCCAGCAGGCCACGCGCGAGGACATCCTGAAGTTCATGGACGGCAAGATCGCCAAATGGTGGATGCCCGACGACGTCGCCTTCGTCGACGGCATCCCGCATACCGCGACGGGCAAGATCCTCAAGACGGCGTTGCGCGACCAGTTCAAGGATTACCGCTTCCCGAACGCGGCGGCGTAGGACATTACGCGCGTCATTCCGGGCGGCTCAAAGAGCCGATCCGGAATCTGGAGATTCCGGGTTCGATGCTCCGCATCGCCCCGGAATGGCGGGCCGTAACAGTCCGGTCTCCCTTGAATTTGCCCCCGGGCCATGGTCTCAACGGCGCATCGTCGCGCCAGATCTGGCCGGCACCGCCTTCAGAACCCCGGCAGAGCTCACCCGATGGCCCGCAGGTTTTCCGCTCCCTATCAGTCGGAGCCCGTGTCCAGCCTCGCAAGCTGGGCGCGTAATCTGGCCGTGTTCGCGGTGGTGGCGGTGGTGGTCTCGATCATCATCGTCCGCTTCGACTTCCTGGAGATGAAGCCCGCGCTGATGGCCTTCTTCGGCGGGCTCGCGATCGCCGTCCTCTCGATCCTGTTCGGGCTCGCCGGCTTTGCCGCGATCTGGCAGAACGGCTCGCGCGGCATGGGGCGCATCCTGCTCGCTTTCCTGATCGACGGCGCGATCCTCGCCTATCCGGCCTATCTTGGCCTGCAATACCGCAAGCTGCCGGCGATCCACGACATCACCACCAACCCAATCGACCCGCCGCGCTTCGACGCGCTGGCGCCCGTACGCACCGGCGATGGCACCAACACCGCGGTCTATGCTGGCCTCTATTCGGCTGAGCAGCAACGCCAGTTTTATCCCGACATCGAGCCGATCGAGCTGGAGATCCCGGTGGACCGCGCCTATGCGATCGCGCGTCAGCTCGTCAATAAGCGCAAATGGCTCGTCATCGACGAGCGCGCGCCGCAGCCGCCGCGCCGTATCGGCCGCATCGAGGCAGTCGCGCGCACGCCGATCATGGGGTTCCGCGAGGACGTCTCGATACGGATCGTGCCTGATGGCGATGATTCGCGTGTCGATATCCGCTCTGCCTCGCGTTATTTCGAGAGCGACCTCGGCAGTAACGCTGCCCGCGTCAAGAAATTCATTGATGATCTCAACACCGCCGCCGATGCCGATGCGCTCAAGCCGGTGAAGAAGGCCCCGGTCGCGCCGCCAAAGACGCCGGCGAAGACGGTGAAGAAGTGAAATTGGCGAATGGGGAATAGCGAATAGCGAATGGAGCCGTCCATTCGCCATTCCCCATTCGCTATTCGCCCTCAGGCCATCCGGTACGTGCCGCCGATCACGGGATCGCCGTCCGTCGCAACCACGCCCCGCGCGACCAGGTCCTCCAGGTGCGCCAGCACGGAGTAGCCGGCGGCGGTCGTCAGCCTGGGGTCGATCCCGATATAGATCGCACGCACCATGGTCGGGATGTCAGTCTCGCCCTTGGCGAGGCGATGCAGGATCGAGGCCTCGCGCGCCTTGCGATGACGGATCAGGAAGCGCACGAAGCGCGGGCCGTCCGGAATCTCCGGGCCGTGGCCGGAGAAGTAGAGATCCTCCTCGCGGGACGCGAGACGGTCCAGCGAGTCCATATAGTCGATCATCGAGCCGTCGGGCGGCGCCACGATCGATGTCGACCATCCCATGACGTGATCGCCGACGAAGTTGAATTTCCGCTCGGGCCAGGCAAAGGCGAGATGGTTTGCGGTGTGGCCGGGCGTCGCCACCGCCTCGAGCCGCCAACCGGCGCCTTCGATGACGTCGCCATGGGCGATCCTGACATCGGGCGTGAAATCGCGATCGGCGCCGGATTCCGGATTGTGCTTCTCACTCTCGAAGCGTGGGCGCGAGGCACGGTGCGGGCCTTCGGCATAAACGGGCGCGCTTGTTACCTGCTTGATCCGCGCGGTGTTCGGCGAGTGATCGCGGTGGGTGTGGGTGACGAAGATGTGGCTCACCGTCTCGCCGCGCACGGCCTCCAGCAGCGCCGCCGCATGCGCCTCGTCGTCCGGGCCGGGGTCGATGATGGCGACGTTGCCCTTGCCCACGATGTAGCTGACCGTGCCGGTGAAGGTGAACGGGCTCGGATTGTTGCAGAGCACGCGCCGCACGCCGGGGCGGACCTCCTCGACGATTCCGGGCGTTAGCGGAAAGTTGCGGTTGAACGGGACGTCGTCATTGTCGGACATGGGACTTCCTGTGCACTGCCGACCCTCGCCGTCATACCCCGCGAAGGGGGTATCCAGTACGCCGCGGCGTCTGTGGCGAAAGGCGCGATCTCTGGAATACTGGATCGCCCGCCCCAGTGCGCAACTGCGCACAAGGCGGGCGATGACAGCTGAGCAAGATAATGGCCACCGAAGACGTGGTTAGAAAAAAGCCTGAATGCCCGTGATCGCGCGGCCCAGGATCAGGGCGTGGACGTCGTGGGTGCCCTCGTAGGTGTTGACCGTCTCGAGATTCTGGACGTGGCGCATCACGTGGTACTCGATCGAGATGCCGTTGCCGCCGTGCATGTCGCGGGCGGTGCGGGCGATGTCGAGCGCCTTGCCGCAATTGTTGCGCTTCATGAGCGAGATCATCTCGGGCGCGAACTTGCCCTCGTCCATCAGGCGGCCGACGCGAAGCGAGCCCTGAAGGCCGAGCGCGATCTCGGTCTCCATGTCGGCGAGCTTCTTCTGCACCAGCTGGGTCGCGGCAAGCGGCTTGCCGAACTGCTTGCGGTCGAGCGTGTACTGGCGGGCGCGGTGCATGCAGTCTTCAGCGGCCCCTAGCGCACCCCAGGAGATACCGTAACGGGCGCGGTTGAGACAGCCGAACGGGCCCTTCAGGCCGGAGACGTTGGGCAGCAGGGCGTCCTCGGGAACCACGACGCCGTCCATCACGATCTCGCCGGTAATTGAGGCGCGAAGCGACAGCTTGCCCCCGATCTTCGGCGCGGAGAGACCCTTCATGCCCTTCTCCAGCACGAAGCCGCGGATCTGGTTGTCGTGCGCCGCCGACTTGGCCCACACCACGAACACATCGGCGATCGGCGCGTTCGAGATCCACATCTTGCTGCCAGTGAGGCGATAGCCGTCCGAAACCTTCTCGGCACGGGTCTTCATGCCGGCGGGGTCGGAGCCGGCGTCGGGCTCGGTCAGGCCGAAGCAGCCGACCCACTCGCCGCTGGCGAGCTTCGGCAGGTATTTCTTGCGCTGGTTCTCGTCGCCATAGGCGTAGATCGGATACATCACCAGCGAGGACTGCACCGAGTTCATCGAGCGATAGCCGGAATCGACCCGCTCGATCTCGCGCGCGACGAGGCCATAGGCGACGTAGCTCGCATTGGCGCAGCCATATTCCTCCGGCAAGGTGATGCCGATCAGGCCGAGTTCACCCATTTCGTTGAAGATCTCGCGGTCCGTCTTCTCTTCGAGATAGGCCTGGGAGACGCGTGGCAGCAGCTTGTCCTGGGCATAGGCGCGAGCGGTGTCGCGCACCATGCGCTCGTCTTCGGTGAGTTGCTCGTCGAGCAGGAACGGATCGTCCCACTGGAATGAAGCCGCAGCCGGCTTGTCCTTGGCCTGAGGGCGCACGCTCATGAAACGTCCTTTCGCGTCTGGTTCCGTCATAAATTGCCGGACAAATTAGAGCGCCGCGGCAACAAGTGCAATTGCATCCTGGTTTCGATCGATGCGAGGCGAAGCATCGAACCCGGAATCTCCTCGCTTCTACGACATCGAGATTCGGCGTCTGGCGCTTTCAGCGCAATCCCGGAATGACACTGCGTGTCAGCTTTCGAGCTGCTCGTTGGCGACGATCTCGATGCCGAAGCCCGACAGGCCTTTGTAGTCGTGCACCGAGGACGTGAGGTGCCGGATCGAAGTGACGCCGAGATCGCGCAGGATCTGCGCGCCGACGCCGACCTCACGCCATTGGCGGTTGCGGTCAGCTTCCGTGGACGACTCGTCCGGCAGCGGCGCCACGGGCACACCGGCTGCGCCGTCGCGCAGGTAAACCAGCACGCCACGGCCGGATTTCTTGAAATGCTCGAGCACCGCCGCCATGCGCTTATGGCCCGTGAAAGTGTCCTTGACGATGTTCGGCTTGTGGAAGCGCGTCAGCACGTTCTTGCCGTCGCCAACGCCATTGTAGACGAAGGCGACGTGGGCGATGGAATCGAACGGCGAGCGGTAGGCATAGCCCTGCAAGGGTCCGATCGGGCTCTCGGTGATGAAGGTCGAGACCCGCTCGATCAGCTTCTCGCGCGCCTGGCGGTAGGCGATCATATCCGCGATGGTGACGTGCTTGAGCTTGTGCTCGGCGGCGAAGCGGGCGACTTGCTCACCCTTCATCACGCTGCCGTCGTCGTTCATGAGCTCGCTGATGACACCCACCGGCGGCAGGCCGGAGAGCTTGCAGAGGTCAACCGCGGCTTCAGTGTGGCCGGAGCGCAGCAGCACGCCGCCGTCCTTGGCAATCAGCGGGAAGATGTGGCCAGGCCGGGCGAAGTCGTTAGCGCCGACATTGGGATTGGCCAGCGCGCGACAGCACGAGGCACGTTCCTCGGCCGAGATGCCGGTGCCGCCATCGGGCTTGTAGTCGATTGAGACCGTGAACGCGGTGGTGTGCGCCGAATCGTTGTGGGCGACCATCGGATCGAGCCGCAGACGGCGCGCGTCCTCGGTGGTCACGGGCGCGCAGACGATGCCGGAGGTATGGCGGATGATGAACGCCATCTTCTCGGCGGTGCAGAGCGAGGCGGCGACGATCAGATCGCCCTCGCCCTCGCGATCCTCATCATCGGTGACGACGACGAGCTCGCCTCGGGCAAAGGCCTGCAAGACTTCCTGGACGCTATCGGGCATTTCCCAATCTCTATCGGTTATAGCCGGGAGGCTTAGCCGGACTTGGGCCGGGGCGCTAGTCTCCCCAGCGCAACCACATATGCCAGGCGGCAGGCCTGCCAGGGTCATTCAGGCTTGCAGCGAAGATATCAAGGATATAGGCGGCGCGCGCCGGAGAGGAAGGCCGGCCGGTCAGGGTAGCACTTCGCGCCGCTCGCCGAGCCGTTGATCGAGCTCGGCGCGCTTGTCGGCCAGAAGGCCAGCCTGGGCGGCTTCGATCACCGTGAACAGCTCGTGGGCGTCGCTGAGCCGGGTCACCGTGACATAGCTGGCGCCGGCCTCGTAGAGTTCGCCGACGTCGGCCAGGAGGTCGGCCGTGGCCACGATCAGGGCGGTGGGGTTGAGCGCGCGGACGTGGCGGACCAGCTTCTCGTTGGTGGCGCCTTTCAGCAGCGAATCCGGCACACTGAGGATGATGATCTCGGACTTGCCGATGCCGGCATGGAGTAGCGTGTCGACATTGCTGATGTCGCCATAGATCACGTGCAGTCCCCGCGAGAGCAGGGTCTGGTACACATTCGGGTTGAAATCGACCACCGTGATCTGCTCCAGCAGCACCGGAGCCTGCCGCTCGATCTCGGCTAGCAACGCGCTCGCCGCACGGAAAAAGCCGAGGATGACGATGCGGCGGGCCTCGCCGTGGCCGCCCTCATGGGCCTCCTCGGCATGGCCACTGCCATGATCGAGGTCGCGCAGGCCAATCCGCTTCAGGGGCCCAATCATCCAGCGGGTGATCTCGTCACTGCGCGTCATCACGAAGGTCGAGAGCACGGCCAGAACCACGAAGGCAAAGGAGGCCGCGTTCGCCGTCTCGGCTGCGATGTGATGGTCGGCGATGCCGGTCTGGATCACCACCAGCGAGAACTCGGAGATCTGGGCGAGGTTGAGGGCCGGCAACAGGCTGGCGCGCAGCCCCTGTTTCATCAGATAAAGCGGAGTAAAGGTGGTCACGAGCCGGCTCACCACGGTAAACGCCGCGATCATCAAAGCGAGCCCGATCACGGAGAGGCCGGGCACGGGGATGGTCATGCCGAGTGCGACGAAGAACAGGGTGATGAAGAAGTCGCGGAGCGTGGTGACCTTGGCCGTGACATCGAGCGCATAGGGAAAGGTCGAAAGCGAGACGCCGGCGATCAGGGCGCCCATCTCGCGCGACAGCGACAGCCGCTCCGCCATCTCGGCGACGAGAAAGCACCAGGCCAGCGCGCCGAGCAGGATCAGCTCGGGCCGCCGGGCGATCTGGTGAAACAGGCGCGGCAGCACGTAGCGGCTGACCAACAGCGCGGCGGCGACCAGCACTGCGACGCGGCCGATCGAGAGCAGGATGACGCTGACTTGCAGATTAGCCAGGCTCGGCTGCACCGCCAGGAACAGGATGGCGAAGATATCCTGGAGCACCAGCACGCCGAGGGTGATACGCCCTGGCAGCGTGTCGAGCTCGCGCTTCTCGTAGAGCACCTTGACGATGATGACGGTGCTCGACAACGCGCAGGCGACACAGAGATAGACAGCATCGAAATGCCCGCTGCCGAGGGACAAGCCAATGCCGACGAAGAACAGGACCCCGAGCAGGCAGCCCCCGAGCAGCTGGCCGGCTGCCGCGAACAGGATCACCTTTCCCGCCCGCACGATCTTCTTCAGGTCGATCTCCAGCCCGATCATGAACAGCATGAAGATCAGGCCGAGCTCGGAGATGACGCTGATCGATTCCTGCGATTTGACCCAGCCGGCGCCGAATGGACCTATGCAGAAACCGGCGATAAGGTAGGCCAGGATCAGGGGCTGCCGGGAGAAATGGGCGAGCAGGCCCAGCATCCAGGCAAACAGAATACAGAGAGTGATGTCGCGAATGAGCTCGTGCATGCCAAATTGGTCCGTTTTGCCGCACCCTAGAGATGGGTCGCGGTGCGGCAAGCGAGCAATTCGTCACATGCGCGAAGGGCTCTTCGCAGCAATGCTGCTATGCCCCCTCGCCTATGCCGTGCCCACCGCCGCGCAATCGAAAATCAGTATCGAACAAAGCTTTGCCGATTCGCTCACCGCGCTGCCGAAGGACGAACTCGCCGTATCCGGCGGGTTCTACGTGCCCGCCTATTCCAGCGTCGCGATGAGCCAGGGCAAGCTGCGTGTCGACTTCTCGGTGACGCTGAGCGTGCACAACGCCTCCGAGACCCAGCCGCTGGTGGTCAAACGCATCGCCTATTTCGACACCGCAGGCAAGCAGGTCGAGAGCTATCTGAAGGCGCCGGTCGCCTTGAGACCGCTCGCCACCGTCTCGATCTTCATTCCGACCGACGACGTACGGGGCGGGACTGGAGCCAATTTTCTCGTCGACTGGGCCGCGCCAAGCGAGATCGCCGAGCCCGTGGTCGAAGCCTTGATGGTTGGCGGCGTCGCCAATGCGCATTACGCTTTCATCAGCCAGGGACGTCCGACCCGGACGGCCGGCAAGAAGTAAGAGAGGCCGGTGCACGCCGACCGCCCCAACAAGAACAAGACGAGGAACGCCCATGACGTCCAGCTTCGATTTCGCACCCCTGTTTCCCGCGGGGCTGCCGGCCCCCTCCGCGCGCTGGACGGGCCTTGCCAAATACAGCTTCGTCGGCGGCAACAACGACTCCGAACAGGTGCCGCTCGAGGGCCTGATCGAGGCGACAAACCTGGCACTACAGCGCGAGGGCCGCTCGCTCGCCACCTATGGGCTGGCGCATGGACCTCAGGGGTATTTGCCCTTGCGCGAATTCCTGGTGACCAAGCTCAAGCGCGATGCCGGCATCACCTGCACGGTCGACGACCTCCTGATCGTCTCCGGCTCGCTTCAGGCGCTCGATCTCGTCAACGCCACGCTGCTAGCGCGCGGCGACACCGTCATTTTCGAGCAGGAGAGCTATCAGGGCTCGCTGACCCGCCTGGCGCGGCTCGGCGTCAACGTGGTGGGCATCCCCCTCGACAAGGACGGCATGCGCATGGACGTGCTGGCCTCCACTCTCGCCGATCTGAAGAGCCGCGGCATCCGGCCGAAATACATCTACACGATTCCGACCGTGCAGAACCCGACCGGCAGCATCATGCCAGAGAGCCGACGCGCCGAGCTGCTGCGCCTGTCATCCGAATACGGCGTGCCGATCTTCGAAGACGATTGCTATGCGGACCTCGTCTGGTCCGGGCAGCGGCCGCCGGCGATCCATGCGATGAGCCGAAACGGCGGCGTGATCCATATCGGCTCGTTCTCGAAATCGATCGCGCCGGCGCTGCGCGTCGGCTTCGTCGTAGCACCCTGGGATGTGATGTCGCGGATGCTGGCGCTGAAGACGGATGCCGGCTCGGGCGCGCTGGAGCAGATGGTGCTCGCGACCTATTGCAAGCCGCACTTCGCGAGCCATGTGCCGGCACTGACGAAAGCGTTGCGCACCAAGCTCGATACGTTGATGGAGGCCCTCAACGAGCAGTTCGGGACGGCGGCCGAGTTCGATGAGCCCAAGGGCGGCATCTTCCTCTGGGTGAAACTGCCCGACCAGGTCGATACGCTCAAACTGTATCAAGCCGCGCTTGCCGCCGGTGTCTCGATCAATCCGGGGCCGGAATGGTCGACCAACAAGAACCATTCCAGCTCACGACTGAGGCTCTGCTTTGCGAGCCCTACGCATCAGCAGATCCGTGAGGGCGTCGCCGTACTGGCCGAGGTTTGCCGCAAGGAATTTGGCGTGCCGGCCCGCAGTGCCAATATCGAGAAGAGGGCCTGATACCAAGCCAGCTGGGGCTGGCTGCCGCGGATGCGGAGGCTAGCCGCAGCAAGAGGACCACCGAGATGTTGCTCTTACCGGCCTCGATCTGGACGACGTAACGCTCAAAAATCCCTTCGCCCGCAAAATTGACGACTTGATTCAGCAGTGGTCTATCCACGTTCGCCTCCGGAAAGTGCATCCTACCCGGAAGCGGCCGGCCTCATTGACGCGGATCCGATTCGCGCGCGATCGGCAGCCAGCGTGGGCGGCCGTGAGCGGGATGCTGTACTTTGAAATTCTTCGAGGCGGGGCTTGCCAGGACATGACGCGTTGCTTGAGCCGCTGGATCGCGGCTGCGCTGCCGTGGGTCGCACTCGTGTCCGCGGCGCATGCCGAGACGCTTGCGGTAAGGGTCGAACAATGGGGCCTGCTCGGCTCTTGGGCGGTCGACTGCGCGGCTCGGCCCGACCGCGACAAGGGCGCACGGTTGACTTACGAGATCACGAAGGACGGCCGGGTGATGTACCGGCGCAATTTCGGCGACGCCAGGGACGAGAACGAGGTGGTCTCCGCCACGGTCGATGCCGAAGGCCTGCTCAATGTGATGGTGTTCTTCCCCTCGCTCCATCAGACGCGCGAATTCGGACTCCTCTTGCAGGAGGATGGCAGCCTGCGCGCGATCTACAATCGCAGCGAGCGCGGCGAGTACACGATCAGAGACGGCAAATACGTCGCGACCGGCGCGCCAACACCGGCGCAGCAACGCTGTGATTAACAGCCGTTCAGAATTCTCCCGCCGTTCCTCCGGAACGTTCGCGTGCATGTACGGTTTAGATGTGCATTCGATTGGAGGAGGACATCATGAAGAAGCGTGGTTATGTGGTTGCAGCTCTCGGCGCGCTCGTGATCGCAGGGCCGACTCTGGCGAGCGCCGAGACGGTGGTGATCAAGCGCGGTCATCATCATCACGGCCCGTACGCTGCCCGCGCCGAATACGGCATGCATCGTGACCACGGCTGGCATCGCGGCTGGCACCATCGCGGCGACAAGGTCGTCGTAATCAAGCGCAGTCATCGCCACCATCACTGGGACTAAAGCGCAACGCAGCATGGAGATGGCCCCTCGCGGGGCCATTTTCTGCGCGTTCGAAAGCACTCGGGGCTAATCCCACGCCGGCGCAAAGCCGGGATTGACGCAGCGCCTGTCCTTCGGCAGTGCGGCGATCTTGTTTCGGTCGGCATCGTCGAGCGTGATCTTCAGGGCATCGAGATTGGCCTGCTGGCTCTCGCGCCGCGACGCCTTCGGGATCGCCACGACGCCGTCTTGATCGAGCAACCATTTCAGCGCCACTTGAGCCGCGGTCGCGTTGTGCTTAACGCCGATCTCGCTCAGCACCGGATCTGTTGCGAAGCGCCCCTGCGCCAGCGGACAATAGGCGACCAGCGGAATCCTCCTGGCACTGAGATAGGCCAACACCTTCGATTGATCGAGCATGGCGTGATATTCGACCTGGTTGCAGGCGATTGGCGCCTTGATGTCCTCGACGGCAATCTTGAGCAGCGCGGTGGTAAAGTTCGCAACGCCGATCGCCCGCGTCCGCCCCTCCTCCTTGAGCTTCATCAGGGTCTCGAACACCGCGCCCCAATTGGCGATTTTCGACGGCCAGTGCACGAGATAGAGGTCGACATGGTCGAGCCTGAGCTTCTTTAGGCTGGCATCGAAAGCGCGACGGATCGCCTCCGGCGCCAGATTCTCGTGCCAGACCTTTGTGGTGATGTGCAGTTCGCCGCGCGGCAGGCGGGAAGCGGCGATGGCCGAGCCGATCGACTCCTCATTGGCGTACATCTCGGCGGTGTCGATGTGGCGATAGCCAATCGACAGGGCGCTCTCGACCGCGGCCCGGCAGGCATCGCCCTGCATGCGGAAGGTGCCGAGGCCGAGCTTGGGCATGCTAATGCCCTGTGTCTGCAGATGGTGCATGAAACAGGCTCCTGACGTAGTTCATCGCGCCAGACGCGCGGTGACAGACTCTTCGGTGATGGAAAGGAAGTGGCAGGAGCAGCGACCATAGCGCGGGAGACGCCGGGCGGCCAATCAAGATCGAGTTAATGGCCTACGAATGCTGAGCCACGACGGCCGGTCGTGCCTGCTGCTGCGGCTGGATATCGACTGACCAGAGATCGCGGTTATCGACGTCCTTCAAGGTCACTCTCATCACACCGCTGCGGCCGTCGATGTCGACCCGGCCGAAGAACTGCAAGCCGAAGCACGGCGCCAGATTCTCGCCCTGCGCAGCGCTACAGCCATGCTGGTACATTGCGACCGGACCAAACGTGTCATCGAGTTCGCCCGGGCTCCAGGTGCCGGCATGCAGCGGGCCGGAGACGAACTCCCAGAACGGATCGAAGTCCTGGAATTGCGCCTTGTTGGGATCGTAATAGTGCGCGGCGGTGTAGTGCATGTCGGCAGTGAGCCAGACGATGTTGCGGATTCCGGCGCGCTTGATGAACGCCAGCAGATCGGCGATCTCGTGCTCACGCCGGTCGGGCGGCCCATTGCCGAGCGCAACGGCGTCCAGGCTGATCAGGCCGATCGGCAAATCGGCCGCAATCACCTTCCAGGTCGCGCGTGAGGCAGCGAGCTCGCGCTTCAACCAGGCGAGCTGCTCGGTGCCGAGGATCCAGCCGCGATGGTCGCATCCCTTGTTCCAGGTGCCATCGCGATAGCTACGCATGTCGATCATGAAAACGTCGAGCAGCGGGCCGTAAGCGATCTTGCGATAGACCCGACCCTGCCGCGCGCCAACGTCGCGGATCGGCACGAAATCGAAGAAGGCGCGGCGGGCGCGCGCGACCAAGAGCGGCGTGCCGTCGTCCTCGTAACCGGCGGCGTCGTAGCTGCCGGTCGGCGACCAGTCGTTGGTGACCTCGTGATCATCCCACTGCGCCAACATCGGCACCTCGGCATGGAAGGCGCGAAAGTGTTCGTCGAGGTGGTTGTATTTGTAATTGCCGCGGAACTGCGCCAGCGTGTGCGCGACCTCGGATTTTTCCTCAGTGACGATGTTGCGCCAAATTCCGCCGTTCGGCAGGTTTTGTTCGGCAGGAATCGTGCAGTCTGCATAGATGTGGTCGCCGGAATGGATGAAGAAATCCGGGCGGTTGTCGAGCATGGTGCGATAGCTGCGATATCCGCCGCGCGAGACGTCGATGCCCCAGCCCTGCCCCGCGGTGTCGCCGGACCACAGGAACGAGATCGACTGGCCCGCAGCCGGCGCGGTGCGGAAATGGCCGACGCGGCTTTCGCCGGCAATCCCGGTCGCGGCGTCGTCTAAGCGGACGCGGTAGAAGATGTCCTGCCCGGGAGGCAGATCGTTCAGCAGTAGTTTTGAGGTGAAATCGGCCTCGGGCAGCGCATCGCCGGAGGCCGACGCGACGATCGCCTTGAAGCTCTCGAGGGTCGAGCACTCCACCCGCATCCGCGCCGCTCGGTCGGCACGCGCCCAGATCACGGCGGAGGCTCCAGAGACATCGCCGGACTGGATGCCGCTCGTGATCTGCGGACGGTCGGCAGCGCGACTGAGATGCGGCTTTGCGAGCGTCCCAAGCGAGGCGACGGCGAGACTGGAGGTTGAATGGACCAAAAATTGCCGCCGGGTCCATGCCCGCGCGGCGCGGAGCGTTGCCATTCAGGAAACCTTCGTCGAATCGCAACGGAAGGTGCCTGCGCTCCTTGACTCTATCCTTACGGTTTCTTGACTTCGCGCCTACGATTTTACGACGCGCGGATGACGGTTTCGACTGGCAAGCGTAACCACGGTGCAGGTGCGCTTCCTCGCCCGCTTGCGGCGGCGAGGTGAAGAGGCAGCAGCGCTGCGACTAACGCTTCCAATTGCAGATGCCGCCGGAGCGGCATGGCCAAGTCTGGATACGCGTGTCCAGCGCCTGTGCGTCGAGCGGATTGCCGTGGCGATGCGAGAGTTTGGTGCGGGCCGTACCGCGCGGCTGAACGCTCCGGCCATGCCCGACCTTGGGCTCGGCCACGTGCACGCGTTCGGCGGCAACCTTCTTCGGCACGTGGATCGGCTCGGCGCGCGCCTGCGCCTCGTTGCCGCCGCGTGCCTCCAAAGCGACCGGCGCGAACTGCGTCTCAGGACCAAGCCGCTTCGGCGACAGCACGGCCTTGGACAGATCGAGACCCAGATATTCGTCAGGCTTGTAGTCGTCAGCACTCGCGAGGCCCGCCGCTGCGAGCACGAGCGCCATCGCAATTGCAAAGGGAACGCTTTTCAGGACCACGAGCACCTCCTGAAATTGATGAAGGGGTAATTTACCCCTATTTAGGAGGCGCCACGCGCAATTCCAGCGGCCAATTGCCGCCGTGGTTAAGAAGTTTGGCGGAGTCAGGCGACTTTTCGCGTCGTCTCCGTCCCATCCAGGAACCCGATCAGGCGGCTGCGGATGATGGTTTCCGCCTCACTCATGATGCGGTCGACGAGCTCCTTGCAGGAGGGAATGTCGTGGATGAGGCCTGCGACCATGCCGCAGCTCCAGGCGCCCGCGTCCATCTGACCGTCCAGCATGATCCTGGGATAGACACCCGCGACCTGGTCGTGAATGTCGTCGATGGTGAGCTTGGTGCCCTTCTCGCGCTCGATCTCGAGCAGGCGGTCGACATTGGCGTTCTTCAGGACGCGCTCGGTATTGCGCAGCGCCCGCATGATCAGGCGGGTGTCGAGTTCGGTGGCGGCGACCAGCGCGTTCTTGACGTTCTGATGCACCGGCGCTTCCTTGGTGGCGATGAAGCGAGTGCCCATGTTCATGCCGGCTGCGCCGAGTGACAACGCCGCGACCAGGCTGCGCCCGTCGGCCATGCCCCCGGAGGCGACGAAGGGAATCTTCAACTCTTCCGCCGCGCGCGGCAGCAGGATCATGTTGGGAACGTCGTCCTCGCCGGGATGGCCGCCGCATTCAAAGCCGTCGACGCTGACGGCGTCGCAGCCGATCCGCTCCGCCTTCAGGGAGTGGCGCACCGAGGTGCATTTGTGGATGACCTTGATGCCGGCCGCCTTCAGCGCCGGCATGTATGCTTCCGGGCTGCGGCCCGCTGTCTCCACCGCTTTGATGCCACCTTCGACGATGGCCGCGATGTATTCCGGATAAGGCGGCGCCGAGAAGGTCGGCAGGAAGGTGAGATTCACGCCGAACGGCTTGTCCGTCATGTCGCGGCAGCGCGCGATCTCCTTGGCCAGCAGCTCGGGCGTCTTCTGCGTAAGCCCGGTGATGATGCCGAGCCCGCCGGCATTGGAGACGGCGGCGGCCAGCTCGGCAAAGCCGACGAAATGCATGCCGCCCTGGATGATCGGGTGCTCGATGCCGAACAGTTCGGTGATCGCGGTCTTCACGTCAGTTTCCTCCCAGGGCTTTGCTTGATGTCAGGTTCAGTCTAGCCGCAGTCTCGTGCCGCGGTCACCCCTTCTCTCTGAACGGGAGAGCCCGTCAGTGCCCCCGCGCCGGCGCGCTCAAATCGATCCTGCGGAGCACGGCTGCGGTGGGGATCATCAGCAGGGCGATAATCGCAAGCGTCCAGAACACGTCGATATAGGCGAGGAGGTCGACCTGCTGCTGCAAGGTCTTGCCAACCCATGCGACCGCCTGCGACGCGGCATCGCTTGCATTGGAGCCCTGCGCTTGGAAGTAACGTGTCATGGCGTCGATGGTCTGCTGGTAGCCGAGATCGGACGGCGCTGCGTGCTCGATCAGGCGGCTCTGGTGGAATTGCTGGCGCTGCGCCAGAATGGTCTGCGCCAGCGCGACACCCATGGAGCCGCCGATATTGCGGGCGACATTGATCAGCGCCGAGGCCTGGTTGGTCCTGTCCGGCGGGATGCCGTCATAGGACGCGGTCGTCACCGGCAGGAACAGGAAGGGGAGACCGAGCGCAAGGAAGATGCGCGACAGCGCAGCGTAGCCGTAGGTGATGTCGCCGGTCAGCCCGGTGAGATGCCACATCGAGAACGCGACGATGGCGGCACCACACATGATGAGATATTTCGGCTGCACGATGCCGACGAGGCGGCCAACCACCGGCATCAGCACCAGCGTCGCGACGCCGCCGGGCGACAACGCGAGACCGGCCAGCATCGCGGTGTAGTTCAGCTCGGTCTGGAGCAGTTGCGGCAGGAGCTGCGTCGTCGAGATCAGCACCGCGCCGGTGCCGAGCATGACGAGGAAGCAGGCGGCGAACTGACGGCGGCCAAGCAGGCGAAGGTCGACGATGGGCTGCTCCCGCGTCAGCTCCCAGGGAATGAGCGAGAGCAGCGAGACGGCCGCGAGCACCGCGAAGACGACGATCATGTTCGATCCGAACCAGTCATTGCGCTGGCCTTCGTCGAGCACGAATTCGAGCGAGCCGAGCCCGATCGCAACGAGGGCGAAACCGACATAGTCGACGCGCAGACCCTTGCTGAGCAGCTTCTCCCTCTCCTCCTCTGCGCCCGACGGCTCTTTGACCAGCGTGCCGACCAGGAACAACGACAGCAATCCCATGGGAACGTTGATCAGGAACACCCAGTGCCAAGTATACGTATCGGTAATCCAGCCGCCGAGCGTCGGCCCGATCACTGGCGCGACCACGACGGCGACGCCGTAGATGGCAAAGGCCTGGCCACGCTTATGCGGTGGGAAGGAATCGGCGAGGATCGCCTGCTCGCTGGTCGCCATGCCGCCGCCACCAAGGCCTTGCAAGATCCGGAACAGTACCAGCGATTGCAAATTCCAGGCGAAGCCGCACAGGAGCGACGCGATCGAGAACGTCGCGACGCACATCATGTAGAAGCGCTTGCGGCCGATCACGGTCGACAGCCAGCCCGAGATCGACAGCACGACGGCGTTGGCGACGAGATAGCTGGTGATGACGTAGGTGCTCTCGTCGATGCCGACCGCGAGCCCGCCGGCAATGTGGCGCAAGGCGACGTTGGCGATGGTGGTGTCGAGCACCTCCATGAAGGTCGCGATCGAGACCACGAAGGCGATCAGATAGGGATTGTGCCCGCCCGCCGCCGACCGCTCCGGCGACCAACCCCCGGCGGACGCGCCGCCTTGCGTGACGTCCGTCATCGCACCCTGGTCCAGGGCACGACCGACATGCCCGGTCCGACCGGCAGATCGGGCGGCCAGTTGTCGACCACGATCTTCACCGGCACACGCTGCACCACCTTGACGTAGTTGCCGGTGGCATTCTCCGCCGGCAGCAGGCTGAACGCGGTGCCTGAGCCCGGCTGCACCGAATCGACGTGGCCGGTCAGCTTGCGGCCGGGATAGGCATCGATGCGCATCTCTACCGGCTGGCCTGGCCGCATGTCGTTGAGCTGTGTTTCTTTATAGTTGGCGACGATCCAGACCTCGTCGGGCACGAACATCATCAGGCTCTGGCCGGCGGTGACGAATGTGCCCTTGGCGGCGGAGAGCTTGACGACGCGACCGGACTGCGCCGCAACGACGCTGGTATATTGCAGGTTCAGCTTGGCCTGATCGAGCTGCGCCTGCGATTGCCCGAGCTGCGCCTTGGCGCCTTCGAGCTGCGCTTGTAGCGATTTGATGCTCGGTTGCGCGGCCGTCACCGCGGTCTTGGCGCGCTCGGTGTTGGCCTGCTGCGCCTGAAGGTCGGAACGGGTCTGTTGCTGGCGCTGCACGGTTCCGGCTCCCTTTTCGACCAGATCCTGGGCGCGCGCGAATTCTTCCTGCGAGAACTGGAGTTGGGCCTCAGCCTGTTCGAGCTGCGCCTGGGCCTGCTTGATCTGCTCCTGCTGGGAGTCGATTTGCGCCCCGACATTGGCGATGTTCGCTTTGGCCGCCGCGACCTGCGCATCGGCTTGATCGATGGCGATGCGATAGTCGCGCTCGTCGAGCTTGGCGAGAAGGTCGCCGGCATTGACGTGCTGGTTGTCCGTGACCGGGATGTCGGTCACGTAACCACCGACCTTCGAAGCCACCGAAAAACTGCGCGCGGCGACGAAAGCGTCGTCGGTGGATTCGTAATGGCGGACCTCAAGCCAATAGAGCAGACCGCCGACGAGCGCCGCGATCAGCACGATGGCGCCGACAGTTGCCAACAGCCAATGCTGGCGAAGCCTCGCGCGCAACGGCGGCGCCGGTTCGCCCGACTGCTCCTTGACGTCGCGGGATTGATCAGGATTCGTTCTCGGAGCTTCCTTCGTCCACTGCGGCTGCTCCGCGGACGGCCCACGCTCCCGGGTTTGAGCATCCACGCTGACCACCTTTTATCGGGGCTACCGGTCGCAAGCCAATTGAGCCAAGCTTGCGCGCCGGCAGCCCAACCGCAGCGCCGAAGCATGGTTCCGACTTGCTGGACCACCGCTGTCATTCGTGAATGCGGTGCTCAGAAAGCGCGGCACCGCCGCGCTGCGCTTCTCGATCGCTCTTACGGAAAGTGGACGTTAGTGCGTCTTGGTCTCGTGCCATTTCTCGAGGTCGGGCTTTACTTTGTCCGATCCCTGCTCTTTTTCCGGATTGCCCTTCCAAGGCTTGTCCGTCTGCCTGTGCGAACCCCAGTCGCTCTCAGTCCGGGGATCATCGGTAGGCCGTTCCTTACTCATCGTATCGTCCTTTGCTACGCGAAGGGAACGCCGTAATAGGCATTGATACCGCGTACGGCAGCATCATCACCCCAGTTCCACTCAGCCTTCTCACCATATTTCGGAGCGCCTTCCAGATCCTTCGCGGTAATCGCGGTAACATAGCCGCCGAGCTCGGTGTCGTATTTCAGGGACTGCCAGGGCAACGGGTAATGATCATTGCCGAGGCCGAGAAATCCGCCGAAGCCAAGCACTGCGTAAGAGACCTTGCCGCTGATCTTGTCGATCATGACGCGTTCGATTGAACCGATCCGGTTTCGATCGGCCCCATAGACCGATGTTCCTTCGACCTTGTCACTTCCGATCAGCCGGCCCATCTCGTTTTGGTCCAGTTCACCCTGATCCAGCATCGTCATTCTCCACTCAGCCATTTGTGAATCAACGGCGCGAGGTCAGCGATCGTTCCGACGCGGTTCCGCAAGAGCCAAGGAACATCGCCGGAAACAACAGGTTCTCTGAGTCTAACCAGGTCCGAACCGAGAGAGCCGCCCGTAATGTCTCAGACCGTCTCAGACTTCATCGTTCAGCGCCTGCATCAATGGGGCGTGCGTCACATCTTCGGTTACCCCGGAGACGGCATTAACGGCGTGTTCGGCGCCATGAACCGGGCTGAAGGCCAGATCGGCTTCGTGCAGGCGCGGCACGAGGAGATGGCGGCATTCATGGCGACCGCCTACGCGAAATTCGCGGGCCAGCTCGGCGTCTGTATCGCGACCTCGGGGCCCGGCGCTTCGCACCTCGTCACCGGTCTCTACGATGCACTGCTGGATCACCAGCCGGTGCTCGCCATCGTCGGCCAGCAGGCGCGCAATGCGCTGGGTGGGAGCTACCAGCAGGAACTTGACCTGGTGTCGATGTTCAAGGACGTCGCCGGCGCCTATGTCGCACAAGCCTCTTCGCCCGCGCAGGTCCGGCACTTGATCGATCGCGCCGTGCGGACCGCCCTGGCGAGACGAGTCCCGACAGCGATCATCCTGCCCAACGACATCCAGGAAGAGCCTTACGAGGACCCGCCCCGTGCGCACGGCACGTTGCATTCTGGCATCGGCTACAGCGCGCCCAGCATCACGCCGCGTGACGCCGATCTCGACCGCGCGGCGGACATCCTCAATGCCGGCAATAAGGTTGCGATGCTCGTCGGGGCCGGCGCGCTTGGCGCCACCGACGAAGTCATCGCGGTCGCCGACCGGCTGTCGGCCGGCTGCGCCAAGGCGCTGCTCGGCAAGGCCGCACTCCCGGACGACCTGCCATGGGTCACCGGCTCGATCGGCCTGCTCGGCACCGAGCCCAGCTACAACATGATGATGGAATGCGATACGCTGCTGATGATAGGCTCCGCCTTTCCTTACGCCGAATTCCTGCCCAAGGAAGGTGCGGCGCGCGGCGTGCAGATCGATATCGATGCCAGCATGATGTCGATCCGTTTTCCGATGGAGGTCGGCCTCGTCGGCGACGCCGCCGAAACATTGCGCGCGCTGCTGCCGCGGCTCGCGCCAAAGAGCGACGGCGCCTGGCGCAAGGCCATCGAGCAGGACGTCGCGACCTGGTGGAAAACGCTGGACGACCGCGCGCATCAGCCCGCCGCGCCCGTCAATCCCCAGCTCGTCGCCTGGGAATTGTCTCCGCGCCTGCCCGACCGCGCCATCATCACCAGCGATTCCGGCTCCTGTGCCAACTGGTTTGCGCGCGATCTGAAGATGCGCCGCGGCATGACGGCCTCGCTTTCTGGCGGCCTCGCCTCGATGGGCGCTGCGGTGCCTTACGCGCTCGCCGCCAAATATGCCAATCCGGACCGGCCGGTGATCGCATTGGTCGGCGACGGCGCCATGCAAATGAACAACATGGCCGAGTTGATCACGGCCGCGAAATACTGGCGCTCTTGGCGAGATCCGCACTTCATCGTCTGCGTCTTCAACAACGAAGACCTCAACCAAGTCACTTGGGAGCAGCGCATCATCAACGGCGATCCCAAGTTCGAAGCCTCGCAGCGCATTCCTGACGTCTCCTATTCACGCTTCGCTGAGCTGATCGGCCTGCGCGGCATCTTCGTCGACAGTCCCCAGCTGCTCGGCTCGGCCTGGGACCAGGCGCTGGCGAGCGATATGCCTGTCGTTCTGGAAGTGAAAACCGATCCCGAGGTGCCGCCGCTGCCGCCGCACATCACCTTGCAGCAGGCGAAGAATTTTTCGCTCGCCCTGATGAAGGGCGATCCGAACGAAAGCGGGATGATCAAGGGAGCTGCGCGGCAGGTGTTGGAATCGATTCTGCCCGGCAAGCAATGAGGTGAACCATGAGTGACTTCCGCGATGTTCAGCACGGCGTCAATGACCCGGTCGACGGCGTCGACGTGAAGTGGCATTTCAACGACAACCGGACACCGCATGAGCGGGCGCAGCGGCATGCCGACGTGCGCGCCGACGCCACCGCCGCGCCGGCCGAGCCGTTTCTGCCCGAGCGGCTTCGGCGCAAGCCGACCGACCCCATCAATCCGCGCACTGGGCGTAATCCCACGGACTAGTCGTTAGGAACCTCGGCCCTCGCGGCGTGTTGATCGGCGCAACACGGCGCGGCAGGTGGCCGCGCGACCAATTGGAGAGACGGACCATGAAACGAACCATCGTCGCCATTGCTTGCGTGCTTCTCGCAGGTCCCGCATTGGCCCAATCGCTGGGCGAGAAGACCGGCGTCAATTCGGCACTCGGCGTCGCGCCGGCAACCGCCGACTTCGTCAAGGAGGTCGCCATCAGCGACATGTTCGAGATCGAGTCGGGCAAGCTCGCCGAGCAGAAGGGCAATGCGCAGGAGAAATCGTTCGCCCAGCAGATGGTGACCGATCACACCAAGACCAGCAGCGAACTGAAGGGACTGGTCGGCAACGGCAAGGTCCAGGCGACGCTGCCGACGGCGCTCGACAGTTCGCACCAAAGCAAGCTCGACAAGCTCAAGAGCGCGACCGGCAAGGACTTCAGTTCCGACTACAATTCCTACCAGGTCAGCGCCCATGAGGACGCCGTCTCCCTGTTCGAGCGGTATGCGAAGGGCGGCGATAATGCCGCGTTGAAGGATTGGGCCGGCAAGACGCTGCCGGCGCTCAAGCACCATCTCGACATGGCCAAGGAGCTCGGTAAGGCGCCGAGCGTCGGTCAGTCCAAGTAGGCAGCGGCCGAGGACGGCGGCTCCGCCGGCGTCCTCCTCGTCTGAGCCTCGACGCCATTCTCCGCACGTTGGATCGCAGAATCGCGGAGCGCAGCAAGACAACACCTCGATATCCTGCCGGCACAATGCCACGCCGCGAGCGCAACGCTCGCGGCGGCTTCGCTGGCATCCCCAACGGCGCAAGGAGATGCCCCACAGCCGAGCACGACTCGATCCATCCCGTCAGCCGGTATCCGAAGCCGCCGTTCAAGAAGCACTCGCAGCCCTGGCCGGGCCCTGCCGGCGAGATGGAGCCGCGGCCGGATGCGGCCGGATCATGGCGAGACCAGCTCCTAAGGCTCCGGCCGGCTCAGCCCGCCACAGGTCGCGCCCGGAGCGATCTGAATGCCGCTCCAGGTTGCCGGCGGCGCCACCATGGAGAAGCTGGAAAAGTTCGGCGGCATGACATCGCCCGGTCGTCCCGGTAGCCGGTCGAGCTAGCCTCGATCTACGTGCAGCTTGCCGCGGCAGACGCAGCTATGCGACAGGCCATGTCTACGGCGCCGCGAAGGGCTCTGGACAACCCTGGCAACGACGCCCGCTGGAACCTTCATTGTCATACAGAATTTACAAAACAGTCATGAAGGATAGCTCGCCAGACCGATGGCCCTCGTAGAAGTAAAACCCACTCGGATCGATCAGGCGCTCGCACACGAGATTGCGGACCACACCAATTCGGGGATCGAGCAAACCGCGCAGACTTTGACGTGGGCTGCGGACGAGCACGTGATGCTTGCGCTCGCCGCGGCTGGATGGCTCTACGCGCAGCTTCGACGGCCCGAGGCGCGACCTGCTGCAAATCACGTATTGGCAGTTTCCGTGGCCACTGCAGTGCTCCCGCACCTGCTAAAGTCCGTGTTCGATCAGACAAGACCCGATCGCCTGACGCTGCGCGGCCATTTGCACGGTATCCCTATCTCCGGAAAACCACGTGATGCGTTTCCGTCCGGCCATGCTCTGCACATGGGCGCGCTCGCCTCGGCGGCTGGGCTGCTGGCCCCTGCTCCCCGCCGGCTGGTGCGCTCCCTTGCCGTGGCGCTGTCGTTGACGCGCGTCGCGGTGCTTGCACATTGGGCCAGCGACGTGGTGGCGGGGTTCACCCTCGGGATCGTCGTCGAGCGACTGTTCAGGCCATTTACGTTCGGAAAATCGCAGCGGCAGCGGCATCAAGCCTCGCGAGTAGGATCATGACGGAATATCTCCTGCGCTTCGTCGCGGGCGGCATCATCGTCTCCGCCTTCGCGATCTTCGGAGACATGCTCAAGCCGAAGAGCTTTGCCGGGCTTCTCGGCGCGGCGCCGTCGGTCGCACTCGCCACGCTTGGCATCGCGGTCGTTCAGCACGGCGCTCAATATGCCGCGGCCGAGAGCTGGACCATGATCTACGGCGCTGTTGCCCTCGGCTGCTACAGCCTCGTCGTCTGTCACCTGCTGATGAGATTTCGTCTCGCGGCGCTGCCGGCTACCATCCTCGCATTTGTGGTTTGGCTCGTGGTCGCCTTCGGTCTGCTCGCAGGTTTCGGAGGCGCCGCCTGATGCTGGTCAAGCTGTCATCCTCCACGCTGAAGCAGACGCATTGGTACGAATACGTGGTGCGCTTCGTGCTGGGCGGCCTCGCGACGGTAGCGGCAGGCCTCATCGGCAGCCATTTTGGCCTCGCGATCGGCGGACTATTTCTCGCGCTTCCCGCCATCTTCTGTGCCAGCGCGACGCTGATCGAACGTCATGAGCGCCGCGCCAAGGAAAAAGCCGGATTCAGCGGGCGAAGACGCGGGCAGCAGGCCGCAGCGTTGGACGCTGCGGGCGCGGGCCTCGGAAGTATCGGCCTCGCCGCGTTCGCAGCGGCTTTCTACGCCGTGGTGTCGGCAAGCATCACCGGGGCATTCGCCGCCGCCATCCTGGCCTGGGCCATGGTGGCGGTGTCGGCATGGTGGTTGAGGCGGAAGCTGCGCACCACCTCAAGCCGCCCGCAGCCCGAGCGCGGGGCACGATCAGCGAGAGGCTGGAGTTTCCTGCCGTAGCAGCAGGCAACCGAGCACTCACGTCCTTAATGACCTCTGGGGCTCGGACGACCGGCTTCTGTGCTTTCTACAGAAAGCTTCGTCAGGCGCTGATCCAGCGCGCAGCTGACTTCCATCAAATTATTGTTTTACTGATTTATATTGCCGAATGAATGATTTTTTCTGACTCTTGTGGAACTCCCACTTCGTTCGTCCATTGAGTAATCTACTCAACTTGCTCAATTTGCATGATCGACCATGAACGACCTTCGCGCCGAACGCCTTCAGGTCATGCTCTCCCCGGAAGAGTTGGCCGCTGTTGACGATTTCCGGTTCAAACATCGCATGCCGACGCGAGCGGCAGCCGTCCGCGAACTCCTCAAGTTCGGGCTGGCCGCAGCGGATGTCGATGCGGCAGCCGGCGTGAAGTCGAGCAATTTCGGCGTATTCGGCCGCGGACCCGGCGGACATGTTCAGGGCGAGCCGGACGGCGAGACTAACCCATAGGACGGTCCAAAAACAAACGACCCCGGCACGGGGGTGCCAGGGCCGTCCTTGGAGATTGCTTCCGGCGCACCGGGGGCATGACAACCGGAAGCAATCCGTCGACTCTTCCCGTGGAGATTCGTTCCTCCCGAGAACTAGCCTGTTGCATCTCCTGAATCGTCAGGAATCGCGCCGGCGCCCGGTGTTTTGCCATCGTCGTTCAGCTTGGGATCGCGTGTCGCTTCCCGCGACGGTGAGCCTTTGGGATCGCTCTTGTGCACGGATTGCGCACGCTGCTTGTCACGCGGCTGCTCCTCCGCCCGCTTGTCCTTGACGATTCCGTGGTCGGAATGGGCCATGATCTGCTCTCGCCTCTCTTGATGTTTCGCAGCGGTTACGCGCGGGCACGTCGATTGTTCCGGGCGGGAGCCCCCGACGCTAACTGCGTGCCGCGTGGATCGCAGCCGATGCGTTTTCCAGATGCACCTGCCGCACCGTCGTGACCGTCGCGAAGGCGACCGAAACGCCAAAAGCGAGAATCAGTGAAAGAAGAACCAGACGTGGAGCCATTGCGAAAACCTCCTTCTGGAATCGAAAAGCAACGCGATCGGCTGCTCACGGATGATCCTGGATTGGTCTCCTGCATTCCGTGCGCGGTCTCACACGCGGCTTCACCGGGACGAGAGCGTCTACCTATCCAGCTTTTGAGGGATATGGACCGCCACGGGCGGGATTTCTCCATCGAGCCAATCCTGCTCC
Organism: Bradyrhizobium sp. 160; assembly: GCF_023073735.1. Classification (NCBI taxonomy): domain Bacteria; kingdom Pseudomonadati; phylum Pseudomonadota; class Alphaproteobacteria; order Hyphomicrobiales; family Nitrobacteraceae; genus Bradyrhizobium; species Bradyrhizobium sp. 160. The sequence continues at coordinate 232,380 of NZ_JADPKD010000063.1, forward strand.
CTCGCAAGCGCAATCCAGGCGTCCGCCATGCGCGAATAGCGCTTGTGAGCGGGTTGCCCTTCCGCGCGCTCGGCGAGCTGAAGACAATTGTCGGCGTTGTCCCTGAAAATGTCAGACTGTTTCATACCGAAGACGTGGGGGCGGAACTCTCGGGTCGCAATGCCCTTACCGGATCGTAACGTCCGGGGAACTTCGCATGTCATCCGTCATTGATAATCGATGCGAGTTCTCGCCGCGATAGTCCTGGTGTTCATCAGCACCGCAGCGCCTGCCGATAGCACTGGCGAGCGACAGCTTGGTGACCGCACGCCGAGCGCAACCGACGTCATCAGCGGCCTCTACGCCTTCAGCCGATTCCAGCAGGGTCTGCTTGAGAGCACCGACCTGAAGGGCAACACGGAGGTCAAGAACCTTGCCGCGCTACGCGCCGAAGAAGCGGCCAAGCGCGACAAGGCGCTGAAACAGATCCAGGAGACTATTGGTGCGGAGCCGCGCGTCAGCAAAGCCGCCTCGGCAAGCGCGAGTCTCGTCGAACCCGAAACTTCGGACGGACCAACTTACGTCAGAAGCTTTTATGCCTCGCAGATTCCCGAATATGAAGCGGCCATCAACCTGCTCGAATGCTATCTGAAGGCGCCCGACAACATTGCGCTTGCAGCGTTGGCGCGCGAGCAGCTCCCGACGCTGCGTGCGCAGGTCAAGGCGGCCGAGCGCACCATGGCGGACAAGTAGCCGTCTTTATTTGTCGTTCAGATGATGTTGCTGACTCTCCGGCCGCACGTTGCGGTTGCTCTCCGGCATCCTGTCCCGGCCCGCATCGCCGTTGTCATCCCTGCCGCCCGACGTGGAGGTGCCGCTCCCGCTCGGGTTGGATCGGGTCGCCGTCCCCGTGGTCGACGTATCCGCCTGAGGCGTGGCCGAGCTTGCGGCGGGATCGCCGGTCACGGCCCCTCGGCCGCTGGGCGCCCCGCCCTGGGCGAAGGCCGATCCGGCAAGCAACATGACGACGACCGCGGCCAATCCAGCTTTCATCTGCGCTCTCCCTGTCTTTGCGGGCTAACCGCAGGGCTGCCGCTCCGTTCCGAAAGGCGTGGTGCGCGGGGGCGCTCATCCAGGGTGTCCGCCGAGGGCCGAATTCTCGACTTTCCGTGGAACCGATCCGATTGTTCGCAGTTAATGCTGTTGGGCTGAGCAAAGCAGGTTCCATTTTCGGTGCGCCGCAACCTTGGCGCTTGATTTCGAATTTGGCTGACGCTCTATTTTGACCAAACGCCTCTTGCCACAGATTCGGCCGGCGCCTGCGGGGGAATCAGTATGAGCGACCTCGATCCCGGAACTGCATCACGCTCCGGTCGTCGCGTCCCAAAGCCAAAGACCAACGGTACGTCGGATCCGGATTCCCGGGCGGAATTGCTGCTCGCTTTGCAGGCGATGCGCAGTGGCGATTTCTCCGTGCGGATGAGCGGCGATTATCTCGGCATCGACGGCAAGATCGCCGACACTTTTAACGAAATCATCGCCGCCAATCAGCGCATGGCGCAGCAGCTCGAGCTGGTCGGCCAGGTGGTCGGCCGCGAGGGCAAGACCCGCCAGCGCGTGAAATTCGGCCTCGCATCTGGCTCTTGGGCCGACATGGAAGGGTCCGTCAACACGCTGATCGACGACCTGTTGTGGCCCACCCGTGAGGTGACGCGTGCAGTCGCGGCGGTGGCGCAAGGTGACCTGCTCCAGACCGTCAAGCTCGACGTCGACGGCCGCCCCCTGCGCGGCGAGTTCTTGCAGTCGGCGACCATCGTCAACACCATGATCAAGCAGCTCGGCGTGTTCACCTCCGAGGTGACGCGCGTGGCGCGCGAGGTCGGCACCGAAGGCAAGCTCGGCGGCCAGGCCCAGGTGCCTGAGGTGACCGGCGTCTGGAAGGACCTCACCGAGAGCGTCAACTCGATGGCGAACAACCTGACTAACCAGGTTCGCAACATCGCCGAGGTGACGATCGCGGTCGCCAATGGCGACCTGTCGAAGAAGATCACCGTCGACGTCCGCGGCGAGATCCTCCAGCTCAAGGAAGCCATCAACACGATGGTGGATCAGCTCCGCTCCTTCGCCTCCGAAGTGACGCGCGTGGCGCGCGAGGTCGGCACCGACGGCAAGCTCGGCGGCCAGGCGATCGTGCCCGGCGTCGCCGGCACCTGGAAGGACCTCACCGATAGCGTCAACGCGATGTGCGGTAATCTGACCGCACAGGTGCGCAACATCGCCAATGTGACGACTGCCGTGGCGCGCGGCGACCTGTCGCGCAAGATTACCGTGGATGTGCGCGGCGAGATCCTGGAGCTAAAGGACACCATCAACACCATGGTGGACCAGCTCAATTCGTTTGCCTCCGAAGTGACGCGCGTCGCACGCGAGGTCGGCACCGAAGGCAAGCTCGGCGGCCAGGCCCAGGTGCCAGGCGTCGCCGGCACCTGGAAGGACCTCACCGACAACGTCAACTTCATGGCGTCGAACCTGACCGCGCAGGTCCGCAACATCGCCGATGTCGCCACCGCGATCGCCAGCGGCGACCTGTCGAAGAAGATCACCGTCAACGTCTCGGGCGAGATCCTTCAGCTGAAGGAGACGCTCAACACCATGGTGGATCAGCTCAACGCCTTCGCCGGCGAAGTGACGCGCGTCGCCCGCGAGGTCGGCACCGAGGGGCGGCTCGGCGGTCAGGCCAACGTGCTCGGCGTCGCCGGCACCTGGAAGGACCTGACCGAGAGCGTCAACTCGATGGCCTCGAACCTGACCGCGCAGGTCCGCAACATCGCGGAGGTGACGACGGCGGTCGCCGGCGGCGACCTGTCGAAGAAGATCACCGTGGACGTGCGCGGCGAGATCCTGGAGCTGAAGGACACCATCAACACCATGGTGGACCAGCTCAACGCCTTCGCCGGTGAGGTGACGCGCGTGGCGCGCGAGGTTGGAACCGAAGGCAAGCTCGGCGGCCAGGCCGTCGTGCGCGGCGTCGGCGGCACCTGGAAAGACCTCACCGATAGCGTCAATTCGATGGCCTCGAACCTGACCGGACAGGTCCGCAACATCGCCGAAGTCGCGACCGCGGTGGCGAAGGGGGATTTGTCGAAGAAGATCACCGTGAACGTATCGGGCGAAATCCTTCAGCTGAAGGAAACGCTCAACACCATGGTCGACCAGCTCAACGCCTTCGCCGGCGAAGTGACGCGCGTCGCCCGCGAGGTCGGCACCGACGGCAAGCTCGGCGGCCAGGCCGGCGTGCCCGGCGTCGCCGGCACCTGGAAGGATCTGACCGATTCCGTGAACTCGATGGCGGGCAATTTGACCGCCCAGGTGCGCAACATCGCCGAAGTCGCGACCGCGATCGCCGGCGGCGACCTCTCGCGCAAGATCACCGTCGACGTGCGTGGCGAGATCCTACAGCTCAAGGACACCCTGAACACGATGGTCGACCAGCTCAACCGCTTCGCGGGCGAGGTGACGCGCGTGGCGCGCGAGGTCGGCACCGAAGGCCGCCTAGGTGGTCAGGCCAACGTGCCCGGCGTCGCCGGCACCTGGAAGGACCTCACCGACAGCGTGAACTCGATGGCGGGCAACCTCACGGCCCAGGTCCGCAACATCGCCGAAGTCACCACCGCCGTGGCGCGAGGCGACCTGTCGCGCAAGATCACGGTGGACGTGAAGGGCGAGATCCTCGAGCTGAAGAATACCATCAATACCATGGTGGACCAGCTCAATGGCTTTGCGGGCGAAGTCACGCGCGTGGCTCGCGAGGTCGGCACCGAAGGCAAGCTCGGCGGTCAGGCCGAGGTGCCCGGCGTCGCCGGCACCTGGAAGGACCTGACCGACAACGTCAACTTCATGGCCTCCAACCTGACGGCCCAGGTCCGCAACATCGCCGAGGTCGCGACCGCGATCGCCGGCGGCGACCTCTCGAAGAAGATCACGGTGGATGTGCGCGGCGAAATCCTTCTCTTGAAGGACACGCTGAATACCATGGTCGAGCAGCTCCGCTCCTTCGCCGCCGAAGTCACGCGCGTGGCGCGCGAGGTCGGCACCGAGGGCCGGCTCGGCGGTCAGGCCGTCGTGCCCGGCGTCGGGGGCACCTGGAAGGACCTCACCGACAACGTCAACCTGCTCGCCGCGAACCTCACCACGCAAGTCCGCAACATCGCCGAAGTCACCACGGCGGTCGCGCGCGGCGACCTCTCGCGCAAGATCACGGTCGACGTGAAGGGCGAAATCCTCGAGCTGAAGAACACCATCAACACCATGGTGGACCAGCTCAACGCCTTCGCCGGCGAAGTCACGCGCGTGGCGCGCGAGGTCGGCACCGAAGGCAAGCTCGGCGGACAGGCGCAGGTGCCCGGCGTCGCCGGCACCTGGAAGGATCTCACCGACACCGTAAACTTCATGGCGGCAAACCTGACCGAGCAGGTCCGCGGCATCGTCAAGGTCGTCACGGCCGTCGCGAACGGCGATCTGAAGCAGAACCTCACCGTGAAATCGAAGGGCGAGGTCGCGGCGCTCGCCGACACCATCAACAACATGACCGAGACGCTCGCAACCTTCGCCGATCAGGTGACGTCGGTGGCGCGCGAGGTCGGCGTCGAGGGGCGCCTCGGCGGCCAGGCCAACGTGCCCGGCGCCGCCGGCACTTGGAAGGACCTGACCGGCAACGTCAACCTGCTCGCGGCCAACCTGACCTCACAGGTGCGCGCGATCGCGGAAGTCGCGACTGCCGTGACCAAAGGCGACCTGACGCGCTCGATCCAGGTCGACGCCCGCGGCGAAGTCGCTGAGCTGAAAGACAACATCAACACGATGATCACGAATCTCCGTCTGACGACGGACGTGAACACCGAGCAGGACTGGCTGAAGACCAACCTCGCGAAATTCACCAACATGCTCCAGGGCCAGCGTGACCTCACCACCGTCGGCCGGCTGCTGCTCACCGAATTGTCGCCACTGGTGAACGCCCATACCGGCGTGATCTACCAGGTCGAGAACGAGAACGATCCGCAGCTCCTGCTGCTCGCTTCTTACGCCAGCGACGGCGTCTATCCCTATCAGCGCGTGCTTCAGTTCGGCGAAGGCCTGATCGGCCAGTGCGCCCTCGACAAGCGGCCGCGCGTGATCGCCGACATTCCGCCCGACGTGGTGCCGATCAACTCGGCGCTGCTTCGTGTCGCGCCGAAGAACCTGGTGGTGCTGCCGGTGCTGTTCGAGAGCCAGGTCAAGGCCGTGATCGAACTTGCTTCGCTGACATCGTTCACGACATCGCAGATGACGTTCCTGGAGCAGCTCACCGACTCCATCGGCATCGTGCTCAACTCGATCGAGGCGACGATGCAGACCGAAGGCCTGCTCAAGCAGTCGCAGCAGCTCGCCGGCGAGCTGCAGACGCAGCAGCGCGAATTGCAGCAGACCAACGACCAGCTCGAACAGAAGGCGCAGCAGCTCGCCGAGCGCAACGTCGAGGTCGAGCGCAAGAACCAGGAGATCGAGCAGGCCCGCCGCGCGCTGGAGGAAAAGGCGACCGAGCTCGCACTGACTTCGAAGTACAAGTCCGAATTCCTCGCCAATATGAGCCACGAGCTGCGCACGCCGCTGAACTCGATCCTGATCCTCGGACAGCAGCTCACCGACAATCCGGACGGCAACCTCTCGGCCAAGCAGGTCGAATTCGCCCGCACCATCCACGGCGCCGGCACCGACCTGCTCAATCTCATCAGCGACATTCTCGATCTGTCCAAGATCGAGTCCGGCACGGTGACGGTCGACGCTGAGGAAATCCTGACCGCGAATCTGCTCGAGACCGTGGGCCGGCCGTTCCGGCACGAGGCGGAAAACCGCAATCTGTCGTTCAAGATCGACATCGATCCGAACCTGCCCCGCAGCATCGTCACCGATTCCAAGCGCCTGCAACAGGTGCTGAAGAACCTGCTCTCCAATGCCTTCAAGTTCACCGCCGAAGGCGAGGTGCGCCTGAAGGTCGCCAGCGCGGTCGGCGGCTGGGGGACGGATCATCCGGTACTGAACTCGGCACCAGCCGTGATCGCCTTCGAGGTGTCCGATACCGGGATCGGCATTCCCCTGGAGAAGCAGAAGCTGATCTTCGAAGCGTTCCAACAAGCTGACGCCGGCACCAGCCGCAAATATGGCGGTACGGGCCTCGGGCTTGCGATCAGCCGCGAGCTTGCAAGCCTGCTCGGCGGCGAAATCCACCTGCGCAGCTCGCCGGGCAAGGGCTCGTCCTTCACGATTTATCTGCCGCTGAAATATTCCGGCCCGACGCTCGCACCGCGTGCTGCGCCCGCGCCACAGCAACACGCCCAGCCGCCAGCGCTACAGCCGGCCGCACCTGACCAGCAGCGCGTCATCGAGCAGCTTCCCGACGACCGACTCAACATCGAGCCGGGCGACACCATCCTCCTGATTGTGGAGGACGATCCGCACTATGCGCGCGTGCTGGTCGATCTCGCCCGCGACAAGGGCTTCAAGGTCCTGGTTGCGGCCCGCGGCGCCGAAGCGCTGGAGCTCGCCAAACAGTACCAGCCGACGGCGGTCTCCCTGGACGTGTTCCTGCCCGACATGCTGGGCTGGACGGTGCTGAGCCAGCTCAAGCACAATCCGCTCACCCGCCACATTCCCGTCCAGATCATCACGCTCGACGAGGACCGCCAGCACGCGCTGGCGCGGGGGGCCTTCTCCTTCGTCAACAAGCCGACGACGACGGAAGGCGTCTCCGCCGCGCTGACGCAGATCAAGGAATATGCGCGGCCGCGGCGCAAACGACTCCTGATAGTCGAGGACAACGAGGCCGAACAACTCTCGATCCGCGAGCTGCTGCACCACGACGACATCGAGATCGTGGTTACCGACACCGGCGCCGGCGCTCTCTCGACGCTGCGCGAGCAGCCTTGCGATTGCGTGGTGCTCGACCTGCGGCTGCCCGACATGAGCGGCTTCGAGGTGCTCGACGAGATCCGCAATGACGAGGCGCTGTCGAACATCCCGGTCGTGGTGTTCACCGGCCGCGAGCTCTCGGCGGAGGAGGATGCAGAACTCCACACCATGGCGCGCAGCATCGTGGTCAAGGGCGTGGAATCGCCGGAGCGCCTGCTCGACGAGACCGCACTGTTCCTGCACCGTGTCATCACGGAACTGCCGGTCGAGAAGCAGCGCATGCTGGAGAAGCTGAACAGTTCCGACGAGGACCTGATCGGCAAGACGGCCCTGCTCGTCGACGACGACGCCCGTAACATCTTCGCGCTGTCGAGCGTGTTGGAACGGCGCGGCATGAAGGTGTTGACGGCCACGACCGGCAGCGAGGCGGTCGCGCTGGTCGAATCCAATCCGGAAATCGCCATCGTGCTGATGGACATCATGATGCCGCAGATGGATGGCTATCAGACCATGGGTGTGATCCGCGAGAACCCGGCCTTCGCGCGATTGCCGATCATCGCGCTGACCGCCAAGGCGATGAAGGGTGATCGGGAGAAATGCCTGGAGGCCGGCGCGTCCGACTATCTCGCCAAACCCGTCAACACCGATCAATTGCTGCTTGCGATCCGCATGTGGCTGCACCGCTGAGTTGGATCCGCGAATGGACCACGAAAAGGTCAACATCCTGCTCGTCGACGACCAGCCGGCCAAGCTGCTCGCCTATGAGGTGATCCTGAAAGATCTCGGCGAGAATCTCGTGATCGCCTCGTCCGGCCGCGAGGCGCTGGAGGTTCTGCTCAAGACCGAGATCGCGGTCATCCTGGTCGACGTCTGCATGCCCGAACTCGACGGCTTCGAGCTCGCCGCGATGATCCGCGAGCATCCGCGCTTCCAGAAGACCGCAATGATCTTCATCTCTGCCATTCAGGTGAGCGACATCGACCGGTTGCGGGGCTACGAGATGGGCGCCGTCGACTACGTTCCGGTGCCTGTCGTGCCGGAGGTGCTGCGCGCCAAGATCAAGGTGTTCGCCGAACTCTATCGTAAGACCCGCGAGCTCGAACGACTGAATCAGGAGCTCGAGGACCGCGTCCGCGCACGCACCGCCGAGCTGGAGAATTCCACCGCCAAGCTTCGCGAGAGCGAGCAGCGGCGCAGCATGGCAATCGCCGCCGGCAAGATGGGGTCTTGGGATTGGGACTGGATCACCGGCGACTGGATGTGGGACGAGGGACAATATCGCATCCTTGGGGTTAGCCCGGAGAGCTTCGAGGTCAACCCGGCCAACGTTCAGGCGCTGTTGCATCCCGATGACGTCGATCAGTTGCGCAAGGCGATCGCCGAGTTCAACAGCGGCACGCGCTCCTATGAAACGGAGTTCCGCATTGTGCGGCCCGATGGTGAGGTACGCTGGTGCGTCGGCACAGCGGCCGCAACGGTCGACCATAGCAGCCGCGTGGTGCGGGTGAGCGGCGTTACGGTGGACATTACCGAACGCAAGCGCGCCGAAGAGCAGCAGAACCTTCTCGCGCGGGAAGTCGATCATCGCGCCAAGAACGCGCTGGCATTGGCGCAATCGATCGTGCGCCTCACCCGTGCCGACGAGGTCAAGGCCTATGTCAATGCCGTCGAGGGACGCATCAATGCGCTCGCGCGCGTGCACACCATCCTGTCGCTGTCGAGCTGGCAGGGAGCCGAGCTCTCCAAGCTGATCGACGAGGAGCTGGCACCCTACTCGCCGAGTGGCCAGATCAGGTTGGCGGGCCCCGAGGTTCAATTGCTGCCGACGACTGCCCAGACACTCGCGCTCGCTCTGCACGAGCTTTTCACCAACTCGGCAAAATATGGCGCGCTTTCGACGCGATCCGGGCGGCTCATGATCGGGTGGCAGGTCGATGACGAGCTCCTCACGCTGACCTGGGAGGAAACTGGCGGCCCGCTCGTCAGGACGCCGAAATCCCGAGGCTTCGGAACGCGGAGCCTGCTCGCGAGCGTCGAGTCCCAGCTCGGCGGACAGGCGAAATTCGATTGGCGCGCTGAGGGACTGTTGTGCCGCCTCGAGGTACCCTTGACACGCAAGCCGGCGGCGACGGCACCGAGCAAATTTGATGCCGCCGCGGCGGCCGAGTTGCAGCGCGCATCCGGTTAGAGCGTTTTCCAGCGAAGTGGTGACCGGTTCGCGTCAAGAAAACGCGTCAAGCCAAGAATCGAGAGCTTCCCTCAATCGGAACGGAGAGCTTTAGCCGGACGCCGTGTTCGTCATGCGCTGCTCCGTCCTTGGGTCGCGCGCGATGCGTCCTTCGAGCCAAGCTTCCGTTCGAGCGAGATCACGCAACGCCTTCGCGTAGCGCCGGGCCGCGCTTCGCTCCGCGCCGCGCGGGAGCTTGCGCGCCTTGCGCAAGATGTCTGCGGCCGCGTTGCGATAGGCCAGCGAGCGGTACAGAAAGACTACCTTGCCCATATCCAATGTCCCGTGTTGATGGCGCTCATGTTCGCAAGCCGGGCATGAACGTCGGATGAAGCTGGCGATGAAAATTCCTTCATCCAGATGGAACCAATGACTATTGCGCGCGTTTGCGGGCCAAATCGGGACATAGTTCCATGCGCGCGAAGAAGTCGTCGGGCCTGGTCTCTCCCACCGGCCTCATCAAGCTGATGACACATGCGATGATGGGTGCAGCCCTCGGCCTCGCCTTCAGCCTCACACTCATTCTGTCCAATCCAGCCGTCGCCAATCTGCTGAGTCATGGCGGAAGCCAAGCCGCTCTTGGGTTCGCTCTCACACTGGGGACGACCTTCGCGATCGGCGCGACGCTCACGGGCATCGTGTTCATCCTGGAAGAGAACAAGCAATCTTGAAGCGCGCGTGACCCTAGGGGAAGCTTTGTCGGGAACTCCTGCGAGGAACGGCAGTTGGCCGCCTGCGTCAATTTAACTCAGGGAGTTCCTCCATATGAAAACAGTCAAGCTCGCCTTCGCCGCAATGTTGGCAACCGGCCTCGCTGCCGCGCCGTTCGCCGCGCAGGCGAAGTCGCACAAGGCCAAACATGGATCCTCAATGTCATCGTCGCAGACCACGGGCGCGAACACCAAGTCCTCCAAGGGTGCCGATCCCTCCGGTCAAGGCGGCTCTGGCCCCGGCTCCGACCAGGGCGGCACGATGACGAACAAGGGTGGCATGAGCAACACCAAGTGAGCTCTGCGCGGTAACGTGAGAGTCCCGCGTTCAGCGCGGGGCCTTCACCAAAGCACGATGACGATTCATCCAGTCCCTCGCGCCATAAAGCGCAATGAGATTGGATGAACCGTCATTGCGCTTCAGATTGTTGTTTGAGCATCATCTTCTCGGAAAACCGCTACTACTTTAGCGCCACAGGTCGGCGCGCTGACCAGCGTATCGCCGCCGGCCCGCTTCACCTCTTCCAGGCATAGCGATCGCCGCATAAAGCCTCGCGCAACATCGCGGTCACGCGCCGGCGCGTCATCACGTCGGACGAAGGAACGTTGCCGCAGATTTCGTCCGGCACGGCCCGCACAGCGCGGCCCGTTAGGTGTCCGAGGGCATCGACAATCGGCAGCATGTCGCTTGCGCGCACGCTTAGTGACCGGCCAACACGCGCGCCGCCTTGTCGACATTCTTCACGGAGCGAAGACGCATCTGGCCGCGCACGTCAGGCAGGACGTCACCGCCCCCAGCCGCCTTCCATTCATCGATCAGCAGGTTGATTTTCCGGCGCAGATCGATCTGCGCCAGAGTTCGTTCGGTGCAGTCGCAATCGCCGTTGACGAGATCGCGCACAGACGCCTCGACCTCGGCCATTTCCAACCTCAAGGCGCTGATTTTACGCCGAATTTCGTTAATTCTGTTGTCCATGGCTTGTTAGAACAAAATAAGAACATATAGTCAAATCATGTTTTCAAACCGGAGGAGCTACATGCAGGTTCAGGCCAAATACGACGCCAGGGTTTTTCTTAGTGAGCAGATGACACGGGCGCAGGGACTGAGATTGAAGCGGCTGAGCGAAGAAGCGTATCAGCCGACACAATATGCGCGGGATCTCTCCTTCGCCGAGGCTGCGCGGCGCATCCAGGTGCTGGAGGCGGAGATCGAACTGGCGAATTCGTTCTAAGGCTGGCTTCACCGCCGGGAACATTGCAGGCGTGCTGTTCGGAACCATGCCGGTGTCCGACGGTTCTTCCTCGGCCAAGGGAGAAAAGGCATGGCACGTAAGGCAAAGAAGCGCCGCTACTCGCGCAGCTCCGGCAGCGATGTCGAAAGCGAGATGCGGCGTTACAAGAAAGGTACCGCGAAGAGCGGACGTGGCGGTCGCGGCGGACGCGTGAAGAGCCGCAAGCAAGCGATTGCGATCGGACTGTCGAAGGCACGCAAGAAGGGCAAGAAAGTCCCGAAGAAGGCCTCCAAGCGGAAGACGTCCAAGAAGAAGACGTCCAAGAAATCTGCCAAGAAATCTTCCAAGAAATCTTCCAAGAAATCTTCCCGGGCATCGTCAAAGCGCAAATCCACCAAGCGGTCGCGCTGACCTCGGTCAGATCATGCTGCCCGGCATGAAGCAGCGGATCGAAATCCCGAACGCAGTCTTCACCGGCCACACCATGGTGCGGCCGGCGCGGTTCGGCTCGGTGATGACGGCTTCATCCGGCACCTCGACCCATTGCCCGTCCAGCCGAACACGGTAATGCCCGTTGTGCGATTCCCAATCGGGATCGGAGACGGCAAAGCCGTCCGCATCCGAGCAGCACGGACCGAGGTGGCTGCGCAGGCTGTCGAACCATGGCTTCAGGGGCGAGTTCGCATAGCGGCCATCGTCGCGCCCGAGCGCGTTTCCTGCCGGCAGGATGAACCACGCGACGAGCAGCGTACTTATCAGCGAGAGCTTCAATCGATCCATGTCGGCACCGATCAAATGCGAACCACCGGCCAGTTCCACAAAGCGGTCGGGGGGTTCGAAGTTCCACGCTCGCAAACCCGATTCACGGCTTCATTGCCGCCGAGCAGATGCGCGGCCAGAAAGTCTGATGGCCGAACACGGCTTTTTCGGACGAACCGGGTCACCCACCCTGCCGTTAACGAGAATGTTATCGGTGGCCCGTGGGGGGTCTTGGATACGAATGCGAAAGGCGGCCGGAAGGCCGCCTTTTTGGATTGAAGCGATCCAAGCTCGCCTTACGCCAGTGGCACCGCGACGAATCGGGTGGCATCCGCGCTTCTGACCTGCAACAGCACGCTGCGCTTGCCGGACGATTTGGCCTGCGCCAGCTCCGAACGGACTTCGGCGACATTGCTGACAGCCTTGCCACCGACATTGAGGATGACGTCTCCGGTCTGGATGCCGCGCTGCGCCGCCGGTCCTTCCGGATCAACCTCCGTGACGACGACACCCTCCCGGCCGGCGCCCTGCACATCGCCGGCGGGAGCCAGACCAAGCCCAAGGCGCGGCGTGCCGGCGCCCGGCGGCACCTTGCCGTCATAGGCCTTGCCCTGCGCCTGCCGTTCGTTCGGCAGCTCGCCGAGCGCCAGCGTCACAGTCTTGCTTTCGCCCTTGTGGAAGACGTCGAGCTTGACTGAGCTGCCGGGCGCCAGGGTGGCGATGGTGCGGGCGAGATCGCGGGAATCCTTGACCGCCGTGCCGTTGACCGCGGTGATAACGTCGCCCGCCTCAATGCCGGCCTTCGCCGCCGGGCTGTCGGGTTGCGGATTGTCGACGATCGCCCCGCGCGCCTCCTTGAGGCCAAGGCTGTCGGCAATATCCGGCGTCACCGGCTGCACCTGCACGCCGAGCCAGCCGCGGGTGACTGCGCCCTTGTCCTTCAATTGCGCCACCACGAGCTTTGCGGTCGTGGCCGGAATATCGAAGCCGATACCGACCGAGCCGCCTGAGGGCGAGAAGATCGCGGTGTTCACGCCGATCACGTTGCCGCTCATATCGAAAGCCGGACCACCCGAATTGCCCTTGTTGATCGGCGCGTCGATCTGGATGAAGTCGTCATAGGGACCATTGCCGATGTCGCGGCCGCTGGCCGAGACGATACCCGCGGTGACGGTGCCGCCGAGGCCGAATGGATTGCCGACCGCAACGACCCAATCGCCGATGCGCGGCTTCTGGTCGGAGAATTTGACGAACGGAAAATCTTTCTTGCCCTCGACCTTGATCAGCGCGAGATCGGTCTTCGGATCTGTGCCGACGACCTTCGCGGTATAGGTCGTGCCGTCGTCCATGGTCACCTGCACGGACTCGGCGTGATCGACGACATGGTTGTTAGTTACGGCATAACCGTCGGCGGAGATGAAGAAGCCGGAGCCTTCGCCCGTGATCATTTGGCGGCGCTGACGCGGCATGCCGTTCATGCCACCCGGAAAGCGGAAACCGAACTGCCGCGAGAACTGGTCGAGCGGCGAGTCTTCGTCCGAATCCATCCGGTTCTGTTGCAGCATCGCGCTCTTGTCGTTGCTCTGGTCAATTCTGACCCGCACCGAGATGACGGCGGGTTTGACCTTGGCCACGAGATCGCCGAAGCCCGGCGGGGTCGCAGCCGTTTCGGCGGCCTGCGCCGGCGCGGCGAAGGAGGTTATCCCGAACGGCAAAGCGCCGGGAGCAGCCGCCAGCACGGCCGCGCCAAGCGCGGCCACGGTGCCGAGCAGCGCGAGCCTGCGCGTTCTCAGGATCTTGCGGGAGGTGGTGATGTCGGAATTGACGCGATCGTTCATGTCGAGATGTCCATGTTGAGCAGCTGTCGCCTTGCGCCCAACATGGTCGTTGCCACCTTACGGCGTCCCGTCCACGCGATTAAATCTTGGCAAAGATTTGGGGACCGGCCAGCGCGGCGAGACGATCAACGAAGACGATGCGGTCTGCGCGAAGCTTCAGCGCCCGATCTGGCAAGACATGTCGGCCGGGCTCTCGATCCGCACGGTCGGCCTGTCGGTCGCCCGCGCCGACATTGAGCCGAGCCGGCCCGCCACCGTCACGCCGCGGCAGGTGACTTCCAGGCCACGGCTTCCGGGGCGTCCTCGCCGCCTTGTGCATTGCACGCGTCGAAATGCGCCTTGAGCTCGACTTCCGCGAGATATTCGAAATGTTCGGCTTGGCCGAGAAGCTCCCAGTTCTGGAGCGGCCTATAGGCTGCCTGCTGACGACAGAGGGACGCGAGCGCCCGGTAGCGACGTACGTTCTCCATGAGACCCTCCCTCGCATTCCCAGGGCTTATTGCCCCGATTTGCGTCAGGCCGATGGCGGTCATGCAAAAGTTTTGCTGCGCCCGCCGCGCGCCAGCCTCGGTTAGTTCTAGCAAATGCGGAGGGGAGCCAAAGTTCCAGTCGGCGCGGATTCGCACGCTGAATTCTCGCCGCCCGCCAAGGCAGGCGTAGAGGCGGCGATCGATGACGTAGTCTACCGGACAGGGCCTCCATCGCTTACGCGCATCCGCTGCGCAGACCTGTCTTGCGGCTTTGGAAGCAAGCTGGCGTCGGCGGCGGCGCGAATGGCCGCAATATTGGCCGCGTATTCCGCGGCGCCTTTGCCGCGAAACACCGCGGAACCCGCCACGAGCGTATCGGCGCCCGCGGCAGCCACGGCAGCAGCATTGTCGCGCGTGATACCGCCGTCGACCTCGAGCCGGATCGGCCGGTTGCCAATCATGGTCTTGATCCGTGCGATCTTCGCCAACTGGGAGTCGAGGAAGGACTGGCCGCCGAAGCCGGGATTGACCGTCATCACCAGCACGAGGTCGAGATGATCGAGCACATATTCGATGACACTCTCCGCCGTCGCCGGACACAGACTCACGCCGGCTTTCCTGCCGAGCGCGCGGATCGCCTGAAGCGAACGATCCAGATGCGGGCCGGCTTCTGCGTGCACCGTAATGACGTCCGCACCGGCCTTCGCGAACGCCTCGAGATAAGGATCAACAGGCGCGATCATGAGATGCACGTCGAAGACCTTCTTCGTCAGCGGCCGGATCGCCTTGATGACGTCGGGGCCAAAGCTGATGTTGGGCACGAAGTGTCCGTCCATAACGTCGCAATGGATCCAGTCGGCCCCGGCCGCATCGATCGCCGCGATCTCCTCGCCGAGACGCGCGAAATCCGCCGCCAGAATTGAAGGAGCAATGATCACCTCTCTCGTCATGACCTTGCACTCCGCGCGTCGGCGCCGCCGCTGAAGACGCGGCTCGCCAGGACGTCGATGGGATCGATGGTTTCGAGGTCGGCGATGTCGAGCATGCGGTCGAGATCGGACACCAGACGATCGGCCTGCCGCAGGCGGATACGGTCAACGGCGTTGCGGATCGACCGCGCGTTGGAGAAGAACGGCTGGGTCCGGCGCAGCGCGATGTATTTTTCGAACGCCTCGCGCGCGGCCGCCGAGAAGCGATAACCGCGTTCCTTCAGCATCAGCTCGGCGATGACGAGCAGCTCGGCTTCAGCATAGTCTGGAAATTCGATATGGTGCGCGATGCGCGAGCGGAAGCCGGGATTGGAGGCGAAGAAGCTCGTCATCCGCTCGCCATAGCCGGCGAGGATCACGACCAGGTCTTCGCGCTGGTTCTCCATCACCTGGAGCAGGATCTCGATCGCCTCCTGGCCGTAGTCGCGCTCGTTGTCGGGCCGGTGCAGATAATAGGCCTCGTCGATGAACAGCACGCCGCCCATCGCCTTCTTCAATATTTCCTTGGTCTTCGGAGCGGTGTGGCCGATATACTGGCCGACGAGATCGTCGCGCGTGACCGAGATCACCTGCCCGCGCCGCACGAAGCCGAGGCCATGCAGGATCTTGGCCATGCGCAGCGCTACCGTGGTCTTGCCGGTGCCGGGATTGCCTGTAAACGACATGTGCAGCGTCGGCGGCGCGGAGGCCAATCCCGCCCGCTGCCTGATACGTTCGATCAACAGCAGCGAGGCGATCTGGCGCACGCGGTTCTTCACAGGCTTCAATCCGACCAGCTCCTGCTCGAGCTGTTGCAGCGTGTCGGTGATCCCGGCCGCTTCAGCTTCCTTCCGGAGATCGAAGTTGGTCTCGCTCTGTCCGGTTGTTGCGTGGGGAATATCCAGCATCGGCACCTCGAAGAAAAGAGCTTCGCCGCAAGGAAGCGGCGAAGCAGTGGTCCGCCAAGGAAACGGAGCAGGGAGTGCTCCGCGCGGAGAGGAATTGCTTACACGGACGCCTGAGCGGCCGGCTTTCGTACCGTGGTGTAGCGGATCGCGCGGCCGCCGACCTCGTGCCGCACCAGCTCGAACTCCGCCTCCTGCGGTGGCCGGTTAACGAGGAAGGAGATGCGTACCGATTCCCAGCCATGGCTGGAATCGAAACCGCTGATGCGGATGTAGCGGTCGCCGTACACCCTGCGGCACTCGGCGAGCTCCATCATCACGCCCGCGGCGTCCTGGAGATCGAACATCGGCAGGCCCCACATCTCCCAATAGGTGTTGCGGGGATGCGGATCGTCGGTGAACTCGATGTTCACCGCCCAGCCATTGGCGAGGCAGTACTGCACCTGGCTGTAGATCTGGTCGTCGGTCAGATCGGGCAGGTATGAGAAGCAGCCCTGGGTCAGTTTCATGTGAATCTCCTCAAACGGTTTCCAGCGCCGTCGGCACGAAGTCCGGCGTGTCGGTGGATTGATAGTTGAAGGTGACGTCCTTCCAGACTTCGAGCGCGGCCTTCAGTGGCGTGCAGGTCTCGGCCGCCTTGGCGAGGATCTCCGGCCCTTCGTGGATATAGTCGCGGCCCTCGTTGCGGGCGAGGATCATCGCTTCCAGCGCCACGCGATTGGCGGTCGCGCCGGCTGCAATGCCCATGGGATGGCCGATGGTGCCGCCGCCGAATTGCAGCACGACGTCCTCGCCCAAGAGGTCGAGCAACTGGTGCATCTGCCCGGCATGGATGCCGCCGGAGGCCACCGGCATCATCTTGTTCAGGCTCGCCCAGGATTGGTCGAAGAACAGCCCGTGCTCGAGCTTGGTTGGATTGAAGTCCTCGCGGCAGACGTCGTAGTAGCCGCGCGTTGTGTGGGGGTCGCCTTCGAGCTTGCCAACCACCGTACCGGCATGAATGTGGTCGACGCCGGCAAGCCGCATCCATTTGGCGATGACGCGGAACGACACGCCGTGGCTCTTCTGCCGCGTATAGGTCGAGTGGCCGGCGCGATGCAGATGCAGGATCATGTCGTTGCGCCGCGCCCACTTGGCCATCGACTGAATCGCGGTGTAGCCGATCACGAGGTCGATCATGACGATGCACGACCCGAGCTCTTTGGCGAACTCGGCGCGCTCGTACATGTCCTCCATCGTGCCTGCGGTGACGTTCAGGTAGGTGCCCTTGACCTCGCCGGAGGCCGCCTGCGCACGGTTCACCGCCTCCATGCAGTAGAGGAAACGGTCGCGCCAGTGCATGAAAGGCTGCGAGTTGATGTTCTCGTCGTCCTTGGTGAAGTCGAGCCCGCCCTTCAGCGCCTCGTAGACCACGCGGCCGTAATTGCGGCCCGAAAGCCCGAGCTTCGGCTTCACGGTCGCGCCCAGCAGCGGCCGGCCGAACTTGTCGAGCCGCTCGCGCTCGACCACGATGCCGGTCGCCGGTCCCTGGAACGTCTTCACATAAGCGACCGGGAAGCGCATGTCCTCCAGCCGCAGCGCCTTCAGCGGCTTGAAGCCGAACACGTTGCCGATGATCGAGGCCGAGAGGTTGGCGATCGAGCCCGGCTCGAACAGATCGAGGTCATAGGCGATGTAGGCGAAGTAGGAGCCGGGCGAGCCCGGGACCGGATCGACGCGATAGCATTTCGCGCGATATTTCTCCGCGGCTGTCAACCGATCGGTCCACACCACGGTCCAGGTCGCGGTCGAGGATTCACCGGCGACCGCAGCCGACGCCTCGATCGGGTCGACGCCCTCCTGCGGCGTCACGCGAAACAGCGCGATGACGTCGGTGTCCTTTGGCGTGTAGTCGGGCTCCCAATAGCCCATGCGCTTATATTCCATCACGCCCGAGCGATATCTTTCCTTGCCGCGGACGGTTCCTGCGTGTGCATTCATGACTCTCTCCTGCTCTTCTCTCTCTGAACGACTAGGCTGCGACCGGTTCACGGGCGTCGATGCGCGGATCAAGTTCGCCGGCGCGATAGCGCCGCGCCATCTCGCTCATCGGAACCACCTTGATCTTGCTCGCGTGGCCAGCCGTGCCGAACTGCTCGAAGCGCTCGCGGCAAAGCTCGCGCATCGCATCCATCGCCGGCTTGAGAAACTTTCGTGGGTCGAATTCGGAGCGCGCCTGCGCGGCGACCTTGCGGAACACCGCGGTCATTGCGAGACGGCAGTCGGTATCGATATTGACCTTGCGCACGCCGCTTCCGATGCCGCGTACGATCTCCTCGACCGGCACGCCCCAGGTCTGCGGCATCTCGCCGCCGAACTGATTGAACATGTCCTGCAGCGGCTGCGGCACCGACGATGAGCCGTGCATGACGAGATGCGTGTTCGGCAACCGGCGATGGATCTCCTCGACTACCCGCATCGCCAGGATGTCACCATCTGGCTTGCGGCTGAACTTGTAGGCGCCGTGCGAGGTGCCCATCGCGATCGCCAGGGCATCGACCTTCGTCGCGCGGACAAAGTCGACGGCTTGGTCCGGATCGGTCAGCAACTGGTCGTGGCCGACCTTGCCCTCGACGCCGTGGCCGTCCTCCTGCTCGCCGCCGCCATGCTCGAGCGAGCCGAGCACGCCGAGCTCACCTTCGACGGAGGCGCCGACCCAGTGGGCGAGATCGACGACGCGGCGGGTGATCGCGACGTTGTATTCGTACTCGGCCGCAGTCTTTGCGTCGGCTTTCAGCGAGCCGTCCATCATCACCGAAGTGAAGCCGTGGGCGATCGCGGAGGCGCAGGTCGCTTCGTCATTGCCGTGGTCCTGGTGCATGCAGAGCGGGATGTCCGGATAGGTCCGCTCCAGCGCGTCGATCATGTGCGAGAGCATGAAATCGCCGGCATAGCTGCGCGCACCGCGCGAGGCCTGGATGATGACCGGTGCGTCGACCTCTGCCGCCGCCTGCATGATCGCGATGCCCTGCTCCATGTTGTTGATGTTGAACGCCGGCACCGCGTAGCCGTGGCTGGCGGCGTGATCGAGCAGTTGTCGAAGGGTGATACGAGCCACGATTAATCCTCCTTATTGTCGCTTGCGAGCGATCGCCCGTCGGGCGGCTTCCGCAATGCTTTGCGGTGTGATGCCGAACTCGCTGTACAGTACGGGCGCCGGCGCCGAGGCGCCGAAGCCGCGCATGCCGACGAACTCGCCCTCGGTGCCGATCCAGCGCGGCCAGTCGCCCGCTACGGCCGCCTCGATCCCGACGCGCGGCGCAGTGCCGAGCACGGTGGCTCGGTAATCGTCCGGTTGTTGCTCGAACAGCGCGAAGCAGGGTGCGGACACGACGGCGGCACGGATGTGCTCGGTCGCGAGCAGGCGCGCCGCCTCCAGCGCGATCGACACTTCCGAGCCGGTTGCGATCAACGTCACATCGCGGCCGCCGTCAGGCGAGACGACGAGATAGGCGCCGCGCGCGACGCGGTTTCTGCCGCGAGCATCGCTGCGGAAGGTCGGCAAGGCCTGACGCGACAGGCACAACACGGACGGACGGCTCTCGGAATTGAGTGCGCAGTCCCAGGCCTCCAGCGTCTCCACCGCGTCGGCGGGACGGAACACCAGAAGGTTCGGAATCACCCGCAGCGCGGCGAGATGCTCGACCGGCTGGTGCGTCGGGCCGTCCTCGCCGAGGCCGATGGAGTCGTGGGTCATCACATGGATGACGCGCAGCCGCATCATGGCCGCAAGACGAATCGCCGGCCGGCTGTAGTCGGAGAAGGCGAGGAAGGTACCGCCATAGGGGATGAAGCCGCCATGCAGCGCGAGGCCATTCATCGCGGCGGCCATGCCGTGCTCGCGAATGCCGTAATGGATGTAATCGCCGGCGAACGTCCCACGCGTGACGGGAGCCTGCACCTTGGCGTGCGTCAGGTTCGAATGCGTCAGGTCGGCCGAGCCGCCGACGAAACCGGGAATCGTCCCGGCGACACCGTCGAGCACCTGTTGCGAGGCCTGTCGCGTCGCGATCTTCGGGCGCTCGCTGGCGAAGCGCTCGCGCAACTTCGCCGCCGCCAGCGCATAGGCGCCCGGCAAGGCGACGGCCTTGCCCTCGATGAACAGGTCGCGCTGCTCTGGCGTCGCACGTTCATAACGATCGAGCCAGGCGAGACGATCCACCTGCCCGCGCTGTCCGATCATCCGCCACGCCTTCAGGATCGGAAGTGGCACCACGAAGGGCTGATAATCCCAGCCCAGCATCCGGCGCGCAGCGGCCGTCTGCTCGGCTCCGAGCGGCGCACCATGCGCCTTCTCAGTGCCCTGGCGGTCCGGCGCGCCATAGCCGATGATGGTGCGGCAGGCGATCAGCGATGGTTTTGTCGTCTCACGCTCTTGCGCAATCGCCTGCGCAACGGCCTCGGGATCGTGGCCGTCAACGCGGCGCACCGACCAGCCGGAGGCGGCGAAGCGCGCAAGCTGGTCGTCGGAGATTGCCAGCGAGGTCGGCCCGTCGATGGAGATTCCGTTGTCGTCAAACAGCACGATCAGGCGGCCGAGCTGGAGATGGCCGGCCAGCGAAATCGCCTCCTGGCTGATACCCTCCATCAGGCAGCCGTCGCCGGCGATCACATAGGTGAAGTGATCGACGAGGCCATCGCCATGCCGCGCATTGGCCATGCGCTCGGCGAGCGCCATGCCGACAGCCGTCGCGATCCCCTGCCCGAGCGGTCCAGTCGTGGTCTCGACCCCCGGCGTGTGGCCGTATTCGGGGTGACCCGGTGTCTTCGAGCCCCATTGCCGGAACGCCTTGATGTCATCGAGGCTGACATCACCGCCGGTCAAATGCAGCAGCGCGTAGAGCAGCATCGAGCCGTGCCCGGCCGACAGCACGAAGCGGTCGCGGTCGGGCCAGTTCGGGTGCGCCGAGTCGAATTTGAGAAAGCGTGAGAACAGCACGGTCGCGACGTCGGCCATACCCATGGGCAGGCCGGGATGGCCGGACTGCGCGGTCTCGATGGCGTCGACCGCGAGGAAGCGGACGGCGTTGGCGAGATCGTTGTGCGTGACTGCCGTAAGGTCGGCTTCGGCATGAACCGAGACGTTCATCGGGCCCTCCCGTTATCGTCGTTGCTTCACTTCAGGTTTCGCTTGCGTTCGATCAGCTGCATGATCAGCGGCGTCAGGATCAGCTGCATCGCGAGATCGAGCTTCGCGCCGGGGCAGACGATCGAATTCGCGCGCGACATCCAGCTTTGCGGCAACATCGACAGCAGGTAGGGGAAGTCGATGCCCCGCGGATTCTTGAAGCGGATCACGACCATCGATTCGTCTGGCGTCGGGATCCAGCGCGCGATGAACGGATTAGAGGTGTCCACCGTCGGCACGCGCTGGAAGTTGATGTCGGTCTCGGTGAATTGCGGGCAGATGTAATGGATGTAATCGGGCATCCGCCGCAGGATGGTGTCGGTGACGGCCTCGGTCGAATAGCCGCGCGCGCTGCGATCGCGGTGCAGCTTCTGGATCCATTCGAGATTGATCACGGGCACGACGCCGATCTTGAGGTCGGCATAGCGCGCGACATTCACCTTGTCAGTAACGACGGCGCCGTGCAGGCCCTCGTAGAACAGCAGGTCCGAATTCTCGGGTAGCCGCTCCCAATCGGTGAAGGTGCCGGGAGGCGCGCCGTGCAACGCGGATTCCTCGGCATCGTGGACATAGTGACGCGTCACCGCCGTGCCGGTCTCGCCATAGTCGCGGAACGCGCGCTCCAGCTCCTCGAACAGGTTGGTCTCGGGGCTGAAATGGCTGAAATGCTTGTTGCCGCGCTCGGCCTCGTTCGCCATCTGCGCGCGCATCTCGGCGCGGTCGTAACGATGGAACGCGTCGCCCTCGATGTAGACGGCGTTGACCTTCTCGCGGAAGAATATCTGCTCGAAGGTCTTCTTGACCGAGGTGGTGCCGGCGCCGGAGGAGCCGGTGATGGAGATAATGGGATGCTTCCTGGACATGGGACGCCTCGCTCAGAGCCGGAAGAATCCGCGCCGCGCGAACAGCGGCGCGGAGACGCTGGCGACCAGCAGCGGATCGCAATGCAATTCCTCGACCCGCCGCACCTCGTTGCTCGAGCCCATCATCAGCGGCACGCGCTGGTGCAGGCTTTGCGCAGACAGCTCGAGGATGCGCTCGCGCCCGGTCGAGGCCGAGCCGCCGGCCTGCTCGATGATCATGGCCATCGGATGCGCTTCGTAGGTCAGGCGCAGGCGGCCGTCGCCATAGCCGGGGCGGGCGTCCGAGGGATAGAGGAACACACCGCCGCGGGTGAGGATGCGATAGGCTTCCGCGACCAGCGAGCCGATCCAGCGCATGTTGAAATCGTGGTTGGCGGGGCCTTCGACACCGGCGAGGCATTCGTCAATGAAAGCGCGCACTGGCGGATCCCAGTGCCGGCGATTGGACGCGTTGATCGCGAACTCGTCGCAAGCCTCGGAGATCTGCACGCCGCTGCGCGCGAGGCGGAAGCAGCCGGACTTGCGGTCGAGGGTGAAGATGTCGACGCCGTCGCCGAGCGTCAGCACCAGCGAGGTCTGTGGACCGTAGGTGACGAAGCCCGCCGCAAGCTGGGCCGAGCCGCGCTGATGGAAGGCGAGTGAGAGATCAACGGGTGCCGGCAGGATCGAGAAGATCGTGCCGACGGTCATGTTGATGTCGATGTTGGAGGAGCCGTCGAGCGGATCGATCGCGACGCAGATGCGGCCGTCACGGTCGACAATCTGGGCCTCGCGCATCTCCTCCGACGCCAGGGCAGCAAGCGGCAGCCTGCTAAGGCAGCGGCGCAGGATCGCATCGGCCTGAACGTCGAGATCGCGCTGGAGGTCGCCGTCGCTGTTGCGGCCCGTGGTCAGGCCCGAGGCGTCGGCGAGATCGCCGGAGGCGATGACATCGGCGATCTGGATCGCCGCTGCCGCGATGGCGTCGACTGCGGCCGCCACGGCGAGCGCATGCGGCGCGGTCTCAGAGTACCGCTGAAGGTGGTCGTCCAACCTGAGTTGCCCGGTCATCTGCGTCCATCCCATTGCTGGCGCCGCATCTATTTCCCTCCCCGTGGAGGTCGGTGCGGTCAGTCCCAGCACGATGAGATTGACAGGGACGGCTTAATAAGGAAAATTTCTATTCATAATGAGCTCCAAAGAATTTTCTTATAATGGCCCCGGCCACGGGGCGACCCAGCTCCGGCATCTGACGATCCGGCAGCTGCGCTCGCTTGCGGCGCTTTCGGCCAAGGGCAGCGTGACGGCGGCGTCCGGCCATCTCGGGCTGACGCAGCCCGCCGTGACCCAGCAGCTTCGGCAGCTTCAGGACCTCGCCGGCCTGCCGCTGGTGCAGCGGACCGGTGACGGCATGCTGCTGACGGAGGCCGGCAAGGAGGTGCTGGCGCTGGCCGAACGGGTCGAGGCCGCGATCATGGACTGCCAGGGCGCGCTCGACCTGCTGGCGGGGCGGACCGGCGGCACGGTGCAGCTCGGTGCGGTCTCGACCGCAAAGTACTTCGTGCCGCACGCGATCGCGGCGTTCTCCAAGCGCTATCCCAAGATCGAGATCAAGCTCACCATCGGCAATCGCGAGGAGATCCGCGAGGCCATGCACGGCTACGACCTCGATTTCGCCGTGATGGGTCGGCCACCCGCGGACGTCACTGTCGACGTCCGTCAGCTCGGGCGCAATCCGCACATCATCGTGGCGCGCAAGGGGCACTGGCTGGAGAAGGATTCGGGCCTTAACCTGACCGATCTCGTGCACGAGACCTTCCTCACCCGCGAACGGGGCTCGGGCACGCGGACGCTGATGGAAGGCATGTTCCAGAAGTCGGATCTCGAGCCGATCATCGGCATGGAGATGAGCAGCAACGAGACCATCAAACAGGCGGTGATCGCCGGGCTCGGCATCGCCTTCATCTCGGCGCACACCGTGGCGCATGAGCTCGCCGAGGGCCGGCTGATCGTGCTCGATGTCGCCGGCCTGCCGATCGTGCGGCAATGGTACGTGATCCGCCGCAGCGACAAGGTGCTGCTGCCGCCGGCGCAGGCGATGTTCGATTTTCTGGGTTCGGAGGGATCGAACTATCTGCCCGACGTGCCCGAGCTCGGCGGGCGATAAGTCGCCGAAGTTCAGCCCATCAGCTTCATCGCGATCGTCGCGGCCAGGATCACGATGATCTGGAGTAGACGCTCCGTCGTGAAGATGCGGTTGAAGGTGGTCATCGCGTGCCCCGGCCGACGTGAAGAATCTCGTTGAGCCGTTGCTAGCACAGGCGCTTGCCGAGGCAACTCCGTAATTGCACCGTGATGTCCCGTGCACGATCCGACGATCGCACCTTCGGCAAGCTGGACCGAGGCCGTGCCGATGGTTGACGATCAGGCCGCGAGCGGGGCGGCGTAGTCTGCGCGCGCCGCGAAATAGGCTTCCAGCTCCAGTAGCGCCCGCGCTTCCCAATCCCTCGCCTGCTCCAACAACGACCAGCTCTGGCCCGGGCGGAATGCAGCGGTCTGGCGGTAGAGCGATGCGATGCCGCGGTAGCGGCGCACGTTCTCCAAGATGGCGTGACCGGTTATTTGGCCATTCATGTCCGAAAACTCCCTCGTCATTCCCGCGGGAGAAATTGCGGCCAAATCTTTTTCGAAAAGTTAGCGGCGCACGGCAAGCTCGCGGATGGTTGCCGAACTGTTGCGCGCGCGCAACGCGCATGCGCGTGCACAGTCGATCTATTGCGGGTTCGTTGCCGTGCTCTCGCCCGGGCGCTTCAGCCCGCCGCGGCTGACGATCGCCATCGTCTCGCGGCAGAGATCGGCGAGGCCGATCACCAGCACGGCCAGCAGGCAGAACAGGTTGATGGAATCGGCATTCGCGCTGGTCAGCGAATTGAACTCGAAAAAGGGCGGCATGAACGCCCACCATACCAGCGGAATGGTCAGCAGTGCGGCGAGCGCCGCCGCCGGCACGCCCGCGACAAGCCCGAGCAGGAAGACGCCGGGCAGGAATGCGGCGAAATACAGTTTTGCGCCGAGCGCGACACAAATTCCCTGAAGCACCGCCGACATCGCCACGATGACAAGCCCCAGCAGAAACGCCTGCCACGACCATGGCCGTACCCGCGGTACGCCAAACAGTCCCGTACGCCTCATCAGCCTCCCCCTGCCGCCTGTTAACCAGGTCCGCTTGCGACCAAAGTACTACAGCGGCGAGCGGACCGCGAGGCGGAAATTGCGTCCTCGCGCGGTTGGTAAATGGGCCGCACCGCATAATTGCGGCCATGCCGGCGGCTACTCGCTCGCCGCATAGAGCAGGCCAGCGACGGGCAGGGCAAGGCCAATGGCCGATGCCAGGGTCCAGCCGCCCTGTGCGAAGGCGAAGGCGCCGAGCGCGGAGCCGGCAGCACCTGCGGCGAAGAACGTCGCCATGTAGAGCCCGTTGAGGCGGCTGCGGTGCTCGTGCCCGAGCGCGAAAATGGCACGGAAGCCGAGCACGACATTGCCCTGCACCCCGATATCGATGGCAATCGCGGCCACCACCAGGCAGGCGAGGTTCAGCACCGATCCGGCCGCGCCGATCTGCGTGATCAGGAATCCGGCGGCTGCGAGCAGCATCGCCACCAGCGTCGCGAGGCGACTATGGCCGCGATCGGCGAGCCGTCCTGCGATCGGGGCCGCGAACACGCCGGCAACGCCGGCGAGCGCGAACAGCGCGATGCCGCGCTGGGAGAAGCCGAACGCGCTCGCGAGCTGGAGCGGCGCCACCGTCCAGAACAGCGTAAAGCAGCCGAACAGGCTCGCCTGGTAGAGCGCGCGGCGGCGCAGCAGCGGCGTGGTGCGCACCAGCTGCGGCATCGACAGCAGCAACGCGCCATAATGCATGCGCGCGACCGGATTGCGCTGCGGCAGCGTCATCCAGAGCACGGCTGCGAGCACGATCATCAGCCCGGCCGAGCCGAAGAACACCGCGTGCCACGACAGCGCCGCCGTGACGAAGCTCGACACCGGGCGCGCCAGCATGATGCCGAGCATCAGGCCGGTCGAGACATTGCCGACGACGCGGCCGCGGATGGCCTCGGGCGCCAAATGCGCGGCATAGGGAATGATGATCTGCACCGCGACCGAGCCGAGCCCGATGAACAGCGCGGCGATCAGGAACGGCAGCGCGTGAGTGGCGAACGCCGCGGCGAGCAGGGCCGCCGCCCCAAGCGCAATGACCGAGCAGATCAGCGTGCGGTTTTCGACGAGGTCGCCGAGCGGTACGATGAAGAGAAGCCCGACACCGTAGCCGATCTGCGTCATGGTGACGATCAGCCCGCTAGCTGCATGCGACAGGCCGAGCGCAGCGCTGATCGGCGCGATCAGCGGCTGGGCGTAATAGATGTTGGCGGCGACCATGCCACAGGCCGCGGCAAGCACGAAGGTCAGGCGCTGCGACACCGCATCCGGTCCGGGCGCGGTCTCGATCGTGGCATTCATCGTCATTCGCTTAGACTCCAGGAATAGGGAATGACCATTCCCTATTATGACAAAAATTCAGGCGAGCAGCTTCATAGCGACGGCGACGAGGCGCGTCCCGTCGAGCGGCAGGCGTGCCTTGCCGGCGACGCGCATGCCTTGCGTGATGCAGATCATCAGCCGCGCGGTGTCGTCGGCATCGACGTGACGGGGAATCGACCCATCGGCCTGCCCCTGGCGAATGAGGCCGGCGATGAAGCTCTCGTTCGTTTTGAGCTGCGCATTCACGCGGGCGCCGACCACGGGATCGAGCGCGGACAGTTCGACCGCACTGCCGACGACCAGGCAGCCGCGCCGCCCCTCGGTGCCCTGGGAATGCTCGACATAGGACAAGAGCACGTTGCGGATTTGCTCGCGGCCGTTTACACCGCGCGCCGCTGCGCTGCGCGTCTGCTCCTGGCGCAGCGTGGTGTAGCGTTCGAAGGCGGCGAGAAACACGGCATGCTTGTCGCGAAACGCCTTGTAGACGCTCCCCGTAGCCAGCCGCATCGCCGCGGTGAGATCGCCGATCGAGGTGGCATGATAACCGCGCTCGCGAAACACGCGCACGGCCCTGTCGAGCGCGGTGTTCATGTCGAACTCCCGGGGACGGCCGGGAGAACGGGCGGGCTGAGATCGGCGGGCGGCCTTTTGCATGGCGGGATAATAGGGAATGATTGTTTCCGAATAAAGACACTTGGTTGTGAATGGGAGTGGATAAAGGCTGGCTGATGGAGAGCGGAAACCTCGGAGATCGCGTCCCAGATAAGCTGCAACGCCCAAGCGTTGCGGCGCAGAGCCGGGGGCCAGAAAGCGACACGGCAAAATGCGGAGAGATGGGCCGCGGCTCTGCAGCGCATCGCTAAAGGGCGCTGCGCTGCGTCCGGGGCACGAGAGGAGAGTGAGGCATGATCTCTCCACACGTCATTGCGAGCGCAGCGAAGCAATCCAGAATCCCGCCGCGGAAAGACTCTGGATTTGCTTCGCTGCGCTCGCAATGACGGAGCAAGGTGCACGGACTCATTTTCAAACGCGCACTTTACGCAGACACGCCTTCGCATTCTCGTGGCGGATTTCGCCCGAGCTTTGCTTCGTCGCTCCACCCTCTCAAGCCAAGAGGGCGCAGGGAAGGCCGGGTGCCGGCTGGCACCCACGGTCCGCTGTGCGAAAGGCACACGCAGAAGAACTGCACAGCGGCATACAGGTGAAGCCCAACACACGGCCTTCCCTGCGCAGTGGTTTGACGGCTTATGCCGCGCTCTCCCGGGAGCCGAGTTCGTTTT
>NZ_JADPKD010000047.1:0-243193 GCF_023073735.1 Bradyrhizobium sp. 160
CCGAAAGATCCCACGGTCGGGACGAAGAGCTGGCCTGCAATCGAACAAAGAGCTGATCATAAATCTTGACACACCAAACCCCCATGTGAGCAATCCAGAATCCTTCCTTGGAGGCAGCCTGATTGCTTCGTCGCTTCGCTCCTCGCGATGATGAGGAGAGATTTTACGCCGGCGTCAGCTTCGCAACTTCCCCCTTCATGTCCTCCAGCACACCCGAGATCGCCGCGGTCAGTTCGTCGATTTGGGCCCTGGTGGCGATCAGCGGCGGGCAGATGGCGATGGCATCGAGCATGTTGCGGGAGATAACGCCGCGCTCCTGCAGCATGCGGCTGGCGATGCCGCCGACGGCGCCGGGCGTAGCGGCTGCGGTCTTGCGCTCCTTGTCGAGCACGAGCTCGAGGGCGGCAATCATGCCGACGCCGCGGACCTCGCCGACCAGCGGACCGCTGGCGAGCTCGCGCAGCTTGCCTTGCATGTAGCCGCCGAGTTCGGCAGCATGCGCGACCAGGCCGCGCTCCTCGATGATCTTCAAATTCTCAAGCGCAATCGCCGAGCCGACGGGATGACCGCCCGCGGTGAAGCCGTGGCCGAGCACGCCGATCTTGTTGCTCTCGTCGGCGATCGGCTCGAACATGCGGTCGTTCAGCAGGATCGCCGACAGCGGGAAATAGCTCGACGTGATCTGCTTGGACACCACGATCGCATCGGGCTTGATGCCGTAGGTCTCGCAGCCGAACATCTTGCCGGTGCGCCCAAATCCGCAGATCACCTCGTCGGCGACCAGCAGGATGTCGTACTTCTTCAAGACCTTCTGGATCTTGTCCCAATAGGTCGCCGGCGGAACGATGACGCCGCCCGCACCCATCACCGGCTCGCCGAAGAAAGCCGCGATCGTATCCGGGCCCTCCTTCTGGATCAGCGCGTCCAGTTCCTCGGCCCGGCGCGTCGCGAACGCCTCCTCGCTCTCGCCGGGTGCGCCGTCCTTGTAGAAATGCGGCGAGCCCGTGTGCAGGATGTTCGGCAGCGGCAGGTCGAACGAGCGGTGATTGTTCGGCAGGCCCGTGAGGCTGGCCGAGGCGATGGTGACGCCGTGATAGGCGCGCAGGCGGCTGATCACCTTCTTGCGCTGCGGCTGGCCCAGCGCGTTGGAGCGGTAGGCGATCAGCTTCAGCACCGTGTCGTTGGCTTCCGAGCCGGAATTGGTGAAGAACACCTTGCTCATCGGCACCGGCGCGAGCGCGACCAGCTTCTCGGCGAGATCGATCGAGGGCCCGTGCGATTTGGCCGAGAAAGTGTGATAGAACGGCAGCGCCTGCATCTGCTTGTGCGCGGCGTCGACCAGACGCTTCTCATTGAAGCCCAGCCCGACGCTCCACAGGCCGGCCATCGCCTCGAAATAGCGATTGCCCGCGGCATCGAACACGTAGGGACCCTCGCCGCGCTCGATCACGAGAGGACCGGCCTGCTGATGGGTGCGCGCGTTGGTGTAGGGATGGAGCTGGTAGGCCACATCCCGGGCCTCTTGCGAATTCGGCAGCATGGACATTTGCAGGGATCCCTAAAGTCGTGACGTCGCCAGCACAGCCAGCATCATCACTTGATGATCAAGTTACTTGGCTATTTCGATGAGACAAAGCTTGCAACGCCAATCCGTCGGCAGCAAGCGCTCAGCAGCGTTGCACAAAGCCGCATATCGGGATTGGGCGGCTTTTTAGGCCGCGTCGTCGTCATCCCCGTCTTCAGCGGTGGCGGCCTCCCTCACCTCGACGAGCGCCATCGAGAGCAGATAGACCGTCGTGGGCAAGCCGACGCGGCGCGCCGTCTCGACGGCACGCGACAAATCGCTTGCCAGCTCCTTGAGGTGTTCTCCCCGGGACAATGTCTCAACCCCACCCCGCCGATCGCGGCCGCCTACACCGCAACGGCGCCGCTGGTTCTGATCAGTTCGGCGCTGGAATGGATTGTAGCAAAATTCCCGATGACATTCACTACGGCACGCTTGTAGGCGGCGGCATCACCCGTGCCGGGCTGCCGGCAGGCCACGGCGTCAGTGATCACCTCGTAGCGATGGCTGCGGTGAAACCCGTCCACGGCGGTGGCCAGGATGGTCTCGTCCAGGGAAAATCCGGCCAGCACGCAGCGCACATTGTGGATATTGGACATAAAGTCCACAAACCGCGACGAGCTGTAGGCGGACGGCAGCGGATGCTCGAACATCATTTCTCCCGGACGCGGCTTTGCCTCCGCGATCCAATCGGTCAGCCTCGATGCCGGATTGAACCAGGCCGCCTGCGCGATGCGCTTCAAATGCATCACCGGCCAGAGATTGCTGCGCCACAGCGTCAGCAGTTCCAGGCAGCGTGCGGTGGCGGCATCGCCGCCGAGGATGACGTGGCGGCGCCCAGGGGTCAGATATTCGACCTGCAGGTCCGCGCAGACCAGGATCGGCGGATCATCGTGGATGGAAACCGGCATTGTCTTGCGCGCAGTTGCACCTAGCTCAGTGATCGGCGGCCGCGAGGTGCCGCAGCGGCGAGGTCACCGCCCGCCCCGCCGAGGCATCGAGCACGCCCGGCCGGTCCCAATCGCCTTCGGGCCGGATGATCACATAGGGATCGCTGTCCAGCGTGATGGCGTTCGGGCCCGGCTCGATCTCCAGCAGCATCTCGGTGTAGGAGAAATCGGAGAAGGTGATCTTGCGATTGTGGCCGAGCGGCTTGGCGCCGAAATGGGCCCAGAAATCCACCAGGCGGTCCTGCGCCTGGCCGTAAATCTTGCGGAAGCCCTTGCGCTTCACATAGTCGACGCTCGCCTGCACCAGCTTGAACGAGACGCGCGAGCGCCGGTACTGGTGACGCACCGCAAGCCGCTCCACCTTGGCGAAATCGCCGAAGAAGCGCACCCGCAGGCAGCCCGCGGGCTCACTACCGACGAAGCCGATGAAATGCGCGGCGACCATGTCGTTGCCGTCGAACTCCTCCTCGAACGGACAATTCTGCTCGGCGAGATAGACTGCGGAACGGATCGCGGTGACCAGCATGAGATCGCTGGGATCGCGCGCAAGGCGAATGGTAACGGCGCGGGAATCGGGCTTGGAGAGAGGAGTTCTAGTACCGTGCATCTGCAAAACTCCTTGCTTGGATGATCGCACCGGGCATGCGCATCGGCCGGCGATGCCAGGGGCGCTCGTAGCACCAGAGGTCGGGTTGGAAGCTCGGAACGGGGGCAAAGCCGGTCGCTCTCATGATGTCGCGTCCGGCCACGGTTGACGGCTGCGCATAGCAATCGGCGCCGCGAAACCTTAGCTGTCGCAGATGAGCCGCGGCCTTGCCGAGACCGGCGATGCCGCGCCCCGTCGCCGCGATCGCCCAGATGTAGATGGCCGCAACGTCGTCCTTCGCTGAAGCGAGATGGCGCGTCTCCGGTGCAGTCAGGCAGATCTCGTCGAGCAGCAGCGCATCGTGCCCGCGATCATTGAGGAACAGGAAGGCCATGCCGCCGAGCAGACGTCCTTTCCGGCTGAAAGTCAGGATGCTCTGAGGATCGAACGTGAGATATTTCGAAAGCTCCGCCGCCTCGATCCGCACGCCCGGCACCAGCCGATGCGCCATCTCCGAAAGCGCCGCGATTTCGGAAGATTGCGCACAACGGACATCGACGTCCGGACTCAGCGGCAGCGCATCGAAATCATGCCGTGCGTCAAACGAGCCCCTTTCCATACCGATATCGCCTCTCTATCGTTTGCCGCTTTCGTACCCCGCTATGAGGACGAGCTTAGCGGTTGGGGACCAAGAGTATGCAGCAGTTATTGCACCGGGGTGCTGCGATGATGCAGCACCGTGAAGAAGCCCTGGGCGCGTCCTGGGACGATTTGAAGCTGTTTTTAGCGTGCGCAAAATATAAAAGTTTTCGCAATGCAGCCGAAGAGCTCGGGCTCACCTCCACCACCTTGATGCGCAGGATCGACCGGCTCGAAGAGAGCATCGGCTGCAAGCTGTTCCTGCGCGACCAGAGCGGGCTCACGCTCAGCGATGAAGGCACCGCGATGATCGCCGACGTCGCGCATATGGAGCGTCACGCCTTCAACGTCTTCCGTCGCGCCTCGCGTTCGTCGAACGACACTGCCGGTACCGTGCGCGTCGCGGTGACGGAGGGGCCCGGCAATTTCTGGATTCTGCCGCGGCTGATCGATTTCCAGAAGACTTATCGCAAGATCACCGTCGATCTGCGCTGCGCGATGGAGCAGGCCGACGTCGCCCGCCTGGAATCCGACATCGCGATCCAGCTCGAGCCACCGACCAATCCGGATCTGATCGTCGCCAAGCTGGGCCGGCTGCACATCTATCCGTTCGTCTCCAAGGAGTACGAGAGCCTCTACGGCGTCCCGGCAACGCTCGCCGAACTCAAGAACCACCGCATCATCAAGCAGAGCGCGCCGCAAGTCGACGACGGCGCCTATGCCCGCGTGCTCGGGCTGACGTCGCTGGAGGGCATCGTCGGCATCAAGATCAACTCCTCGGTCGGCGCGCTCTATGCCGTCGAACGCGGCGCCGGCATCGGCTTCCTGCCGACGGTTTCGATCGCGCTTGGTGCGCCGCTCGTCGCCGTCGATCTCGGCGTCAGCCACCACGCCGATCTCTGGCTCACCTATCACAAGGAGTTCCGCACCTCCGAGCGGCACAAGATTGTGGTCGACTGGCTGAAGAAGATCTTCGATCCCAGGACCTATCCCTGCTTCCGCGACGAGTTCATCCATCCGAACGCGCTGGTGCCGATGATGACGGCCGCGCGCGACGGATTTGGGCTGACCGGCTATGTTGCGACAACACCCGCATAAACTTCAGCTCACCATTTGTATTCGAAGCCGACCGTGCCCTGGTGCGACGTGAGCTCGTTGCGGAGCTTGCCGTCGTAATTGACGTAGAGCCGCGCGACGCTGGTCAGGCTGAGCGAGGCCGAGGCGCCGGCATCCATGCCGTAGCGACTCTCGCCGATGCCGGGGACGACGATGCTCTGGGTGCCCAGGCTGACCTGGATCGATCCGAGGTCCTGGTGGAAATTGTCGACGAACTTGCCGTGGGCGGACAGGTCCAGGATCTTCTGGTCGATGACGAAATAGCGGCCGATCTCGGCCCCGATCATGATACGCGCACGCGACAGCGCTGTTGCGCCGACGTTGATCGGATCGAGGCCGCCGGCCTCCTGGAACGCCGCGCTGGTGGCACGCACATATTCGACCGCGCCCTTCGGCACGATGCGCATCTGGTCCTTGGTCCAGTAATAGCTGATCTCGGTCAGCGCGCCGTCGACCGCGGCGCTGTAGCCCGCCCGCGCAAGCCCAAGGCCGGTATCACGGCTGGAACGGACCTTGCCAAAGCCGTGCACCACCGCAAAGGCCCAGGTCCAGGGCCCCTTGTCGACGGAGCCATTGAAGCCGATTTGGGTGAGGTCGAGTGTCGCGGACTGGAGCGCCAGGGGCACGTCGATGTCGGTGTGGCTCTGGTCGACCGAAAAGCCGATACTGACACCCGGCGCGAGACGTGCGCCGATGCCGGCGACGCCGCCAAAGGTCTTGCGCTTGTCGCCGACGAAGTCTCCTTGCGCATCGGTGCGGACCGAGATGCCGTAGCCCTCGAACCAGGTGCGGTAGCGCGGATCTTCGGTGCTCGCCGATGCGCCGCCGCCGCCGGGATTGGTTCGCAACGCCCGGTTGAAGCCGCTCGATGCCTGGTTGCCGAGGCGCTCCAGGAAACCTGAGCCGAGATTGAGCGTGCTGTTGCCGGCCGACTGGTCATAATTGGCCGAGGTCGGCATCGGGACCGGGGTCGGCGACGGCGTGGGTGTCGGGGTCGGCGTCGGCGTTGGCGTGGGACTTTGCGCGAGGACGGGCGTAGCCGCCGACATCGTCACGATGAGCGCAAACGCCATAAGTGTGAAGGTCGTGGCGACCGCTGCCGCGAGCCGGCGGACACGGTTCAGCCCGATCGTCTGCCGTGTCCCTGGTGGCTGCGCAGTGCAGCGCATGACGACAAAACCCGAAGCAAATGGCGGCGCGCAAAAATGCAACATGAGCGGCACACCCATGAGCTGATTTGCGCCGAACTGTTACGGAGGGTCAACCAGCTGACGCCTCCAGATAAGGGGGATTGCTCCTGATTGTGGTTCCCCGGCCACAGGTCGAAATTGGGCCCGGGCACGTCCGGGGCGATCTTGAAATTCGTGCTCTGCTTGCTAACGCACGGTTTTCATGTTGCAATATTGGCCACAACGGAATTGGCCGCTGGCTGTGCGTTTCGCGACATTGAGACTCAAGACTCGACAGACTTTCGGAAGGCCGTTTGTGGCGTGGCACGCGAAAAAGCGGCCGCGTCTTTTTTCTATCTAGTGGAGGAGACTAGCGATGCCACAAAAGGGCACCGTCAAATGGTTCAACCCGACCAAGGGCTATGGGTTCATCAAGCCGAACGGCGGCGACAAGGACGTGTTCGTCCACATCTCCGCCGTCGAGCGCGCCGGACTCTCGACCCTCAACGAGAACCAGGTGGTTGAATACGACCTCGTGGAGAACCGCGGCAAATCATCCGCGGAGAACCTCAAGGTCTCCTGATGCCTCTCACGACACGCGAGAGATCATGACGTTGCCCCCGGCTCTGCCGGGGGATTTTGTTTGGGACACGTAATCGAACGGGTAGCGGGTGAGCCCGGGACCGTCTTTTACCCCACCACAGGCGCAATCAGAAAATTCTCCGACGCCGCGCTGCCCACCGTCCTGCACACATCACCCTCGATCCGGACCTTGCCGGTCGCGAGCAGCCGCAGCGCCTCGGGATAAATGCGGTGCTCGATTTCGAGGATGCGCTCGGACAGCGTATCCACCGTGTCGTGATCGCTGACCGGGACGGCGCCCTGCATCACGATCGGGCCTGCGTCGGTCTCTGGAATGACAAAGTGCACCGTCGCACCGGATAGCTTGACGCCGGCACGCAGGGCCTGGCCGTGCGGATCGAGACCGGGGAAGGACGGCAGCAGCGACGGATGGATGTTGAGCATCCGCCCGTACCAGGCCTTGGTGAAATCCGCCGTGAACAGGCGCATGAAGCCGCCCAGGCAAATCAGCTCGATGCCGTGCCGGTCGAGCGCGGCTTGCAATACTTTCTCGAAGCCGGCGCGATCCTTGCCGAACGGCTTGCTCTCGATCACCTCGGTCGTCACGCCGCTCGCCCTGGCCCGTTCCAGCCCCGGCGCACCGGTCTTGTTCGAGATCACCAGCGAAATCTCCGCCGGAAAATCCGCCGAGCTTGCTGCCTTGATCAGCGCGGCCATGTTGGAGCCGCGGCCGGAGATCAGGATGGCGACGCGGCGCTTCATCACAGCGCCAGGTCGAGATGGCCGTTATAGACGACGCGGTGCTCGCCCTCGGCGGGAATCACGGTGCCGAGCTGCGCCACGGTTTCGCCGGCATCGGTGAAGACCTCGACCACCTGGTCGACCTTGTCGGGCTCGACGATCGCGATCATGCCGATGCCGCAATTGAAGGTGCGCAGCATTTCGAGCTCGGTGATGCCAGCCTGCGCGGCCAGCCATTTGAACACCGGCAGCACCGGCAGGCGTGCGAGGTCAATGCCGACGCCGAGGTTCTTCGGCAGCACGCGCGGAATGTTGTCGGTGAAACCGCCGCCGGTGATGTGGGCTAGCCCCTTCACCGCGCCGGTCTCGCGGATCGCACGCAGGCAGGATTTGACGTAGAGCCGCGTTGGCGTCAGCAGCGCGCCGCCGAGCGTCATGACCGGCGCAAACGGCGCCTGCGCCTGAAAGCCGAGACCGGATTGTTCCACGATCTTGCGCACCAGCGAGAAGCCGTTGGAATGCACGCCCGACGACGCGAGCCCGATCACGGCGTCGCCTGCCGCGATGTCCGGGCGCGGCAGGAGCGTACCGCGTTCGGCGGCGCCGACTGCAAAGCCGCCGAGGTCGTAATCGCCGTCTTTGTAGAGGCCGGGCATCTCGGCCGTTTCGCCGCCGATCAAGGCGCAGCCGGATTCGCGGCAGCCCTCCGCAACACCCGCGACGATCGCGGCGGTGGCCTCCGGATCGAGCTTGCCGCAGGCGAAATAGTCCAGGAAGAACAGCGGCTCGGCGCCCTGGACCACGAGGTCGTTGACGCTCATTGCGACAAGATCGATCCCGATGCCGCCATGCAGCCCGGTCTCGATCGCGATTTTGACCTTGGTGCCGACGCCATCGGTGGCGGCGACCAGGACGGGGTCCTTGAAACCGGCCGCCTTGAGATCGAACAGGCCGCCGAAACCGCCGATCTCGGCGTCGGCGCCGGGCCGCGCGGTGGCGCGCACCATCGGCTTGATCAGGTCGACGAGACGGTTGCCCGCGTCGATATCGACGCCTGAATCGGCGTAAGTGAGGCCGTTTTTGCGGTCGGTCATGCCCGATTTCCAGTGGGTTTGCGGCTGGTTACGTCGAATTCCGGGGACACGCAATGGCAAGCGTGGCGCCCCGCGCTATAGTATGTAGATATCAACCGGTTCAGCCTCCCTAGGGGCCGGATCCGAGGTCAGGCCGGGTGCCGGGAAGCGCCGCGTGAGTATTCCGAATATCATTACCCTGGGCCGCATCATGCTGGTCCCGA
The DNA here is from genome assembly GCF_023073735.1 of Bradyrhizobium sp. 160. Taxonomy (NCBI): domain Bacteria; kingdom Pseudomonadati; phylum Pseudomonadota; class Alphaproteobacteria; order Hyphomicrobiales; family Nitrobacteraceae; genus Bradyrhizobium; species Bradyrhizobium sp. 160. Next base: position 8,645 of record NZ_JADPKD010000047.1, read on the forward strand.
TCATCGTCTGGGCCATCGTGTCGAGCCAAATGGAGGTGGCGTTCGCGGTCTTCCTGATCGCCGGTATCAGCGATGCCGTGGACGGTTTCCTGGCCAAGCGGTTCAACATGGCGAGTGAGCTCGGCGCCCTGCTCGATCCGCTCGCGGACAAGGCGCTGCTGGTCTCGATCTACATGGCGCTCGGCATCTGGGGGGCGATTCCGCGCTGGATCGTCATCCTGGTGGTCTCGCGCGACATCATGATCGTCACCGCCGTGATCGTATCCTGGCTGTTCGACCGGCCGGTCGAGATGAAGCCATCAAAGGTGTCCAAGCTCAATACTGTGGCACAAGTGGCATTCGCGGCGCTGGTGCTGGCGGCGCTTGCCTTCGGCTTCAAGCCGGCACCCTATGACATGATCCTGATGGGCCTCGTCGCGGTATTCACGCTCTCCTCGGTGTCGCTCTATCTCGTCGAGTGGCTGCGGCACATGAGCACGATTGAGGCCAAATGAGTGGATGTGGCCCCGCAAAAGGCCAACTCCCGCTCGAAAGTCGAATCTTTTCAGACGAGGCCGGGACGCCGGCACGGAGCAAGGCAAGCGTGGCAGGCCGCGTTCATCCCCGACAATTGGCGTTTTCGCTGCCGCATGCGGAAAGCCTCAGCCGGGACAATTTCCTTGAGGGTCCCGCCAACGCGGTCGGTCTAGGCCTGATCGACGCCTGGCCGGAATGGCCGAACCGGATCATGTGGTTGACCGGCCCCGAAGGCAGCGGCAAGAGCCATCTCGCCGCGATCTGGGCCGAGGTATCAGGCGCCCGCTCGACCACGGCCGATGCGCTGACCGCCGCCGCGGTCCCGGGCGCGCTCGCGACCGGAGCGCTGGTGGTCGAAGATCTCAAGGCAAAAGAGTTTGACGAGCGCGCCCTCTTCCACCTGATGAATCTCGCCCGCGAGGATGGCGCCTACGTCCTCTTCACCGGGCGCGAGGTACCCGCATCGCTCGAGATCGAGCTTCGCGACCTGCGCTCGCGTCTGCGCGCCGTGCCGGTGGTCGCGTTGCTGTCGCCGGACGACCAGCTTTTCCGCGGCCTGATCGTCAAATTCTGCGCTGACCGCCAGCTCACGGTGGATGAGAGCGTCGTCAGCTACCTCGCGACCCGGCTGGAGCGATCCTCGGCCGCCGCCCGGCGGGCGGTAGAATTGCTCGACAGCGAGGCCCTGCGGCTTGGCCGCCCCGTCACCCGGGCGCTGGCGGCTGAGCTGCTTCGGGACGTCTGACCCGTCCGCCGGCACCAGCCGCTTGACGCGGTGGAACGGCGGAACATCAATGTCATCGAGATGAATACGCCGGTAGCGTTACAACCCGACGATGGCCAAATCATCCTTTTGGACCGCTGGCGAGTTACGTTATCGGCAACGTCATCGAAACGTCATCGCTCTAACACATGCTCCCGCCGATTTTGCGCGTAAGTCGCAATTGGGGTGAACTGGATGGATCGACTTCTCATGGACTCTGCGCAAGCTGTTGAAATCAAAGAAAAAGCCCCGGAAACGGAGAGCCTGCCGGCGATCGCTTCGAGCCCCGAACGGTTCATCAACCGCGAGCTGTCCTGGCTGCATTTCAACCGCCGCGTCTTGGAGGAATCGGTCAATCCCAGCCATCCCATGCTGGAGCGGGTGCGATTCCTGTCGATCTCGGCAAACAATCTCGACGAGTTCTTCATGGTCCGCGTCGCCGGCATCAAGGCCCAGGTACGCGAGGGCATTGCCGAGCGCAGCCCAGACGGTCTGACCCCGTCGGAGCAGCTTGCGTTGATCAATCGCACCGTCTCCCAACTTGCCTCCGACCAGCAGGCGATCTGGCGCGACCTGCGCGGCACGCTCGCCGAGGTCGGCATCGTCCTGGTCGACGGCAAGGACGTCACCAAGCCGGAACGGAGCTGGATCGAGGACTACTTCCTCAACAACGTGTTCCCGCTGCTGACGCCGCTCGCAATCGATCCGGCCCACCCCTTCCCGTTCATTCCGAGCCTCGGCTTCACCATCGCGCTCCAGCTCACGCGCGCTGCCGACGGCAAGCAGATGAACGCCCTGATCCGCATGCCCGGCAAGATCGACCGCTTCATCCGCCTGCCGGCCGAAGGCAAGGCCGTCCGGCTGATTTCGCTGGAACAGGCAACCGCCCTGTTCATCAATCGTCTCTTCCCCGGCTACAATCTGCACGGCCAGGGCGCTTTCCGCATCATCCGCGACTCCGAGCTCGAAATCGAGGAAGAGGCCGAAGACCTGGTCCGCCTGTTCGAGACTGCGCTGAAGCGGCGGCGGCGCGGGTCGGTGATCCGTCTCGAGATCGACGCCAAGATGCCGGAGCAGCTGCGCAGCTTCGTGCAGCATGCGCTGTCGACGGCTGACGACGAGGTGTTTCTGGTCGACGGCGTGCTCGCCATGAACGAGCTTTCGCAGCTCACTCGTCTCGACCGTCCCGACCTCGAATTCACCCCTTACGTGCCTCGCCATCCCGAGCGGGTGCGCGAGCATGCCGGCGACGTCTTCGCTGCGATCCGGCAGAAGGATCTCATCGTCCATCACCCCTACGAGTCCTTCGACGTGGTGGTGCAGTTTCTGCAGCAGGCCGCGCGCGACCCAGATGTAGTCGCGATCAAGCAGACGCTCTACCGCACCTCCAACAACTCGCCGATCGTGCGCGCGCTCGCCGAAGCCGCCGAGGCCGGCAAGTCGGTCACGGCGCTGATCGAGCTGAAGGCGCGCTTCGACGAAGAGGCCAACATCCGCTGGGCGCGCGACCTCGAGCGCGCCGGCGTGCAGGTCGTCTACGGCTTTCTCGAACTGAAGACGCACGCAAAGCTCTCGATGGTGGTGCGCCGCGAGGGCGGCAGCCTCACGACTTACGTGCATACCGGCACCGGCAATTATCACTCGGTGACCGCGCGCATCTACACCGACCTCTCCTACTTCACATCGGACCCGACCATCGGCCGCGACGCGGCTCGCGTGTTCAATTTCATCACGGGCTATGCCGCGCCGAGCGATCTGGAGAAGATGGCGGTGTCGCCATTGACCTTGCGCAAGCGCATCATCGAGCACATCCAGGGCGAGACCGCGCATGCACGGCACGGCCGGCACGGCGCGGTCTGGATGAAGATGAACGCGCTGGTCGACCCCGACATCATCGACGCGCTCTACGAGGCCTCGCAGGCCGGCGTCCAGGTCGAGCTCGTCGTGCGCGGCATCTGCTGTCTCAGGCCCGGAATTCCCGGTCTGTCGGAGAACATCCGCGTCAAGTCGATCATCGGACGTTTCCTGGAACACGGCCGAATCTACTGCTTCGGCATGGGCCAAGGCCTGCCGAGCGCAAAAGCGGCTGTGTATATCTCCTCGGCCGACATGATGCCGCGCAACCTCGACCGCCGCGTCGAGGTGCTGTGTCCGCTGCAAAATCCCACGGTGCATCAGCAGGTTCTCGAACAGATCATGGTCGCGAACCTGAAGGACAATGAGCAGAGCTGGCAATTGTTGCCGGACGGGTCCTCAACGCGTATGAAAGCCGCGAAGGGCGACGAGCCTTTCAACGTCCACAACTACTTCATGACGAATCCGAGTCTGTCTGGCCGTGGAAAGTCGCTCAAGGAATCCTCGCCGCGCCGTCTCACGCGGCGCAATGAACGTCATCAATCCTGATCCCGGATTCTCAACGTGAAGCAGCCGCGCAAGCGCGGCTCGAGCGTCGCGGTCATCGACATCGGTTCGAACTCGGTCCGCCTCGTCGTCTATGAGGCGCTGGCGCGCAGCCTCATTCCGATCTTCAACGAGAAGACGCTGTGCGGCCTCGGGCGCGAGGTGCAGAGCACGGGCCTGCTCGCGCCCGACGCCGTCGACAAGGCGCTGACCTCGCTGAAGCGGTTCCGCGCCCTGTGCCGCGTGATGCAGGTCGGACACGTGTTCGCGATTGCGACGGCCGCCTGCCGCGACGCCTCCAACGGTCCCGACTTCATCGCGAAGGCCGAGCGCATCTGCGCCGTGAAGATCGAGATCCTGTCGGGCCCGCGCGAAGCGCGGCTGTCGGCGCTCGGCGTGATCTCCGGCGTCCATCATCCCGACGGCATCGTCGGCGATCTCGGCGGCGGCTCGCTCGAGCTGATCGACGTGCGCAGGAACAGCGTGCGCAGCGGCGTGACGCTGCCGCTCGGTGGCCTCGCGCTCCAGGACCTCGCACACAAATCGCTCAAGCGCGCCGACCGCATCGTGCGCGAGGCGCTCGACGAGGTGCCGCAGCTCGCCGCGGGCCGCGGCCGCACTTTCTACGCGGTCGGCGGCACCTGGCGTGCGCTCGCGCGTATCCACATCATCCAGAGCGGCTATTCGCTCCAGGTGATGCACGGCTATTCGATTTCGGCGGCCGAGGCGCTCGACTTCTCGCGGCGTCTGCGCCGGCTTGCGGCCGCCGACATGCTGGCCGATATCGAGGTCGTTGCTGATGCACGCCGCCCCCTCCTCACCTATGCCGCCCTTGTGCTCGAGCACATCATCCGCGTGGCGAAGCCGAAAACCATCGTGTTCTCGACCTTCGGCGTGCGCGAGGGTTTGTTGCACGAGAAGCTCTCGGATTCCGAACGCAACAAGGACGGGCTGATCTGCGCCGCAGAGGAGCTCAACCAGCTGCTGTCGCGCTCGGCGAAGCATGCCCGCGAGCTGATCGCCTGGACCGACCGCCTTGCGCGCGTCGTGAAGCTGCGAGAGACCGAAGAGGACCGCCGCCTGCGCCACACCGCGTGCCTGCTCTCCGACATCGGCTGGCGCGTGCACCCCGATCATCGCGGCGAGCAGACGCTGAGCCTCGTCGTTAATGGCAATTTCGGCGCGATCACCCATACCGAACGCGCCTTCGTCGGCTTGTCGGTGTTCTATCGCTATGCGGGCCTGAGCGAGGAGAACCAGCCGCCGGCTACCATGCAGGGCCTGCTGACGCCGGCGCAGCTCGAGCGCGCCCGCCTCCTGGGAGCAGCGTTCCGCGTCGCGCACCTGATTTCGGCGGCGCGGCCGGGCGTGCTACCCGCCACGCATTTCCGCAGCCAGAGCCGCAAGCTGATGCTGGTGTTCGAACACCGCCTCGGCGACCTCGTCGCCGACCGCGTCGGCAGCCGCTTCCGCCAGCTCGCCCGCCTGATTGGCCGCGCCGGCTCGATCGTCCGGCGCTAAAAACTATTCGACCGAGGCCTTGGCGTGGCGCTCCGAGGATTCGAGCGCGGCCGCGCCCAGGCTGCGCCGGCGCCAGATGGTGCCGACGACCAGCACGACGACGACGCCGAGAAGCGCGCAGAGATATTCGCCGCCTCCGCCGCCATGGGTGAATTGCGGCGGGATGCGAAGTGCGCCGAGCATGCTGTCCAGCGAGGCGCCGAGCGGGCCATCGAACAGCGTGTGCAGCTTCGGCGCGACGCCAGGATCGGTCGCGATCACTTCTCCTGAGATCCAGCCGAGCAGCGCAGCACCAGCCCAGACCAGGACCGGCAGCTTTGCGAGCAGCGCCATGATCAGCGCTGCACCGGCGACAATCAGCGGCACGCTGATGGCGAGGCCGAGGATCAGCAGCGGCACGCTGCCATTGGCCGCGGCAGCGACCGCAATAACGTTGTCGAGGCTCATGATGATGTCGGCGACCACGACGATCTGAATGGCCTGCAACAGATGCGAGGCCGACTCGACGTCATCCTCGTCCTCGTTTTCCGGCACCAGGAGCTTTGCCGCGATCACGATCAGCGCAAGGCCGCCGACGAGCTTGAGATACGGCAGCACCATCAGCGTCGCGACGATGCCAGTGAAGATGATCCGCAGCAACACCGCTGCGCCGGCACCGAAGATCATGCCCCACAGCCGATGCCGCGGGTTGAGGCCGCGGCAAGCGAGCGCGATCACCAGCGCGTTGTCGCCGGAGAGCAGGATATTGATCCAGATGATCTTGCCAACCGCGATCCAGAAAGTCGGCGCAGCCATCTCGTTGCGGAACTGGGTGAAGAATGCCCCGATCGTAGCGGGATCGAAGATCTGCCAGAGCCAGTCCACAATGAGTCCTTTCGCCCGTCTAACCTATCGGCTGATGGATCAGCCGACGATCTCGTTGCCCGAGAAGAACTGCGCGATCTCGATCGCTGCCGTCTCCGGCGCATCCGAGCCGTGCACCGAATTCTCGCCGATCGACTTGGCGTAGAGCTTGCGGACGGTGCCCTCGGCAGCCTTGGCCGGATCGGTCGCGCCCATCACCTCGCGGTATTTGGCGATCGCGCCCTCGCCTTCCAGCACCTGCACCACGACCGGGCCCGAGGTCATGAAGTCGACGAGCTCGCCGAAGAACGGGCGCGCCTTGTGCACGGCATAGAAGGTCTCGGCCTGCTCCTTGGTCATGCGGATGCGCTTCTGTGCGACGATGCGCAGGCCCGCCTTCTCGATCACGGCGTTGACCGCGCCGGTCAGGTTACGCTCGGTCGCGTCGGGCTTGATGATCGAGAAAGTGCGTTCGATGGCCATAAATCTTGTCCTCGGGGAGAATGCGGGGGTTCGCAGTTGCGGGGCTTATATCGGCGCCGTTGCCGGACGGCAAGCGACCGGCGAAACAGCCGCACAGGCGCTTCGCCGCAGGACTCGCAACCCGCGATTCAACATGGATTACAACGATTTCACCCAGATGAACCGAATCTGAAACCCGCATCAGGTTTCGGTTCAGCTTCGCGGGCGTAAGGTCGGGTCTATCGAAACCGAAGCCTGACATTGAGGCAGAGCGTTTCGGCGGCGTTTCCATCGGCGCGATAGCCCCGCGCCGGCAATTGTTGAGGAGATCACCATGTTGAGGAAACTTTCGCTTGCCGCCGTCGCCGCGGTCGCGCTCGGTGCCGCGCTGGCGCCGACCTCCGCTTCCGCCCACTGGCATGGCGGCTGGCACGGCGGAGGCTGGCACGGCGGCGGCTGGCACCGCGGCTGGGGCGGACCGCGCTTCTATGTCGGCGGTCCCGTCTTCTACGGTTATGGCGGCTGCTACGTGCGCCGGCTAGTCCCGACCCCCTGGGGACCCCGCTGGCGGCTGATCAACCGCTGCTACTGAGCCCGACAGCACCTTCCGCAAGCACCTTCCTGAACAAAGGGGTTACCTACGCCCCCAAGGTAACCCTTCAGGAGAGGCCCCGGCGTCCGCGCCGGGGCCTTTTATTTGGGCGGACATGACTGCCATAATACAATTTTGACGAGAATCCCGGGGATTCCCCGCGGGCAGCGAAACCATTTTGGGGGCAATGACTTGGTACCGTGTCCTTACTCTGAGAACACGGAACCGCGCGATGGCTGGCCTTCTTGCCAATGACAGCGAACAGATCGATCGGCGCACCAGCCGCTCGATTCGCGATGCCGTGGGCGAACGGCTTCAGCAGAGTCTGCGCCCCGATCCCCGCCTCCCGACGCACCTCGAGAAGTTGCTCAACGAATTGAGGCAGCGCGAGCGCGAATCGCACTGACGGGAGCATGATCGGAAAAGTGTGAAGCGGTTTTCCGAAAATCACGCTCGAACGACAAGATTGGAAAAACGGGTTGCGTTCGACGCGCCCTGCGGTGACAAGGCCGCATGCTGTCCATCACCGATCTCTCCGTCCGCCTCGCCGGACGCCTTCTGATTGACCAGAGTTCCGTGCAGATCACGCCCGGGTCCCGCGTCGGCCTGGTCGGGCGCAACGGCACCGGCAAGTCGACCCTGTTTAAGGTGATCCGCGGCGAACTCGCGGCCGAGCACGGCTCGGTGACGCTGCCGCCGCGCTGGCGCGTCGGCAGCCTGGCGCAGGAGGCGCCGAACGGCCCCGAGAGCCTGATCTCGGTCGTGCTCAGGGCCGATCTCGAACGCGACGCGCTGCTCGCCGAGGCTGAGCGCGCGACCGATCCGCACCGGATCGCCGAGATCCAGACCCGCCTCGTCGACATCGACGCGCATTCGGCGCCGAGCCGTGCAGCCGCGATCCTCTCCGGCCTCGGCTTCTCCGCCGCCGATCAGCTGCGCCCCTGCGCCGAGTTCTCCGGCGGCTGGCGCATGCGCGTCGCGCTCGCCGCGACGCTGTTCGCGGCGCCCGACCTGTTGCTGCTCGACGAGCCCACCAACTATCTCGATCTCGAAGGCACGCTGTGGTTGGAGGATCACCTCGCGCATTATCCGCGAACGGTGATCGTGATCAGCCACGACCGCGACCTCCTGGACAGCTCGGTCGACCAGATCCTGCATCTGGAGCGCGGCAAGCTCACGCTCTACAAGGGCACCTATTCCTCCTTCGAGGAGCAGCGCGCCGCGCGCGAATTGCTCGATGCCAAGCAGGTCAAGCGCCAGGAGGCCGAACGGGCACGGCTGCAAGCCTTCGTCGACCGCTTCAAGGCCAAGGCCTCCAAGGCGCGGCAGGCGCAGTCCCGCGTCAAGATGCTGGAGCGGCTGAAGCCGATCACGGCGCTGGTCACCGAGGACGTGCGCGAGATCAGCTTTCCGGCGCCGGAGAAGATCCTATCCCCGCCGATCATCGCCGTCGACAACGTCTCGGTCGGCTACGATCCGGAAACGCCTGTGCTGAGCCGCGTCACCTTACGCATCGACAATGACGACCGCATCGCGCTGCTCGGCGCCAACGGCAATGGCAAGTCGACGCTGGTCAAGCTGCTCGCCGGACGGCTCGCTCCGTTCTCTGGCAGAGTGACCCGCGCGGACAAGCTGTCGATCGCCTATTTCGCCCAGCACCAGCTCGACGAGCTGAACGAGGACGCCTCCGCCTACGACCATGTGCGCAAGCTGATGGGCGATGCGCCGGAAGCCAAGGTGCGCGCCCGCGCCGGCGCGATCGGCTTTTCCGGCAAGGCCGCCGACACCATAGTCGGAAAACTGTCGGGCGGCGAGAAGGCACGGCTGCTGCTGGGGCTAGCGACCTTCTTCGGCCCCAACATGATCATTTTGGACGAGCCGACCAATCATCTCGACATCGACAGCCGCGCCGCGCTCGCGGAGGCGATCAACGAGTTTCCCGGCGCTGTGATCATGGTTTCGCACGACCGCTACCTGATCGAGGCCTGCGCCGAGCGGCTCTGGATCGTCGCCAACCGCACCGTGACCAATTACGACGGCGACCTCGACGAGTACCGCCGCCTGGTGCTGTCCGCGCGCAACGCGGAAGCGCCGCGCGAGCGCAGCGTCGCGAGCGAGAAGCCGCAGCGCGTGAGGTCGGACAATCGCGGCTCGCTGAAGAAGCGCATCGCGGAAGCCGAAGCCGAGATCGCCCGCGTGAGCGAGATCATCAGCAAGATCGACACTGCGCTGGCGCTGCCCGACATCTTCACCCGCGACCCCAAGCAGGCTGCGCAACTGTCGAAGGCTCGCGCGAACGCGGCCGACGCATTGGCGCGCGCGGAGGAGCAATGGCTCGAGGCGAGCACGCAATATAATGAGGCGATAATGAGGCGGCGGGGTAACGCCGAAAGGCCCCCTCATCAAAATAGTGAAAACAACCCCATGCACAGTACCGGTATGTAAATACCCGGAAATGAGCCATTGCACTGGATGGTCTTTTGCCGCGCGGTTGGCGCCGCCCGGCGGCGGCACCATTGTGCTGGGATGACTCAGTCGGCGTATTGGCCGGCTGCCTTGATGATCGGCGCCCAGCGGTCGATCTCGCTCGTCAGCATCGCACCCAAGGCCTCGGGCGTCGCCTTGTCCTGCGGGACAGGCTCGGTGTTGATGTCGTTGAACCGGGCGATCAGCGTCGGATCCTTGAGCGCCGTCTGGAGCGCCGCCGCCAGCTTTTGAACGATCGCCGGCGGCGTGCCCTTGGGGGCATAGATGCCGTGCCAGACGCCGAGCTCGAAACCTTTGAGGCCGGCCTCGTCGGCCGTCGGCAGATCGGGCAGACTCTTCAGCCGCTCCTTGGTGGTGATCGCATAGGCCTTGACCTGCTTGGCCGTGATCGGTCCGGTGGTGTTCGTCGCCTGGTCGCAGGTGAGATCGATCTGCCTGCCGAGCAGGTCGTTCATGATGGGCCCGTTGCCCTTGTAGGGCACCGTGGTGAGCTGCTTCTGGATCGCCGTCATGAACAGCATGCCGCAGAGATGCGACGCCGCGCCGAGCCCGGCATTGGCGTAGGTCAACTTGTCGCCCTGCTGCTGAGCATAGGCGACCAGGTCCTTGAGCGTGTCGGCCGGGAAATCCGGACGCGCGATGATGGTCATCGGCGCGTTGGTCACAAGTCCGATCGGCGCAAAAGCTGTCTTCGTGTCATAGCTCAAATTGCGGTAGAGCGTCGCGGCGGTCGAGATGCCGACGTGATGGATCAAGAGCGTATACCCGTCCGGCTGGGCGCGCGCGGCGCGGGTCGTGCCGATGGTGCCGCCGGCGCCGGTCGCGTTCTCGACGATGACCTGCTGTCCCAGGGATTTCGTCATGCCTGCCGCGGTCAGGCGCGCGATGGTGTCGGTCGGTCCGCCGGCGGCGAAGGGCACCAGGATGGTGATGGGCCTCGCCGGATAGTCCTGGGCGACCGCCGCGCCGAGCGGCAGAAGCAGAGCCGATATGAAGGCAATGAACCGCATAGTCTCCTCCAAATTCTTGTAGCTCCATATGAGCGTATTCGTGGCGGCAAGACCATCAGGAAAGCAGGTTCAACAGCCATGTCCCGATCACGATGATGACGCACCGCCGACGCGCGTGCCCCGCTCGCCGAGCGTTACGTCTGCTCCTCGGTCTCGCTCTCGAGCTTCTTGCGTAGTGCCGCGACGATGCGATGGACGGTTTGCAGGTCCTTCACCGCAAGCCCTTCCGAAAGGCTGTTGACCCACGGTGCCTGCAAAGCCATCGCGGCATCGAAAGCGCGCCGTCCCTTGTCGGTGAGAACGACAAGCTGCGCTCGGCGGTGATGCGGGTTGGCTTCGAAGGCGACAAGGCCGTCCGCGTGCAGGTCGTTGACGATCCGCTGTACATTTTGGCGGTTGGCGCCCAGATCGCGGGCGAGCCAAGCCACCGGTTGGGGACGCTCCGCCTGCACAATGGCGCCCAGTATCTGCCAACGGGCGCTCGTAAGTCCGAGCCGGGCCACCAGACGGTCACCCGCGGTCAAGAGCAGGCTGTTCAGCCGGAACAAGTCAAGCATGAGCTTGGTCAAGGCATCGCCGGCCGACGTTCGCTGCGATTTCAACATATCGTCACCATAGACCGTATTGACATCATAATGTCAATTTGACATCCTATCCATAGTACCACACTGACATCATACAACCCAGTTGCCGGAGGCCTTCATGTCGCTGCTACGCCCGCTGGACCCTTCTTTTCCGATCGACCGTCAACTCGGCATCGATGCCGGCCCCGTCGTCCTGGTGAATGTCTTCACCCTCGACAAGGCCGATGAGCAAACCTTCCTCGAGGTCTGGCAGGACGATGCGGTCTTCATGAAGCGGCAGCCCGGCTTCATTGCCACTCAGCTTCATCGCGCGATCGGCGAGAGTCCGACCTATCTGAACTACGCTGTCTGGGAATCGACTGCCCACTTCAGGGCTGCGTTCACGCACCCCGAATTCAAATCAAAGATCGGGGCCTATCCCGCGTCGGCAGTCGCTTCTCCGCATCTGTTCCAGAAGGTCGCGGTGGCAGGCGTCTGCACGGCGTAATCCGCCTCGCGAGCATTCGCGGATGGAGCCGGCAATCAGACCGAAAAGGCGATCAACTTCTTCGGCGCATATGTTCAGCCGAGACGGATGGCAAGAGCCAGCAATGGGACTTCAAATTCAACGGCTTCCTGCCGCATTCATCGGAGCGTTCAGATCGAACGCTTAGACACAGAGAGCAACAGCGACCGCAAGCGTCGGCTCTCCGGAAAACAAGTCATGTCACGCGGCTGCGCTTATGCCGACTTCTTCTTCGGCTTCGGCTTGGTGGCCTTCGGCACCGGCTGCGGCTCGGGATTACCCTCGATCGAGGACAAGCGTCCGGCGGTGAACGTATAGATCCCCGCTCGCGGACCGGTCGTCCAGGTCACCACGGCAACGCGGCGGCCGATGGCGTCGTTGGAGAGATTGACCGACGAAGGCGCGCCGATGCCGCGCACCACGTCGCATTCGGTATGGCCAAGCGCGACCGTGCCGCCCGTCGGCGCGGACGCCGTGCTCGATGCATTGGCATCTGCCGGCCCGGGAGGCGGCGCCATGCCGGGACAGGCACCGTCGGCACTGACGAGATCCTCGGCTCCCACCGGTTTATCAGGCGTGAGTGGCGGCGATTCGATCGAGATGTTCTTGATGAAGAGACGGCCGGGCTTCTGGAACCATTCTGCGTCCTTCGACAACAGATCAGTCCCGCCAGAGCAGCCCGCGACCAGCGGTGCTACGGCAGCCAACGCAATCATGAGCGAGCCGGGAAGCTTTTGATGTCGCACGATAAACTAATTCCCCGCGTGAAGGACCAGCCCTAAACGATTGTCCCAACATCCCTTTGCGGCACGAAGGTGACCGAAGCCAGCATCGTTCGAAAAGTGCAAATTATCATTAATTGCGAGCAGTCTTTAACTCCGCTTCTGCCACCGGCCCCGCTCGTCGGCCTGCCAATAGGTGACATCAAATCCCCGCGCCTTGCAATCGGCCCAGGCACTGCGGGCGAGCGCAAGCGCGTCCGGATCGTCCCCGTTGAACAACAACACCATGCGCTCGTAGCCCTCCGCGTCCTGCGGCAGCGCGGCGTTGTCGACCAGAAAGCGGACATTGGCGCCGTTCGGATTGTCCGCCTCGATCGCCAGCACGATCGGCTGGTCGACGGCATCGTTCACGCGCCATGTCGCGTGCGGCAGGAAGGAATCGTCGCGATAGGTCCACAAATGCGCGTCCAGCGCATCGGCGCGCTCCTCCGACGTCGACTGCACCACGACGCGCCAGCCGCGCTCGAGGGATTTCTCCAGAAGCGGCGGCAACACGTTCTCCACCGTCATGTTTTGCAGATGATAAAACAGCACTTCGGTCATTTGCGCTCGTAATGATCTGCGACCAGACGATCCAGCAGACGGACGCCATAGCCGCTTCCCCAGCTCTGGTTGATGTCGGTCTTCGGCGCGCCCATGGCGGTGCCGGCGATGTCGAGATGCGCCCAGGGCACATCGTCGACGAAGCGCTGCAGGAACTGCGCCGCGGTGATCGAGCCGCCGTGACGGCCGCCGGTGTTCTTCATGTCGGCGAACTGGGAATCGATCAGCTTGTCGTATTCGGGACCGAGCGGCATGCGCCAGACCTTTTCCCCGCTCTCGAGGCCGGCCGCGATCAGCCGGTCGGCGAGCTCGTCATTGTTGGAGAACATGCCGGCGTGCTCTGTGCCGAGCGCGACCATGATGGCACCGGTCAGCGTCGCCAGATCCACCATGAATTTGGGCTTCACCTTCTTCGCCACGTACCAGAGCACGTCGGCGAGCACGAGGCGGCCTTCGGCATCGGTGTTGATGATCTCGATGGTCTGGCCCGACATTGAGGTGACGATGTCGCCCGGCCGCTGCGCATTGCCGTCGGGCATGTTCTCGACGAGACCGATGGCGCCCACCACGTTGACCTTGGCCTTACGAGCCGCGAGCGCATGCATCAGGCCGACGACACAGGCAGCTCCCCCCATGTCGCCCTTCATGTCCTCCATGCTGCCGGCGGGCTTGATCGAGATGCCGCCGGTGTCGAAGCAGACACCCTTGCCGACGAAGGCGACGGGCGCCTCGCCCTTCTTGGCCCCGTCCCAGCGCATGATCACGGTGCGGCTGGGCCGCGTCGAGCCTTGGCCGACGCCGAGCAGCGCGCCCATCCCGAGCTTCTGCATCGCTTTGACGTCGAGCACCTCGACCTTGACGCCGAGCTTGCGGAGCTGGCCGGCGCGGCGCGCGAATTCCTCGGGGAAAAGCACGTTCGGCGGCTCGTTGACGAGGTCGCGCGCCATGATCACGCCATCGACGACGTGACCGGCCGCGGCGAACGCCTTCTTCGCAGCAGTGGCATCGCCGACCGCAAGCGAGATGTCGGCGCGCGAGCCGCCCTCCTCGCCGTCCTTCTTCTTGGTCTTGTAGCGGTCGAACTTGTAGGCGCGTAAGCGAAGGCCCGAGGCGACCGCGACCGCCTGCTCGCTGGTCATGGCGCCATCGGGCAGCTCCGCCAGGATCGTCATGGCTGCGGTCCCGGCCGGAAGCTTGCTTGCCGCCACGCCGCCGAATTTGAGGAAATCGTTCGCCTTCAGGCTGGCCGCCTTGCCTGCGCCGATCACGATCAGGCGGGTGGCCTTCACACCCTCAGGTGCCAGGATGTCCAGCGCGGCCCCGCTCTTCCCCTTGAAGGCGGCCGCGGAGGCCGCCCGCTTCACGAGGTCAGCGGCGCCGCCGAGCGCCTTCGCCGTCGCGGGGCCGAGCTTCAGGCCATCGTCGCAGAACACAACCAGGATGCCACGGGGGGCGGCAGACAGCGGGACAAAGCCGACCTTGATGGCATCGGACATGGGTAACTCCTCCAAAACATGGGGCTTTTCGCCGTTCCGCGGTCCTGGCCAAGGGCCGGAGCTGAACGGCGATTCACTGAGGCTTCCGTACTATGGGCCAGCGGCCCGCCAAATGCCAACGCCGCCGTGGCCGTCAGGCCACAACGAGCGAAATATTAACCATATATTGAGGGTGCCACGGGGCAGCCATTTTGTTGATGGATCAAAGGGATGCTAGTGAGAGAGTAAGCTGGCGGAACCGATGGCTGGCCGTCCCTCGGGGATCCCGTTTCGGGATTGGGTCGGGCAGCGGGATTCCGGCGGCATGGGGCGTGGTGGGAATTCGTGCGGTAGCGCATGGGGTCGATCGATAAGTATATCTTCCGCACGACGCTCGCGTCGTTTGCGCTGGTCCTGGTCAGCCTCACCGGCGTGATCTGGATTACGCAGGCGTTGCGCGGCATTGACCTGATGACGAGCCAGGGTCAGACCATCCTCACCTTCCTCGGCATCACCAGCCTCGTCATCCCGGCCCTGGTCCTGATCATCTCGCCGATCGCGTTGATGATCGCGATCTCGCACACGCTGAACAAGCTGGCGACCGATTCCGAGATCATCGTGATGAATGCGGCGGGCTTCTCGCCGTTCCGCCTGTTCTATCCGTTCTTCTACGCCACCTGCGTGGTGGCGCTGCTGGTCGCCTTCATCGCGGCCTATCTCGCTCCCGACGGCATGCGGCGGATCAAGCAATGGGACGCCGAGATCACTGCCGACGTGCTCACCAACATCCTCCAGCCCGGCCGCTTCGCCCAGCTCGACAAGAATCTGACGATCCGGATCCGCGAGCGTCAGCCCGGCGGCATCCTCGCCGGCATCTTCATCGACGATCGCCGCGATCCGAACGAGCGCGTCTCGATCGTGGCCGAGCACGGCGAGGTCGTGAAGAACGAGACCGGATCGTTCCTGGTGCTGGAGACGGGCAATCTCCAGCGCTTCGAAGCCGGCAAGCGCGACCCGGCGCTGGTGGCGTTCGGCCGCTATGGCTTCGACATGTCAAAATTCTCGGGCCAGGGCCGCGACGTCACCCTCGGCATCCGCGAACGCTATCTCTGGGAGCTGTTCTCGCCGTCCGAGGACGACCCGGTCTACAAGCAAATTCCCGGCCAGTTCCGTTCGGCCCTGCACGACAGCATCTTGGCGCCGATCCATCCGTTCGCCTTTGCCGTGCTGACCTTCGCCTTCCTGGGTGCGCCTCGCACCACCCGCCAAAGCCGCAATTTCTCGATCGGCTCCTCGATCCTCGCGGTGTTCGGCCTGCGCATGGCCGGTTTCGCCTGCTCGGTGATGGCGGTGAAATCGCCGGGGGCGGTGCTGGTGCAATACGCGATGGTCGTGGGCGCCATCGGCGTCGGGCTCTGGATGATCATCGGCGGCGTCGTGGTCGAGCCGCCTCCCCGCCTCATGGAGGCCATCAACAGATCGAACGCACGGATCGCGCGGCTGTTCAGACGGCCGGCCATCGCATGAGCATGCTCACCAACACACTCGGGCGCTATTTCGCCGGCCGCTTCGTGGTCGCCGCGCTCGGCGTGTTCGCCAGCATCTTCCTGCTGCTGGTGCTGGTCGACTATATCGAGATGGTGCGCAAGACCTCGGGCCTTGCATCCGCCTCGGCGATCATGGTGGCCGAGACCTCGCTGTTCCGGGTGCCGCAGCTCCTGGAGAAGCTGACGCCGTTCTGCATGCTGATCGGCGCCATGACCTGCTATCTCGCGCTCTCCCGCCGGCTCGAGCTCGTGGTCGCGCGCGCTGCCGGCATCTCCGCCTGGCAGTTCATCTCGCCGGCGCTCGGCAGCGCGCTCCTGATCGGGGTGATCGCCACCGTCGCCTACAATCCGATGTCGGCCAACTTGCGCGAACTCTCCAAGCGCATGGAGGCGGAGCTGTTCGGCTCGGCGCCCGGCGGCGGCATCCAGGATGCGTCCGGCTTCTGGCTCAATCAGGTGACCAGCGACGGCCAGACCATCATCAATGCGGCGCGCAGCGAGCAGCAGGGCATCCGGCTCACCGGCCTCACCCTGTTCCGGTTTGATACGGAGCAGCACTTTAAGGAACGGATTGAGGCGCGCGAGGCGACGCTGGAGGCTGGCCGTTGGCTGTTCAAGGGCGTCCGCCGCTTCTCGCTGGACTCCCCGCCAGTCGACCAAGCCCGCCTCGAGATCCCGACGACACTGACCGAGGCGCAGGTCCGCAACAGCTTTTCCACACCAGAGACTGTGTCCTTTTGGCAACTACCGAGCTACATCCGCTCCTCCGAAAGCTCGGGCTTCGCGACAGCAGGATACCGACTCCAGTATCAGAAGCTTCTGGCACAGCCGTTTTTGCTGGCGGCCATGGTGATGCTGGCGGCCTCCGTGTCGTTGCGCTTCTTCCGGATGGGCGGCGTGCAGAAGATGGTTTTGAGTGGCGTGGGCGCAGGCTTTCTGCTCTACGTCCTGTCGAAAGTAACTGAGGATTTGAGCAAGGCTGAGTTGATGCATCCGATCGCTGCGGCGTGGTTGCCCGTTGTGGTGGGCGGCCTCACCGGCTTTTTGGCCTTGCTCTATCAGGAGGACGGATAGTGACTGCCGTCCACCGAGGGCTCGTGCCTCGTTCGACGCGGCGCACATTGGTGCGCGCGAACGGGCGCGGTTGGTCCGTTCGCAGGCTCCTGCTCACAGTGGCCGCTGCCGCTTCGCTCGGCGCGCTGATCAACCTTGCCGCAGTGGTGCCCGCCTCCGCCCAGTACACCTATAATCCGCTGCCGCCGCGTCCGAAGCCGCAGAGGGGCCCCAACGACAACCAGATGCTGGTGCAGGCGACCGAGGTCGACTACGACTACAACAATTCGCGCGTCTCCGCGGTCGGTAACGTCCAGCTGTTCTACAACGGCACCAGCGTCGAGGCCGACAGGGTCATCTACGACCAGAAGACCAAGCGGCTCCATGCCGAAGGCAACATCCGCATGACGGATGCCGACGGCAAGATCACCTATGCCGAGATCATGGATCTGTCCGACGATTACCGCGACGGTTTCGTCGATTCGCTGCGCGTGGACACCGCCGACCAGACCCGCATGGCCGCGAGCCGCGCCGACCGCTCCAGCGGCAATTACACCGTGTTCGAGAACGGCGTCTACACCGCCTGCGCACCGTGTAAGGACGATCCGAAGAAGCCGCCGCTGTGGCAGGTGAAGGGTGCGCGCATCATCCACGACCAGCAGGAGAAGATGCTGTATTTCGAGACGGCACAGCTCGAATTTTTCGGCGTGCCGCTCGCCTACATGCCCTATTTCTCGACGCCCGACCCGACCGTGAAGCGCAAATCCGGCTTCCTGATGCCGGGCTATTTCCCGGGCACGACGAACACCGGCTTCGGCGCCGAAATTCCCTATTATTGGGCGATCGCGCCCGACATGGACGCAACCATCACCCCCCGCTTCATGACGCGGCAGGGCGTGATGCTGCAGGGCGAATTCCGGCAGCGCCTGATCGACGGCGCCTACCAGATCCGCGCTTATGGCATCGACCAGCTCGATCCCGGAGCGTTCGCCGGGCAGCCCGGCGACCGTCAGTTCCGCGGCGCCGTCGACACCAAGGGCCAGTTCGCGCTGAACGACAAATGGGTCTGGGGTTGGGACGGCGTCCTGATGTCCGACTATTATTTCTTCTCGGACTACCGGCTTTATCAATACCGCGACCCGCTCGGCTCGTTCCTGCTGCTGCCAACGGAAGCGCTGTCGCAGCTTTATCTGACCGGCGTCGGCAATCGCAGCTTCTTCGATGCGCGCACGATGTACTGGCTGAGCTATTCGGGTAACCAGAGCCAGGTGCCGATCGTCTATCCGGTGATCGACTATTCGAACGTGCTCAACTATCCCGTCTTCGGCGGCGAGTTCAGCTACAAGACCAATTTCGTGAACCTGTCGCGCGACGGAGCGGTGTTCGATCCGATCACGACGGTCGCCAATACCAGCAGCCTGTGCACGACGGCATCGGCCGATCCGCTGGCCCGTACGCCCTCGCAGTGCCTGCTGCGCGGCTTCCCCGGCACCTACACCCGCCTGACCGCAGAAGCGCAGTGGCGCAAGTCCTTCACCGATCCGTTCGGCCAGATCTGGACGCCGTTCGCCAGCCTGCGCGCCGATGCGATCAATTCCTCGGTCTCCAACCAGCCGGGCGTGTCGAACTACCTGCCCGTCGGCGACACCCAGGCGTTCCGCCTGATGCCGACCGTGGGCCTGGAATACCGCTACCCCTTCATCAACATTCAGCCCTGGGGCTCGACCACCGTCGAGCCGATCGCACAGATCATCATCCGGCCGAACGAGACCTATGCCGGCAAGCTCCCGAACGAGGACGCCCAGAGCATGGTGTTCGACACCTCGAACCTGTTCAGCGTCGACAAGTTCTCCGGCTACGACCGCGTCGAGGGTGGTGGCCGCGCCAATGTCGGCGTGCAATCCACGACGCAGTTCGACAAGGGCGGTGCCGTCAAGGTGCTGTTCGGCCAGTCCTACCACCTGTTCGGCCTGAACTCCTTTACGGTCCAGGACACCCTCAATACCGGCCTCAATTCCGGCCTCGACAAGCCGCGTTCCGATTACGTCACGAGCGCCAGCTACTCACCCAACAGCACGTATACGTTCAGCGTCCGCTCCCGCATGGACGAGCAGACCTGGAACGTCCAGCGTTTCGAAGCGGAAGGCCGCGCCAATTTCAATCGCTGGTCCGTCAGCATGCTGTACGGCAATTACGCAGCGCAGCCGGAACTCGGCTACCTGACCCGCCGCGAGGGCATCCTGACGACAGGCTCGCTGAAGGTCGCCGCCAACTGGGTGGTGTCGGGCTCGGCCCGCTGGGATCTCGAGGCCAACAAGATCAATCAGTATGTGCTCGGTGCCGGCTATGTCGACGATTGCTTCGTGCTGGCGGCGAACTATGTAACTTCCTATAGCTATTCCGCGGGATCCGCACCGCCCGTTCTGAGTCACGCGTTCATGTTCCAGATCGGCCTGCGCACGCTGGCGACCTCGTCGACGACCAGCGGTTCCTCGGGCCTCCAGTGAGCGTTTTGAAGTGCCGGCCGCGCTTGCCCCACCACAGGCTCGGCGCGGCTGACATGCGAGCGATAACCATGACGATTCCGTTG
Organism: Bradyrhizobium sp. 160; assembly: GCF_023073735.1. Lineage (NCBI taxonomy): Bacteria > Pseudomonadati > Pseudomonadota > Alphaproteobacteria > Hyphomicrobiales > Nitrobacteraceae > Bradyrhizobium > Bradyrhizobium sp. 160. Next base: position 28,318 of record NZ_JADPKD010000047.1, read on the forward strand.
CCGATCTTCCGCCTCCTTCTCGTCCTCGCCGCCCTGTTCCTGGCCGGTGCGCCGGCGCGGGGGCAGAACATCGTCGTCATGGTCAATGGCGATCCCATCACCGATTTCGACATCGAGCAGCGCTCCAAGCTCGACCAGCTCACGACGCAGAAGACCCCGAGCCGCGAGCAGGTCATCAACGAGCTGATCGACGACAAGGTGAAGATGAAGGAAGGCAAGAAGTACGGGGTCGATCCCGGCGTCTCCGACATCAACCAGTCCTATGAGGGGATGGCGCAGCGCATGCGCATCACGCCGGACCAGCTCACCAAGTCGCTCGAATCCAAGGGCGTCCGCCCCGAGACGCTGAAGGGCCGCATGAAAGCCGAGATGGTCTGGACCAGCCTCGTCCGCGGCCGCTACAAGGAGCGCCTGCAGGTCGGCGAGCGCGACGTCGCGCAAGCCGTGCAGGCGCAGAGCGGCGAGAAGCTTCAGGTCGAGGGCACCGAATACAAGATGCAGCCGATCGTGCTGATCGTGCCGCGCGGCTCGTCGCCGGCGTTCGTGGAAACACGGAAGAAGGAAGCCGACACCTACCGCGCGCGCGTCGGAAGCTGCGAGGAAGCCAACTCGCTGTTCCGCTCGACACCGAACGCCACCATCCGCGACACCGTCACCAAGACCACCGCAGAACTGCCCGAGGCGCTGCGCAAGGTGCTCGACGACACGCCGATCGGCCACCTCACCGCGCCCGAAGTGACCAAGGCTGGTATCGAGATGGTGGTGCTGTGCGCGCGCAAGCCGACCATGATCGACACGCCGAAGAAGCGCGAGGTCCGCGAGAAGATGTATCAGGAGAAGTACGAGAAGACCCAGAAGGCCTATCTCGAAGAGCTCCGCAAGGCGGCGATGATCGAATATCGCAACCGCTAATGGCCGAGCCCTCCTCAGCGCGCCCGGTAAAACCCCTCGCCCTGACCCTGGGAGAGCCCGCCGGCATTGGTCCCGACATCACCATTGCGGCCTGGCTCAGGCGCCGTGAGCTGAACCTGCCCGCCTTCTACCTGCTCGGCGACGAGGCGCTGATCGCCCGGCGCGCCAAGGCGCTCGGCGCCGACATCAGGATTGCCGCGGTGAACCCCAGTGAGGCCCACGCCGCCTTCGCGAACGCCCTGCCGGTGGTTGCCACCGGCGAGCGCGCCACGGCCGAGCCCGGCAAGCCCGACGCATCGAGCGCGCCGGCCGCGCTCGCCTCGATCCGCCAGGCGGTCACCGACGTCCGCGAGGGCCGCGCCGGCGCCGTCGTCACCAATCCGATCGCCAAGAGCGTGCTCTACCGCGCAGGATTCCGCCATCCCGGCCACACCGAATACCTCGCCGAGCTCGCCGCGACGGACGGCCACGTCCCGCAGCCGGTGATGATGCTGTGGTCGCCGCAGCTCGCCGTGGTGCCCGTGACCATCCACGTCTCGCTGCGCGAGGCGCTGGCCCAACTCACGAGCGAATTGATCGCCTCGACCGTTCGCATCGTTGCGACCGAGCTCAAATCCCGCTTCGGCATCACGAGGCCGCGCATCGCGGTCTCCGGCCTCAATCCGCACGCCGGCGAGGACGGCTCGCTCGGCCACGAGGAGCAGACCATCATCGCGCCGGCGCTGAAGGCGCTGCGCAACGACGGCATCGAAACCAGGGGTCCATTGCCTGCCGACACCATGTTCCACGAGGCCGCGCGCCAGACCTATGATTGCGCCGTCTGCATGTATCACGACCAGGCGCTGATCCCGATCAAGACGGTGGCTTTCGACGACGCCGTCAACGTCACGCTCGGCCTGCCCTTTATCCGCACCTCGCCCGATCACGGCACCGCCTTCGACATCGCCGGCACCGGCAAGGCCAATCCGGCAAGCCTGATCGCCGCGCTTCGGCTCGCCAGCCGCATGGCGGCTGCGAACCTCTGATGAGCGCGATCGACGACCTCCCGCCGCTGCGCGAGGTCATCCGCCAGCATGCGCTGTCGGCCCGCAAATCGCTCGGCCAGAACTTTCTGCTCGACCTCAACCTCACCGCGCGCATCGCGCGCGCCGCCGCGCCGCTCGAGGACTCCACCATCGTCGAGATCGGCCCCGGCCCGGGCGGGCTGACGCGCGCTTTGCTCGCGCTCGGCGCGAGACGCGTCATCGCCATCGAGCATGACGAGCGCGCGATCCCGGCGCTTGGGGATATCGCCGCGCGCTATCCCGGCCGGCTCGAGATCGTGCATGGCGATGCCATGAGTTTCGACCCGCGTCCGCTGCTCGACGGCGAACGAGCAAAAATCGTCGCCAACCTGCCCTACAACATTGCGACCCAGCTCCTGATCAACTGGCTCACCACCGAGCCCTGGCCGCCCTGGTACGAGACGATGGTGCTGATGTTCCAGCGCGAGGTCGGCGAGCGCATCGTTGCGCGCGAGGACGAGGAGGCCTATGGCCGGCTCGGCGTGCTCGCCAACTGGCGCTGCGAGACCAAAATCCTGTTCGACATTTCGCCGTCCGCCTTCGTGCCGCCGCCGAAGGTCACCTCCTCCGTGGTGCGCCTTAAGCCGCGCCCACACCCACTTGCCTGTGATCGCAGGCTGCTCGAGCAGGTCGCCGCCGCCGCGTTCGGCCAGCGCCGCAAGATGCTGCGGCAAAGCCTGAAATCGCTTGGCGTCGATCCGGCGCGGCTGGCGCAAGCCGCCGGCGTCGATGCGACGCGGCGTGCGGAGACCATTCCGATTGCCGGCTTTGTTGCCATGGCCCGTGAATTGGCTGATATACGCAACGAAGCTGAGTAACCAAGAACTCCGGAGGAAAGAAAATGGCGCTGATGCGCAGGCAGTCCCTGGTCAAGTTCGACGCGCCCTTGTGCGAGACCATCGTCGAGACGCCCAAGCCGCAAGGTCGCGAAGTCCTGGTCCGCATCGAGCGCTGCGGCCTCTGCCACTCCGACCTGCACATCCAGGACGGCTATGCCGATCTCGGCGGCGGCAAGAAGCTCGATACCACGCGCGGCATGACGCTGCCCTTTACGCTCGGCCATGAGATCGCCGGCGTCGTCGACGAAGTCGGCCCCGACGTTCCCGCCGGACTCGTCGGCGCGAAGAAGGCGGTATTCCCGTGGATCGGCTGCGGCCAGTGCCGCGACTGCCAGAACGGCGACGAGAACCTCTGCGTCAAGCAGCGCTTCCTCGGCGTCTCCATCGACGGCGGCTTTGCCACCCACGTGCTGGTGCCCGACGCCAAATATTTGCTCGATTACGATCCCCTTCCCGTCAACCAGGCCGCGACGTTAATGTGCTCCGGCGTCACCGCCTATGGCGCGCTCAAGCGCCTGGTCGACCGTCCGCGCCAGCGTAACCTCCTGCTGATCGGGCTCGGCGGCGTCGGCATGATGGGCCTGTCGTTCGCGCAGGCGATGTTCAAGCAGCCGATTACGGTCGCCGACCTCTCGCCAGCCGCGCGCGAGACCGCACTGAAGAACGGTGCTGCCGTCGCCTACGATCCGGCCGAGCCCGACGTGATCAAGCGCATCCTGAAAGAGAGCGAGGGCGGCTTCGACGAGATCGTCGATTTCGCCGGCAACGAGAAGTCGATGGCGTTTGCCGTCGCGGTCGCCGCGCGCGGCGGCAAGATCGTCGTCTCCGGCCTCATGGGCGGCCAGTTCACGCTGCCGATGGTGCAATGGGTCTACAAGCGCATGACCATCGAGGGCTTCATGGTCGGCACGCTCGCCGAAGCCCACGAGCTGATGGCGCTCGCACGCGCCGGCAAGATCAAGCCGACGCCGATGCGGGAGGAGCCGATGGGCGACGTCCAGAAATGGATCGACGAGCTCCGCGCCGGCAAGGTGGTCGGCCGCATCGTGCTCAAGAACTGACCGAAGCGCGACGGGCCTGACGCAAGTCTCGCCCGCCCGTACGGAACACCTGCGGCCGCGCCGCGTTGGCAGCGCATGTCGATCCGTTGCACCGTCGAAAGCGCATTCTTCATCGCCTGGAGCTGCCTGGAGAAGAGCGGCGAGCTCGGTCCTGCGGACGAGAGCGCCAATGTCATTCTCGATGCCATCGAAGCGCAGCTTCGAACAGGGGAGCGCCGGCAGTTGATGCTCGCCAACAGGGCGATCGACGCTTACCGCCTGCATGCGGCGAGGAGCAACGCCGCCGCGCAACGTGAAGCGCGCCTTGGATGATGGTGTTCGGCGGCTACCCGGCGTATCCGAGACGCCGGTTGGCACGCGTTCACTCCTGTATGTTCACTCCTGAACACGCGGGCACGCTCAGCCGGTGCCCGTAGTTCTCCGGCGGAGAACAGAGTTCAATGGCATCTGGAACGTAACGGCACCATTTGGAACGCCGCGAACGTTCATTGCATTGATGCCGCATCAGCAACGATGGAGTTAATGCGGATGACAAAGCCCTGGGCGAAACGGTGCGATCGGTTCCCAAGCAGAACCGGAGTCCCACGGCGGCCGGTCGCGCGCCGTCAGTTCCCGCGATGACGAGAAGCAGGACATTCGCGAGCAGGATGCGCATGGCAAACTCACCCAGAACACCAGCAACAGGCACATGGGATAGACGATGAGGGGAATGTTGGATGTGACGAGTCTCGGCCGATGGTACGATCCCATCTCGGAGCGCTGGGTTGAGCCGCGCGACACGCCGACCGCGACATCGCCTCGGACGGAGGATGACGCCGTCTTCGAACGTCAACGGAAATTGCAGGCCGAACGTATCTGGCGCGCGCTGGTCGATTGCTGCGCGCGCGAGTGAGACAATTGCAAGTCATACACAATATGTCTGCAAGATGTCTGCAAGGCCGGCGCCGTGGATGGCGCCGGCCCTTATTTTTTCTTGCCGTCGGTCCCGTTCTCTTGTTTGGACGCATCGGTCATGCCGGGCCGATTTGCCCGATTTGCATTCATGCCGGTGGTATCCATCGTCCCCTTCTCCGTGGCGCCGTTGGTGTTCTCCGGCCTTTCCATGCCGCTCTGTGGAGCGGGCCCGGTATTCTGGGCGATGACGGGCCCGGCCATGGCTGCAAATGTAATTGCTGCGATGAGTGCTTTCATGGGCATCTCCCTCGTCCCATGGATGACGTGCCCGCGACAGAGTTGTTCCCCACTCTCGAGCCGGACCTCGCGCTGACGTGCGCTGCCGCTTGCGGCGGCGACTGACGCTTCTGGTGCAGATAGGCCGGGTTGAAATCCCCGAGCCGCTGCAACTCGCGCCATTTCAGCACGATTAGCTCGCCATCGCGAAGATCCATGGCCCCGCTCCGCCTGAGATCGGCGAGCGTCCGGTTCACGGTCGCGATCGCCATGCCCAGCGTCTCGCCGAGCTGCGCCAGGCTGATCGGCATGCGGCAGCGATTGCCGCGGACCAGTTGCGCGGCGCGGGCGCGATAGAACAGCTCGCAGAACAGGTGCGCCATGCGCGCCTGCATGGGACGGGCGCTGTTGTTGGTGATGGCTTCGCGAAAGATCGCGGCGTCGAGCAGCGTCTCGCGCCAGACGGCCATTCCGAAAAGCGGTCGCCGCCTGAACGCGGCGAACAATTCGCGATGCGGGATGAAGGCGACCGAAGCAGGCCCCAACGCACTCAGCCCATGGTCCATTTGGTCGATGAACAGGCCTTGCGCGTCCGGCAGGTCGCCGGTCAGATGGAACGCGAGATATTGCCGCCGCCCGCTGCCAAGCAGATGGTAGCGCGCGACCATGCCCGACACGACCAAGACCGAATGTTCAGGTTCGTCGCCCTGACGGATGAAATCCTCGTTCGGCGCATAGTCGCGCACCGTGAAGGTGAGTGTGCGGATCTCGGCAATATCCTCCTCTGCGAGCACGGTGTGCTCGCAGAGGTTCCGGATCAGCACCTCGTGGGCTTTTTCCATACCGCCGCCAAAAATCGCACTGGTTCTATCAAATGATACATCTGACTTGTATCCAGCGGATTAGAACGCGAGGCGGAAGCACAGGTTGCTAACCGGTTTGCGATGGCACCGGTTTGCTTCAACTCGATCACCGCCGAACCGAGCCGGCCTTCTCATGAGCCCTATCACGATCCTTGAGCGCATCCGCCACCTGTTCGCATCGGAGCGAAGCGAGCACCCAAGAAGCGAGTACTTGGACAGCATCAACCACGCCTTCCTGAAGGGAACGCTGAACGAGCCGGTCCGGCCGATGTCGGATCAGGAACTCGCCCACGCTATCCGCGAGTTCCGCGCTGTGCCCGTCTCCGACTGGACCGTCGCAAAGCTCTCGCGGCGCTTTGTCGAAGTGCCCCGTGACGACTGAAGTCTCATGCCGCATTCGAAGTTCATCGCGCGCCTCGATGCCATAGAAGGCCTTTCCGAGGACGAACGCCGGCAAATCGCCGGCTTGCCATCTACGCTGCGCCAGGTCGCGGACGGCGAGATCGTGCTGCGCCAGGGCGAGGCCGCCACGCGCTGCGTCTTTGTTGTGAGCGGCTTCTTCTATCAGGCCCGCATGGTCGGTGATCGCAGCCAGATCCTCGCATTCCACGTGCCCGGCGACATGCCGTGCCTGCACACGCTGCTGGTCTCAACCATGGATGCGGACCTCGTCGGCCTCGGGCCAAGCATCGTCGGCACCGTCGCGCACAGTCAGCTCAGGCAGCTTCTCGATGGCTCCGTCCACCTGACCCGCGCGTTCTGGCGCGAGACGCTGATTGACGCGGCGATCTCGCGGCAATGGATCGCCCGCCTCGGCGCTCAGGCAGCGCTGCCGAAGGTAGCGCATCTCATTTGCGAGCTCGCCGCGAGGCTGGAGATCGTCGGGCTCGTCACCGACGGCTGCTTTCAGATGCCGATGACACAGCGGCACGTGGCGGACGCCTGCGGACTGTCCATCGTCCATGTCAATCGCACCATCCAGGAGCTGAGACATCGCGGATTGATCGCGTGGGAAGGCAGCGAGATCGAGCTGTTGCAGCCCGAAGAGCTGCGAAGGCTTGCGGATTTTGCGCCTGACTATCTGAGCTGAACGCAGCCAGTGAACGCATGCTCGAGCTGGGGGCCGAACGCATTACCCTCTCGCTCGCGGCTTGGTCCGCCATGATTTGAGCAGCGGGCCGTTGCGTCCCAGCACCGGATCGGCTTTCGGCCTGCGCACCTTGGTAATGCGTTTGATGGCGTCTGGACGCTCCCTTGTGTCGGTGCACTCGTCATACGTTCCGTCCCGCGGATACGCTCCGACGACCAGAAAGTCCCGGCTGGCCTCAATGAGCCGGTGTCCGGTGCCTGCGGGAAGCACCAGAACGTCGCCGGCCTTCACGCGCAGAACCCGCCCCTTGATCCCGCCGCACTCGATCCTGGCCGTGCCGCGCGCCACGCCCATCACTTCATGGACTTGCGAATGATAGTGCACAAAGTCGTACACGGTATCGCGCCATGACCGGCCCCAGCCGTTCGCATCGAACAGCGTGTCGATGATGACCTCTGGCGCAAAACGCCGAGGCTTGAGGTTCACCGCCCCGCGATAGAGCAAGAGCGGAAAATGCGGGTTGTTCGGCACGACGCCGTCATCCCTGAAATGGATGGCCACCGGCTTCCGAGCCCGCACCAGCGCCCGCAGTGTCGCCGCGTCGGGATGCTCCTCCACCAGCTTCTTGGCGAGATTCTTGATCTGGTCCTTAACCGGCATAGCGTCGCCTCAGCCGCGATTCAACGGCTGCGGAGATGATAAGTTTCCAACGGAGAACCTGCGCAGCCCGCCATTTGATTTCTATTCCGGTGCGTTGCGCAGCCGCCGCAACAGCCGCCGAAAACCGGTAGACCTTCGATGCAATTGGCCTGAGCCCGTGCGAGGCGCTGCATCAAGGGCGATAGTCCGGAATTGTCTGGGGCGAAGACGTTGGCCGCAACCTTTCCAGTCACGACGGGATACGTTCGGATTGTTCCCATCACGACCAACAGAAGGAGCGCCCACGAAACGAACGCTGCCAGTACGTAGCCGCTTCGGCTCCGCCTGCTTGCAAATGACGTAGAATCCGAGACGACGGGCGGCGGGGTTGATGTGGCCCCGGGGGCGTCGGGCAAAACACCTCGTCAAGCACTCACCCCAAAAAGATTTTTCTTTTCCGAATTTCGGATTTGTGGCATACACACTCTTCGTAGCGCACGAACATGCGGGTGCCGCCGGCGCCCGGCCTTCCCTGCGCCCTTTGGCCATCATTGGGCGATGAGAGCAGAGCAAGACGCGGGCGAACGCGCCGCGGGAGCGCGCCGCTATGCTCCTTCTGTCTCGATACGCAAGCCAGACCGTCGACCAAGACGACGGCGTGACCTTCACCGGCTCCGGCCGCCTCGGCGCCCGCAGTGGTTCCAGCTGCGGCGGAACCTGGAGTTCGGCGGAGCATAGCTACGCGAATAGGCCCAATTTCGCGGCGGAACAAACGCGCTGCGAGCCCGATTCAAGCCACATCCTCTCCGGATTTGCGGCTCATTGCCACCCAAGTCTTTGACGACAAAGGGCGAGTAAGAGTTGCGTCATGCGTAACCGGGAGACCAGGATGGGCAACCGCACCGCAAAATTCATATCCGCGCTAGTCGGCAGCATCATTGCCGGCGCGCCACTGGCCGCCGTGTCGCAGAACGCACAGAACGCGCCGAGCACGGCCAACGCGGCCGCCGACTGCCTCGTCTCGCCCAAGGGCGCCGCGCCGCAGGGGCAGCACTGGTACTATCGCATCGAGCGTGGGACCAAGCGGCAGTGCTGGTATCTGCGCGCCGCCGGCGACAAGGACGGCGCGAAGTCCGTGCAGAGCGCGCAGGCTACGAGCGATACGCCGACCGGAGTCGCGCCGGCGCAGCAGCAACACCCGACGCAGGATGCGCGCGCCGAGTATCTGACATCACGGAGCGGTGACGCCGCCAAAGCACCAAACGCAACTGCGCAACCCGCAGGCGCGACACGGGCGCAACCATCTGCAGATCAGGCCGCTGACGGCAACGCGCAACAATCCGCCACGCCGTGGCCCGATGTCTCCGCAACCTCCGCCCCGCCCGCGCCGCAGCCGGCGCCTGCCGTTGTCGCGGCAGCCGCCCAGCCGAGCGCAAAGCCGTCAAAATCCCCTTCCTCCCCGGCACCCGCCGCGGCAGACAGCACGACCGACAAGCCGACCGGCTCGGTCCAGATGCTGCTGCTCGTGATTGGCGGTGCGCTGGCCCTCGCGGGAATCCTCGCCAGCCTCATCTACCGCTTCGCCGGCGCGCGCGTCCGGGTCCAGTCCGCCGACCGCCGCACACATTGGGACGATTGGGAGCCGCAGAAACAGGACGCAAGCCGCGCGCCCTGGCTCGATGCGACGTCGGCCAACGCCCAGCCGTCGCGCCCCATCGACTTCGATGCGCCGCGTCCTCAAGCGACGAAACAAGCGACAAAACTTGCCGCGATCGGCCGCGAGATCGATCTGATCGACGCGCGCAAGTCGCGTGCCGCGATCCCTGCCGCAGAACCTGACGAGGTCAGGCCCGCCGAGGCCAAGATCAAGATATTCGACCGGGATTTCGAAATCGAGGCCGCTGCGCCCCGGCTCGCCGCCAACGAGATCGGCAAGGATCGCGATGAGGCGCCTGCAGGCCGCCACGAGGATGCGGTCGACGTCGACGTCATCACGACGATGCTGGAACAGCTGGTGAAGGAAGGGCCGCGCCTGTCGCGGTCTAACCTTGAAGCTGACCTTGCAAACTTCGCACGAAGCCTGCGAGGCCAATCCGCCGCTCGCGCTTGAGACGCTCGGCCTTCAGGATCGACTGCACTTCGCCGAAGGCCTCGTCGACGTCGTGGTTGATCACGATGTAGTCGTACTCGGCCCAGTGGCTCATCTCGTGACTGGCGCGGCTCATCCGCTTGCGGATCACGTCGTCGGAATCCTGCGCGCGCGAGTGCAGGCGCTTCTCGAGATCGGCCGCCGAGGGCGGCAGGATGAAGACGCTGACGACATCGGCGCGCGCCTTCTCGCGCAACTGCTGCGTGCCCTGCCAGTCGATGTCAAACAGCACGTCCTGCCCGGCCGACAGCGCCGCCTCGACCGGGCCGCGTGGCGTACCGTAGCTGTTGTCGAACACCGTCGCCCATTCCAAGAGCTCGCCAGCCTTCACCATCGCTTCGAACGTGGCCTTGTCGACGAACGAATAATCCTTGCCGTTGACCTCGCCCGGCCGCATCTCGCGCGTGGTCGCGGAGACCGACATCTTCAGGCCCGGCATTCGCTCGATCAGGAGACGCGACAGCGTCGTCTTGCCCGCGCCCGAGGGCGAGGACAGCACGAACATCAATCCGCGGCGCTCGACACCGTCAGTTCCGTGACCGCCCGTCGTCATCGATCACTCCAGATTCTGGACCTGCTCGCGGAACTGCTCGACCACATTCTTCATGGCGAGTCCCGTATTGGTGAGCTCGATGTCATTCGACTTCGAGCAGCAGGTATTGACCTCGCGGTGAAACTCCTGCGCCAGGAAATCGAGCTTGCGGCCGATCGGACCGCCCTTGCCGATCAGCTCGCGCGCCTGCGCGATGTGGGAGGCGATGCGATCGAGCTCCTCGCGGATGTCGGCCCTGGTCGCGATCAGGATCGCTTCCTGCATCAGGCGATCGGCATCGAAACGATCGGAGGTGTCGAGCAGGGCCGCGATCTGCTCTGCCAGCTTCGCCTTGATCGCCTCCGGCTTGCGGCCGGGCGCAGCCTCCGCTTTCTTCGCCAATTGCTCGATCTCGTCGACGCGCTGGGTCAGGATCTGCCCCAGCGAGGTGCCCTCGCGTTTGCGCATCTCGACGAGATCGGCAAGCGCTTTGTCGAAGGCCTCCGCCACGGCGGCGCGTGCGGCCTTGTCCTCCTCCTCGTCGCCGTCGGGCTCGGCGACCTCGACGACGCCCTTGATGGCGAGCAGGCCGTCGACGCTCGGCGCCACCGCATCGACCTTGCCGGCGATCAGCGCCGCCGCCTTCAGCACGGCGTTGAGCACGTCCTCGTTGATGCGGACCGCGGCCGCGGCGTTGGTGCGCTTGACGTTGAGATTGGCGTAGACCGTGCCGCGCGACAACAGCTCGCCGGCGCGCTTCTTGGCGTGCGCCTCGAGCTCATCGAATCCCTGCGGCAGCCGCACCCTGAGGTCAAAACCCTTGGCGTTGACCGACTTCAATTCCCATTCGAACGTGTACGGCCCGCTTGCGCCGTTGCTTCGGGCAAACCCGGTCATGGACGACAGCGCCATCGGTTGAGATTCTCCAGAAACGCGGGATTCGCGAGGCCATCAAGCCACGCGAATCTTAAGACTATTTTGCCGGAAAGTGGAATCCGCAAAGAGCATGGACGGCGCTGCGCGCAGCCCCGGCCTAGCGCTGGACCACCGGCGGCGAGGGCTGCACCGCGCCCTGCCGGGCCGGCGCGGGATTGGCTGGATTGGCCGGCCGGACCGCGGGCGGCTTTTTCTGCTGGTTGGGCCGTGCCGGCGTGGTCGCGGTCGGTGTATCGGCGGCGCCGGGCGCAGCAGCGGCCGGTGGCTGCGCGTCCTCGGCCGGCTCGACCGTGTCGTTCTGGATCTGCTTCTCGATCGCACGAAGCTTCGCGACGTTCTTCTGATGCGCGTCGTAGGTCTCGGTGAAGGCGTGCCCGCCGCTGCCGTCCGCGACGAAATAGAGATCGCGGGTGCGGGCCGGGTTGGCGGCGGCCTCGAGCGAGGCGCGGCCCGGATTGGAGATCGGCCCCGGCGGCAGGCCCTCGATCACATAGGTGTTGTAGGGAGAGGGCTGCGTGATCTCGCTGCGCTTGATCGGACGGCCCAGCGTGCCCTTGCCGCCGACGAGGCCGTAGATGATCGTGGGATCGGACTGCAGCTTGATCCTCTGCTTCAGGCGGTTGACGAACACCGCCGCGACGCGGCTACGCTCGTCCGGCTTGCCGGTCTCCTTCTCGACGATGGACGCCAGCGTCACCAGTTGCTCCGGCGTCTTGACCGGAATGTCCTGGTTGCGGCGTTCCCAGATCTCGGCCAGCACCCGCTTGTGTGCCTGCTGCATGCGCTGGATCACCTGCTCGCGCGTGGTGCCGCGCGGGAACTTGTAGGTCTCCGGCAGCAACGTGCCCTCGCGCGGCAGCTCGCGCACGCTGCCGGTGAAGATGTCGTTGTCGGACAGCCGCGCCACGATCTGCTCGGAGGTCAGGCCTTCCGGGATCGTCACGGCATGCTGCACCACCTTGCCCTCGACGATGGTGGCGATGACGTCGCGCAAGGATGCGTTCTTCTGGAACGAATACTCACCGGGCTTGAGGTCCGAGCTCGCCTTCAACGCGGCGACGCTGGCGATGAACACCCACGGATTGACGTCGGTTACGCCTTCCCGGTTCAGCGTCTCGGCGATGTCGCGCTTGCCCGCGCGCTGCGGGATATTGACGATCTTGTCTTCCTTCAGCGGTCCCGGCGCCTCGAGCACCTGCCGGCCGTAATAATAGACGCCGCCGGCACCGAGCATGGCGAGCAACAGCAGCGTGATGATCGCGTTGCCAACCACCACGAAGGGATTGCGCGCACGGTCCGATCGCTTGGGCGGCGGCGGGACCTGCTCGGGCTCGAGTGCAGCCCGCGGACTCCGGGGCGAAATGGGCGGCCTTTCACTCATCGAAGCAACCTGAATCCTGCCGGTTCAATCGCGGCCTGACAATGACTTGCCGAGCCAAATGCACGCGCCCACTTCTATGACTATCGCCGAATACGGCAAAACGGTGGATTCGTCTCAAAGGCAAACTAATTGGCCAAGCGCCGCACGATCACCGACGCATTGGTGCCACCAAAACCAAAAGAGTTCGACAATGCGACATTGACCTCACGCTTCTTCGCCATGTGCGGCACGAGGTCAATCGCAGTCTCGACCGACGGATTGTCGAGGTTGATGGTCGGCGGCACGACATTATCGCGAATCGCGAGAATGGCGAAGATCGCCTCGATCGCACCGGCCGCGCCGAGGAGATGACCCGTCGACGATTTGGTCGAGGACATCGCAACCTTGGAGGCAGCGTTACCGAGCAGGCGCTCCACCGCACCGAGTTCGATCTCGTCGCCGAGCGGTGTCGAGGTGCCGTGCGCATTGATGTAGTCGAGATCGGATGCCGTGAGACCGGCGCGCTTGAGCGCGGCCGCCATGCTGCGGAAGCCTCCATCGCCATCGGGCGACGGCGAGGTAATGTGATAGGCATCGCCGGAAAGGCCGTAGCCGATCACCTCGGCATAGATCCTCGCGCCGCGGCGCCTGGCGTGCTCGAGCTCCTCGAGCACCAGGACGCCGGCGCCCTCACCCATCACGAAGCCGTCGCGGTCCTTGTCATAGGGACGCGAGGCCTTTTCGGGCGTCTCGTTGAAACCGGTGGACAGCGCGCGCGCGGCATTGAAGCCGGCAATGCCGATGCGGCTGATCGGCGATTCGGCACCGCCGGCAACCATGACGTCGGCATCGCCGAGCGCAATCAGGCGAGCGGCATCGCCCACCGCGTGCGCGCCGGTCGAGCAGGCTGTGACCACCGAATGGTTCGGTCCCTTCAGCCCGTGCGCGATCGACACGTAGCCAGAGGCGAGGTTGATCAGACGCCCCGGAATGAAGAACGGCGACACTCGGCGCGGCCCGCGCTCCTTGAGCAGAATCGCGGTGTCGGCAATGCCGTTGAGACCCCCGATGCCGGACCCGATCATGGTGCCGGTCGCGCACTTGTCCTCTTCGGTCTCGGGATGCCAGTTGGCATCGTCGAGCGCCTGGCCGGCTGCGGCCATGCCGAAGATGATGAAGTCGTCGACCTTGCGCTGGTCCTTCGGCTCCATCCACTTGTCAGGATTGAACGTGTCGTTCGACCCGTCGCCGCGCACGACCGTGCAGGCGATCTTGGTCTGAAGATCGGAGACGTCGAAGCTCTCGATTCTGCGCGCACCGCTCTCGCCGTTGAGGATGCGCTTCCAGGTCGGCTCGACGCCACAGCCGAGTGGCGACACCATGCCGAGACCCGTGACGACGACCCGCCTCATATCCGAAAACTCCGTATCGACAGATTCACGGCCAATAACAAGAAACCGGCTGACCGCTGCGAAGCGGCCCGTCCGGTTTCAATGTTGTCCCCGCGAAATTGAAGAGCCTTAGCTCTTCGCGTTCTTCTCGAGAAACTTCGTAGCGTCGCCGACGGTGAGAATCGTTTCCGCAGCGTCGTCCGGAATCTCGCAACCGAATTCCTCTTCGAACGCCATCACCAGCTCGACGGTGTCCAGACTGTCGGCGCCGAGGTCGTCGATGAAGCTCGCGTTGTCGACAACCTTCTCGGGTTCAACACCAAGGTGTTCGACCACGATCTTCTTAACCCGCTCGCCAATGTCACTCATTGCTTAACCTCGTGTTGTTCCCTGTAGACCCGACCCCCCGGGACGATACGAGCCGTCGTGGTCGTTTGACTGCCTTCGCTTACGAACTTTGATTTGGCCCATCCTAACCGATGCAGGCCCCGGCGAACGACGGCCAAAGGCTCCGCATCGCCAATATACAGGGTTTCAAAAACCTGCAATGGCGTTCTTTGCCCATCCGTTGTAGGTCCGGTTATCATACTTCAATTGCCTTGACTACAAGCCTCATTTCGCTCCGGAAACGGCCGTTTGCCGCATCCGGCACCGGCCTGACCGGCGGTGCGGCACGAGGCGTCAGATCATGGCCATGCCGCCGTTGACGTGGATGGTTTGCCCGGTGACGTAAGCCGCTTCGTTCGAGCTCAGGTAGACGGCGGCTGCCGCGATGTCTTCGGGCGTCCCCAGGCGCGCAGCCGGAACCTTGGTCAGAATCGTTTCGCGCTGCTTGTCGTTGAGCGCATCCGTCATCGGCGTCTTGATGAAGCCGGGCGCGATGCAATTGGCGGTCACGCCGCGCTTAGCGTATTCGGCGCCGAGGGTCTTGATCATGCCGATCAGGCCCGCTTTCGATGCTGTATAATTGCCCTGCCCCGGATTGCCCGTGACGCCGACCACCGAGGTGATGGCGACGATGCGGCCGAAGCGCTTGCGCATCATCAATTTGGTCGCCGCGCGCGCCAGGCGGAAGGTCGCGGTCAGATTGACGTTGATGACCTCCTCCCAATCCTCGTCGCGAAGCTGCACGAAGAGATTGTCGCGGGTGATGCCCGCGTTGGCGATGAGGATGTCGACTTGTCCCATCGCGGCTTCCGCGGCGGGCACCAGCGCTTCGACCTCATCGGCCTTGGAGAGGTTGCAGGGTAGCACAAAGGCGCGCTCGCCGAGCCTGCCGGCAAGCTCGTCCAGCACGTCCTTGCGCGTTCCGGAAATCGCAACGGCAGCGCCCTGCGCATGCAGCGCCTGCGCGATCGCGCCGCCGATGCCGCCGGTCGCGCCGGTGACGAGCGCCTTTCTGCCAGTCAGATCGAACATGAAGTACTCCTCTAAGCCTGCTTGGCAGCGGCCAGTGCATCCTTGGCGGCAGCGATATCGCTCGGACCGCCAACCGCAACGCCGACGGCACCGTCCGCAATGCGCTTGACGAGTCCCGTAAGCACCTTGCCCGCGCCGATCTCGAAGAAACGGGTGACGCCCTGCGCTGCCATATAGGCAACCGATTCACGCCAGCGCACCGTGCCCGTGACCTGCTCGATCAGGCGGCGACGGATCTCGTCGGGATCGGTGATGGCGCTCGCCAGCACATTCGACACCAACGGCACGGCCGGCGCCTTGATCGTGACCATCGAGAGCGCCTCCGCCATGGCGTCGGCGGCCGGCTGCATCAGCTTGCAATGAAACGGCGCCGACACCGGCAGCAGCATCGCGCGCTTGGCGCCCTTGGATTTGGCGATCTCGACGGCGCGATCGACCGCCGCCTTGTCGCCGGAGACCACAACCTGCCCCCCGCCATTGTCGTTGGCGGCCTGGCAGACCTGCCCCTGCGCCGCCTCTTGGGCGACCTCGATGGCGGCCTCGTAGTCGAGGCCAAGCAGCGCGGCCATTGCACCGGCACCGACTGGCACGGCTTTTTGCATTGCGAGACCGCGGGTGCGAAGCAGCCGAGCGGTATCGGAGATGCTCAGGCTGCCGGCCGCAGCCAGCGCCGAATATTCACCAAGCGAGTGGCCAGCGACGAAGGCTGCGTCCCGCCCGACGGAAAAACCGGCTTCACTCTCCAGCACGCGCAGGGTTGCGAGGGAGACCGCCATCAGAGCTGGCTGGGCGTTTTCGGTCAGCTGAAGGGTCTCGGCCGGACCATCCCAAATGGTCGCCGTCAATTCCTCCCCAAGCGCGGCATCGACCTCATCGAACACGGCGCGCGCCGCCGGAAAGGCGTCGGCGAGGGCCTTGCCCATGCCAACCGCCTGGGACCCCTGCCCAGGAAATGTAAATGCTGCCGTCATCGGCGCTCCCTGCATGTCGGGCGTGATCCTCACGAGAACCGGCAGCCGACTACGCGCGGCCTCAGCCCAAGGTTCCGGATTACGCTCCAAAGGGGGCCGTAGACACTGTCCGGGGTCGGACTGTCAAGCCAAGATGGGAACCCCGGCCAGCATTCAACCAGGGATGTGGCTTTCCTAGAATCCGCCGGCTGTCTGGTTGACGTCGACCTCTGCCCCCGCCCGCGCGCGGCGCGCGCTGTTGACCAGCTGCCCCGGCCGATCGTCCTGATTCGGCTTCGCGGTGGCAAGCCGCAGCACCGCGGCATAGCCCGGCTGCACCTCCATGCGGTCGGCATGCAGGCTGGCGCTCAGCAGGCGATGCACCTTCGGCAAATTGTAGCAGGGCACATAGAACAAGAGGTGATGCTCGAGATGATAATTCACGTAGTACGGGGCGATGAACAGGCGCTCGAGAAAATTGGCATGCGTGGTCCGAGTGTTGCGCAATGGGTCATTGCCGTCAGGGACGACGGCGTGCTCGGCGATGTTGCGGATGCGGGTGATGACCATCATCCAGGTCAGCAGCGGCACCAGCCATAGCAATAGATAGGCCCACCACACGCCGGCCGCCGCGAGCGCAGCAAACATTGCGGCATTGACGACGCATTGTGGGCCGAGCTTTTCCCAGAAATGCGCCGCACGCTGCCGCCATGCCCAGTCCTTTGGCCCGAGCGCGTTGAGCAATTGCGCCTTGCGCTGTTGGTAGCCGGTCTGTCCGCTGATATCGCGAATGAACTTGCGGCGATAACTAAGCTTGGTGATCGGAAACGGCGCCGACAGCACCAGATCGGGATCGTCGTCCTGCTGGGTGCGCGCGTGATGCTGCAAGTGATAGCGCCGGTAGCTCCGCGTCTCCGCAAACAGCGGATGGGCACAGAACCATTGGCTCAGCGCCAGATTGGTTTTCTCATCGGCGGACAAGCAGCCATGCGCGCCGTCATGCATGAGGATGGCAAGTCCAAGCTGGCGCGAGCCGATGATGGCGACGGCGAGAATGTACGTCAGCGGATTGGGCCACCACGCGACCAGAGCGATCGCACCGATGATGAGCGCCCAGGCGTGCGCGATCAGCGCAACGCCTTTCCACGTCACGCGCTGGCGCACGTCGGCCAATTGATCGTCGGTCAGGAAATCGCGGGCACGCATGCGAAGCGCGGTCATGGCCTAACTCTCCTCATCCGAATTGCTCGGCGCATCGCGCTGCTCGACCAGACGCAGGCGCGCAGCCTCGCCTGTGGATTTCGCCTGCTCACCGAGCACGCGCAGCATCTCGCTGCAGAGCTCCTCCGGCGATCGGCCCATGGCGTAGCCTTCGAGAATGACGCCGATAGCGACGGCCCAGAACCGCCGCGAGCTTTCATCGGGCGCGCGCAACGAGCGCCAGCCGTGTCGTGCGACCTGGCTTGCATAGGCCCGCGCGCCTTCGCTGTGCAGCCGTTCGATGGTGCGCTCAACCAGCGGCGCCAGATCCTGCCGCCGCCGCGTCAGTGTCAGGGCTTCGGCGAAGAAGGCGACCGAATCACTCGCCGTGACCGTCTCCGCCAGCGCGTGCGTGTATTCCTGCGGCGTGCGCGTCCTCAGCGCCGCCTGTTCCGTCGCGTGCGCCAGATACAGCAGCTCGCGGCAGGCACATTCGACGAACAGCGCCTCCTTGGTGCGGAAGTAGTAGGTGATCTGGCTCGGGAACGCGTCCGCCGCGGCCGCGATGTCGGTGATCGACGTGCCCGACAGCCCCCGCTCCCGGAACAGCGGGCTTGCCGCATCCAACAGCAGCGACCGCATCTTGCGGCCGGCCGTGCGTGTGGCGCGCGCGGCGTGCTTGGGGTCGCTGGCGCCCGGTTCGAACGGAGCATGGGCAGAATTGTCTGCCATTGGATCCTCCCGCTGACTTCTTTGTATGCTATACAAACAAGCAGGTCAAGCTAGTTCGATTTGCGAGCCGACCGCCACCCGGCTTCGGTTGTGCGAGCCGAGACTTGGCCCCCAACCTTGCAAAGCCGGCCAAAATCCGTATAAGGCGCCCATCCGCAGACCCCGGCCGGGAGCTGAACGGACGGTCTCAGCAAATCATCCGTGATTTTGGTGTGGCAGGGCCAGTCGGCCCGTCGTCCCGTGTTTCCGCCTTCTGAGCTTAATCCCAGAGTCCTTTCCGAAGGTCTCTTAAGGGCTTGACGCCGGGCGATGCGCCAACATGAGGAAAGGACTTCCATGCCTCTTTACGAGCATGTTTTTCTCGCGCGTCAGGACGCGAGCCCGCAGCAGGTCGAAGAGCTGACTGCGCAAATGACCGGTATCGTCGAGGGTCTCGGCGGCAAGGTTACCAAGACCGAGAATTGGGGCGTTCGCTCCCTCACCTATCGCATGAACAAGAACCGCAAGGCGCATTTCGTGCTGCTCAACATCGATGCGCCGTCCGCGGCGATCGCCGAGATCGAGCGCCAGGAGCGCATCAGCGAAGACGTGATCCGCTATCTCAGCGTCCGCGTCGAAGAACTCGAGGAAGGCCCGTCCGCGATGATGCGCAAGGCCGATCGTGATCGCGAGCGTGACGACCGCGGCGGTGGCTTCCGCGGCGAGCGTGAAGGCGGCTTCCGTGGCGACCGCGAGGGCGGCTTCCGCGGTGACCGCGGCCCGCGCCGTCCGCGCGAAGAAGCTGAAACCACTGCGGATGCGGAGTAAGATCAATGGCTGAAGCTGGTGCACGCCGTCCGTTTTTCCGTCGTCGCAAGAGCTGCCCGTTCACGGGCACCAATGCTCCCAAGATCGACTACAAGGACTCCAAGCTGCTGATGCGTTACGTCTCCGAGCGCGGCAAGATCGTGCCGAGCCGCATCACCGCGGTGTCCGCGAAGAAGCAGCGTGAGCTCGCCCGCGCCATCAAGCGCGCGCGGTTCCTGGGCCTCTTGCCCTACGTCATTCGCTGACGCGACCAATTCGACCGGCGGCCGCTGAGCCGCCGGTCCTCGCGTTCTGAACTCATAAGGCCTCCGGGTCGTCCGGTCGCCGATGGTTGGGGCAAACGACGCCTCTAACCGCTCGAAGGGAGCGGGACAGCTGATGATGGCCTTTGGACTGATAGCCCTGATCGCCGGCGCCGCGTCGGCGCTGATGTTCGCCTCGATCATCTCGGGCGCGCTGATCTCGCTCGTCCTGTTCTATCTCGCACCGCTGCCTCTGATGGTCGCCGCGATCGGCTGGGGGCCGCTTTGCGCGAGCCTCGGCGGCATTGCCGCCGCAATCGGCCTCGGCGCGCTGTTCGGCGTGCCCTACTGCATCGCCTTCGCCGTCACCGTCGCATTGCCGGCCTGGTGGCTCGGCCATCTCGTCCTGCTTGGCCGGCCGGTGGGAAGCGTCGCACCAGACGCCTCCGCGTTCGAGCCGCAAGCCGAGCCCGAGGTCGAGTGGTATCCGGTCGGCCGCATCCTGCTCTGGATCGCAGGCTTCGCCGCGCTGACCACCATTGCCGCCCTGCTCACGCTCGGCACCGACGCCGACACCATCAGCCTCACGCTGCGGCGAGGCCTGATGCGCCTCCTCCGCGCCGCCGATCCGCAAACTTCGGGTGAAGCCAGCCAGTTCGTCGACGCACTCGTGCGCATTGCACCGGCCGCCGCCACCATCGTCGCGATGATGACGCTGACTCTCAGCCTCTGGCTCAGCGCCAAGGTGACCGCGACGTCGGGCCGGCTGCGTCGCCCTTGGCCGGACCTGAAAACGGCCGAGCTGCCGCCGATGACGCTCGTGGCACTCTGCATCGCGCTCGCCTTCTGCTTCACCGGCGGGCTGCTCGCGATCGTCGCGCAGATCACCACGGCCGCGCTGATGATGGGCTATGCGCTGACCGGTTTTGCCGTGCTGCATACGCTGACGCTGGCGCTGAAGAGCCGCACCTTCTGGCTCGGCTCGACCTACGCCGTCGTCGTCGTGTTCGGATGGCCCGTCATCGCGATGGTGATCCTCGGTCTTGCGGATGCCGTGTTCGGCTTCCGCGAGCGCTTCCTGCGCAGCCGGCAGCCGCCGCCGCTGCCAACCTCTTAAGTCCAACCCCGGAAACTGAAACAGATCCCTTCAAAGGAGAACGAATATGGAAGTCATTTTGCTGGAACGCGTCACCAAGCTCGGCCAGATGGGCGAAGTCGTGAAGGTTCGCGACGGCTATGCCCGCAATTTTCTGCTCAAGCGCGGCAAGGCGCTGCGCGCCACCGCCGACAACCGTGCCAAGTACGACGGCATGAAGGCTGAGCTCGAGGCGCGCAACCTCCAGGCCAAGGGCGAAGCATCAAAGGTCGCCGAAAAGATCCAGGGCAAGAACATCATCGTGATCCGCCAGGCCTCCGAAGCCGGCCAGCTGTTCGGCTCGGTCACCGTGCGCGACATCGTCATGGCGTTCGAAACCGACGGCGTCCATCTTGACCGTCCGCAGGTGCAGCTCGACGCACCGATCAAGACCATCGGCAAGCACACGGTCACCGTCGCCGTTCACCCGGAGGTCGAGGTCGACATCACCGTGACGGTCGCGCGCAGTCAGGACGAGGCCGAGCGCATCAACCGCGGCGAGGACATCTCGACCCGCAACGAGGACCGCGACGCGGCCGCCGAGGCAATCGCCGCGGCCGGCGAGTTCTTCGATCCGGAAGCCCAGCACGACGAGGTCGAGCCGGCGCCGGCTACGGAAGAGAAGTAATTCCAATGTCGTCATTCCGGGATGGTCCGAAGGACCAGACCCGGAATCTCGAGATTCCGGGTTCTCGCTTCGCGAGCCCCGGAATGACGAGCTCAAAATCAGCCCGGTCGCCTCAGGCGGCCGGGCTTTTCGTTTTCGCGGCGACGTCCTCGCTCAACATCGAAATCGAGGCCAGCGCCGTTGCCGTGTGCTTCTCGACGCCGTCGCTGACGCAGAATACGTCGGCCGCAACCACCGAGACCTGACGGCCCGGCTTGATTACGCGGGCACGGCAGATCAGCTTCTCGCCGACTGCAGGCGACAATAAATTGAGCTTGTACTCCGCCGTCAGCGCCGGCTGGCCACGCGAGGTCGCGGCTGCGATCGTTGTGGCGTTGTCGATCAGGAAGGCGGTGACGCCGCCGTGGAAGAAGCCGTGCTGCTGTAGCAGTTCCGGCCGGCGATCCACGGCGATGGTGCAGGTGCCGCGCGACAAGTCCGAAAGCTCGGCGCCGACCAGGTTCATGAAGCCCTGCCGGCCGACATTGGCGTGGATGCGTTCGGCAATCGGTGCGAACTCCGGATCAGCTGCGGCTGACATGCACTCTCTCCTGTTGCTCGTTGATGCGGTCGAACGGCCTTAGCGCCCGAATGGCGCAGGCGATCAGCATCTCGGCCTCCCCGCGAGGATCGGTGTGGTCACGTCCCGACAGGAAGGCGCGGCAGAAGATCTGCGCCGGCCCGATCAGTTGGCTGATGAACATTGCCGCCGTCATCGGCAAGAGCTCACCGCGTGCAACCAGCGGCGCGCGCCAGCGGTCGATGCCGTCGGCGAGGCGCGCGTTCTGCGCGCGCTGGGCTTCGCGAACCTCCTCGCCCCACTCGCTGCGGGAAATCTCGAAGAGGTAGCGCGCCTCGCGCCGGCTGGTCACGACCCACTCAAGATGCGCCCGGATCAGCCGATCGATGCCCTGCTCCGCACCGGGGACGGGATTGAGCGCGGTCAGCATTGCGGCGTGATAGTGCCGCAGGACCTGCAGGAACAGCGCACCGGCGAGCTCCTTCTTCGAGCCGAAGGCGTGAAAGAAGCTGCCATTGGAGGCGCGCGCGCGGGTGCGGATCGCAGTCACCGTCGCGGCTTCGAAACCAACGCGGTCGAACACGATCAGCCCGGCCGCCAACAGCTCGTCTCGCACGCTCGCCGTCATTGCCGCCTCCTAGAGCATTACTCTAGAGTGGCACTCTAGGCCTCGTCAATTCAATGCGGAGGCCGCGATCAAAGCGGTCGCGCATGTCCATCAAAACCAGGCTGGTTAGCGCGAGATCGGCGGCGTCGGCGGACCGGACGACTCGGCTGGCGCGGCAGGCGGAGCTGCAGCGGTTGCGGGAGGTGCCGGCGCCTTGGCCGGTTCGGAGCTGGCAGCAGGCGCAGTCGGCGTCGGAGCCGCCTCTCCCGTCGCTCTGGGCGCGGCCGGCTCGATCGGCGTCACGGTGGCTGGTGCAGACGGCATCACCTGCGGCACCGGATCGGGGCGCAGCGGCGGAGCTTCACTGCCGCGCGGCTCGACCTTCGCGGTATCAGGCATGGCGTCGGCGGGCTTCTCCGATGCCTTACCACTGTCGGGCTTGGTCTCGTCACGACCCGGCTCGACCTTGGCGCTGTCGGGCTTGGCCGTCTCAGGCTTCGGCTCGCTCTTCTTGTCTTCAGTGGCCGGCGCGGCGGCGTCGACCTTCGGTGCTTCCTCAGTGCCGGGCCTGCCGCGGCGCTTGGCTTTGCGCCCCTCGGGTGCTGCCTGGCCTTCGGATTTCATGCCTTCGTCAGCCGGCCGCGCAGCCCGCTTCTGGCGCGGGCCCTCGGCCGCAGGAGCGGACCCCTCGCCCTCCGGCTTGGCGGCCTCCTGCGAGCGCTGGCGGCGGCCCTGATGTTCGGACTGGCCCGGAGCTGTATTGGCTTCTCGCTCCCTGGCGCCGTCCTTCTTGTCCCTGCCGTCCTTGGCCTGATACCGGGCGTCGGTGGCACCATTGGAGACGAGGTAGGAGGCGAGGATACCCGCCATATCCGAGCTCGTGGTGTAGTGCTGGCGCAGGAAGCCCGGCAGCGAACTCGGCGCCACGGACTTCAGAAGTCCCCGCGGGCTCCTGTGGCAGGCATTGCAGGTCTGCGCGAAGAGCTGGGACGGAGTCTTGCCGGCCTCGAGGTTCGTTGCCTGCGCAAGCACGGTATCGGTTGCGCCGAAGCCGATCAGAAGCAGTACCGTCGCGAGACTGAACGCTCGGCTCGACATTTCCCATCATCTCCACTGAAATCCGAGAGGTGCAGCCGGCATCCCGCGCGGCGGCGGTCACCTTTTATCCGATTGAGCCGCGAATGGAAGCAGGCCCGCGCGCAAGGATGTGATTAAGCGCTTTTCGAATATCGGCTTTGAGCACAGCGCAATGGCGGAGCCGGAACTGGCTCGCTAGATTTTAGATGCAAACGCATAGGAACCGCTGCGGCGCCTGGGCGTCAGATATGAAGGCCGGGCTAGTCGCAAACTTTCGGGTCCGCTCGAGAGGAAATGCCGATGGACCGCTTGTTGCATAAGTTTCTGTCTCAATTCATCCGGCGCGGGTCGATGACGGTGACCAGCGCAAGCGGGAGGACGTTCACCGTCGGCGACGGCTCCGGCGCCCCGGTCGCAGTCCGTTTCGTCACGAAAGACGCAGAACGAAAAATCCTCATCAACCCCGAGCTCGGGCTTGGCGAAGCCTATATGGATGGCGAGTTCGTCGTCGAACACGGCACCATAGCTGATGCCCTCGCGATCCTGCTGGATCAACCCGACCTATTGCCGCAGTGGGCCAAACCGTGGTGGCACCTGCGCTATCTGACCCGCCACCTCAAGCAGTTCAATCCGCGCTCGCGCTCCCGCAGGAACGTGGCGCACCACTACGATCTCGACGCCCGGCTCTATTCGCTCTTTCTTGATGCTGACAAGCAATATAGCTGCGCCTATTTCGAGACGCCGGAGACCACGCTCGATGACGCGCAGCTCGCCAAGAAGCGGCACATCGCCGCGAAGCTGCTCGTCGGGGCGGGCCAGCGTGTGCTCGACATCGGCTCGGGCTGGGGCGGGCTCGGGCTCTATCTTGCCGAGATCGCGGGCGCCGACGTCACCGGCATCACTCTGTCCACCGAGCAATTGCGAATCGCCAATGCGCGCGCCGCCGAAAAGGGGCTGACGGGGTCGGCCAAATTCCTGCTGCAGGACTACCGCGACATCGAAGGCCCATTCGACCGCATCGTCTCGGTCGGCATGTTCGAGCATGTCGGCGCCCGCTTCTACGACACCTACTTCCAACGCTGCGCCGAGCTGCTGAGCGAGGACGGCGTCATGCTGCTGCACTCGATCGGCCGTTCGCAGGGACCGGACTCGACCAATCCCTGGATCGCCAAATACATCTTCCCCGGCGGCTACATCCCCGCTCTCTCCGAGGTGCTGCCGTCGATTGAGCGGGCGGGCCTATTGGTCTGCGACATCGAGATCCTGCGCCTGCACTACGCCGAGACGCTCAAAGCCTGGCGAGAGCGCTTCATGGCGCGGCGCGAGGAAGCCGTGCAGCTCTACGACGAGCGCTTCGCGCTGATGTGGGAGTTCTACCTGGCGGCCTGCGAAATGACCTTCCGCAAGCAGGCAATGATGAACTTCCAGATCCAGCTCACCCGGCGCCAAGGCGTCGTGCCGATGACGCGCGACTACATCGCGCGCGAAGAGGCCCGGCTGCGGGCCAACGAGGGCGGCGCCAAGCCCAGGCTGAAGCTTGCAGGTGAATAAGCCCTAATGATGCAGGCCGGAAATCTGGGAAAGCCGCAAGGAGGCGGTTAGCGCCAGTTGCGTCCGTAATTCCAAAAGCACTTCAGGTGCAACCGGCTGACGCCGCACTTCAGGCCGCTCGGCGTGCTCCATGGCCGCGATCAGTCCGGCTAGCCAAAGCCGGCTGCCTGCCTCGCTTCGCCACATCTGCTGCTGCCGTTCTGGCCGCATCGCTTGCGTCTCCCTGCTGGCGAGTCGGGGACAACCCCCTGCCCGCCGGCCTGTTCCGGCTCTACCCGAAAGAATCCGGGAAGATGTGATCTGCTTCACACAAAACTGGTCGGACTTGGCTTAGATCGTCGCCATGCGCAAAGAGACCCAAACCGCATTCGACGTGCAAAACGACCTCCGCACCGATTACGCCCTGATCGTCACCGGCATCGGGGCGGCCTTGGCTGCGCTGGTCTACCTCCTGCTGGTCTGAATCCGAGCCGAAAGCTCCCAGCGTGCGTCAATTCGCGCGTTCTTCGATAGGTCTGCGCGCCAATCCATAAGGTTCACGCCTTCAGGCTTTTTGCACGGCGCGGGTGCGTCCGCTCCCAAGCCGCACCCGGTTCCGCGAAAATCCGTCAAGCGCGGGGCGTGCTGCGGCGGCCAATCATCCACCATTTTCACTGAACGGTTGATAGCGGTCAGCTTTTGCTTCCGCTTTCGCCTGCAGCGGCGCTTTATCCCCGCCCCGCATCCGCCCTAGAAAATTGCTAAGCACGTCCGACCATGGCCCTGACTGATTCGAACGTTCTCAAACTCGCGCCCGACGCCGGAACGCCCGCCTATCGGAGCGCGCCACACAATATCGAGGCGGAACAGAGCCTCCTGGGCGCGATCCTCGTCAACAACGACGCCTTCTATCGCGTATCCGATTTCCTGGAGGCGAAGCATTTCTTCGAGCCGCTACACCAGACCATTTTCGAGACCGCCGGCAGCCTGATCCGAATGGGCAAGATCGCGACGCCCGTCACGCTGAAGACGTTCCTTCCCGCCGATACCGATGTCGGCGGCATGACCATCGGGCAATATCTGGCGCGGCTCGCCGCCGAAGCGACCACCATCATCAACGCCCAGGATTACGGCCGCACCGTCTACGACCTGTCGCTCAGGCGCGACCTGATCGGCATCGGCGAGGACATGGTCAATGTCGCATACGACGCGCCCGTCGATTTTCAGCCGCGGGCGCAGATTGAGGACGCCGAACGCAAGCTCTACGAACTTGCCGAGTCTGGCCGTTATGACGGCGGTTTCCAGAAATTCTCGCAGGCGCTGACGGTCGCCGTCGATCTTGCGGCGAAGGCGTTCCAGCGCGACGGAAAGCTGTCGGGCATCTCGACGGGCCTGCGCGATCTCGACACCAAGATGGGCGGCTTGCAGCATTCCGACCTCATCATCGTGGCGGGACGTCCCGGCATGGGCAAGACCTCGCTGGCGACCAACATCGCCTACAACGTCGCGCAAGCCTATGTTCCGGAACTCCAGGCCGATGGCACCATGAAGGCCGCCAATGGCGGCGTGATCGGCTTCTTCTCCTGCGAAATGTCGGCCGACCAGCTCGCCACGCGTATCGTGGCCGAGCGCACCGGCATCCCCTCCTCGCACATCCGCCGCGGCGGCATCACGGAAGCCGATTTCGAGAAGATCCGCCAGGTCTCGATCGAGCTGCAATCGCTGCCGTTCTATGTCGACGCCACCGGCGGCCTGTCGATCGCGCAGCTGATGGCGCGCGCCCGGCGGCTCAAGCGCCAGAAGGGCCTCGATCTCCTGGTGATCGACTACATCCAGCTGTTGTCCGGCTCGGGCAAGCGCGCCAGCGACAGCCGCGTGCAGGAAATCACGGAGATTACGACCAGCCTGAAGGCGCTGGCGAAGGAGCTCAACGTCCCCGTGATCGCGCTGTCTCAGCTCTCGCGTCAGGTGGAATCGCGTGACGACAAGCGGCCGCAGCTCTCGGACCTGCGCGAATCCGGCTCGATCGAGCAGGACGCCGACGTCGTGCTGTTCGTGTTCCGCGAGGAATATTACCTCGCCATGAAGGAGCCGCGTCCCGGCACTGAGGAGCACGCCAAATGGCAGGCCGACATGGAACGCACGGTCGGCCGGGCCGAAGTCATCATCGGCAAGCAGCGCCATGGCCCGACCGGCACGGTCGAGCTGCACTTCGACGCCTCGGTCACCCGCTTCGGCGACCTCGCCCATGACGGCCAATTGCCGGATCGCAGCGACTATTAGAAACTGTTCCCCGGGTTGAACCCCTCGGGTCTCTTGCGTAAAACGGCGCCATGACAATGGCGTCCGACCCGAAAACGATCCCCCAATCCGGTCTTCTCTCCGCGGAGGCCAGTCAGGCTGCCGCGCTCGCCGCCTATGGCGGCGTACTCACCGTCGATCTCGACGCCATCATCGCCAATTGGCGCAAGCTCGAGAAGACGGCGGTGCCGGCCGAGTGCTCGGCGGTTATCAAGGCCGACGCCTATGGCTGCGGCGCCGCCGAAGTCGCGCGTGCCCTGAGCAAGGCCGGCTGCAAGACCTTCTTCGTCGCCACCATAGAGGAAGCGCGCAAGGTGCGCGCGGCCGTGCCGGAGCCCACGATCTACGTGCTCAGCGGCTATTTCCAGAACACCGGCGAGCACTATGCGAAGATCAATTGCCGGCCGGTGATCGGCGACCTCAACGAGCTCGCCGAATGGGACGTGTTCTGCCGCCGCACCGGCTGGACCGGAGGCGCCGCTGTTCACATCGACACCGGCATGAACCGGCTCGGCCTGACGCTTGCGGAAGCGCAGGCCATCATCCCCCGAATCAATGCCGGCGATCACGGCATCACGCTGGTGATGAGCCATCTGGTCTCGGCCGAGCAGCTCAACAGCCCGGTGAATGCAAGACAACTCGCAGCCTTCCGCGGCATCGCCAGCGAGTTCTCAGGCGTGCCGGCGGCGCTCGCCAATTCCTCCGGTATCTTCCTCGGCGCGCCCTTCCAGTTCGACATGGTGCGGCCGGGGGCCGCACTCTACGGCGTCAATCCGACGCCGGAGGCCGACAATCCGATGCAGCAAGTCGTGGATCTCAAGGCGCGCATCGTGCAGATCCGCACGATCGAGCGCGGCGAGACCGTCGGCTATGGCGGCACCTGGACCGCACGGCGGCCGACCAAGCTCGCGATCATTGCGGTCGGCTATGCCGACGGCTATTTCCGCGCCGCCAGCTCCAATGACGGCACCCGCGGCGCCGAAGTCATCGTGGCCGGAAAACGTTGCCCGGTCGCGGGCCGCATCTCGATGGACCTGATCGCAATCGATATCACCGACCTGCCGCCGAACGCGGCGCGGCGCGGCCACATGGTGACGCTGCTCGGCGAGGGCATTACCGTCGACGAGCTCGCGCATCATTTCGGCACGATCGGCTATGAGGTGCTGACCAGCCTCGGCCGCCGCTATGCCCGCCTCTACAAGGGCGGCAATATCGTGGAGCCGCTGACAAAGCCAGCTGCCGCACAGGCGGGTGAGCAGCCGCCCTCCCCGCCGCCGGTGGAGCAGCCGGCAAGCCCGCCGCCGCTGCGGAGCTGAACAGCTCGTCGCTTACTTCTTTTTCCGGTTGTCCAGCGCCGCCTTGCAGGTCGCGCTGAGCTGATCGCGCTTGCCGTTGAGACAGGCGACGATGCCGCCGCCGGGCGCGATGCCGGCGCAGAATTTGTCATAGTCCGCCTTGCACGCACCGCGCGGATCGGACGATTGTGCCGATGCGCCTCCGGAGAACGCGATGACGAGTGCGATGGCAACAAAGCTCAACTTGGACATTGTGTCTCCGGAATCGGAAGGCAGAAGCGTCAGCCCTACATGAAGATTGCGACATTCAACATCAACAACGTCAATCGCCGCTTGCCCAATCTCTTGGCATGGCTGCGGATCGCGAAGCCCGATGTCGTCGCGCTTCAGGAGTTGAAGGCAAGTGATGGCGAATTTCCGGCGGCGACCATCGAAAAAGCCGGCTATGGCGCAGTCTGGCGTGGACAAAAGACCTGGAATGGCGTCGCCATCCTCGCCCGCAGCGCCGAGCCGGTGCTCACCCGCGATCGCTTGCCGGGGACGACCGACGATCACGAAGCCCGCTATATCGAAGCCGCCGTACGCGGCGTCATCGTCACCAGCATCTATCTGCCGAACGGCAACCCGCAGCCGGGGCCGAAATTCGATTACAAGCTGGACTGGTTCGCGCGGCTGAGGCGCCACGCCAAGAGCTTCATCAAGCAGGAGCTACCGGTGGTGCTCGCCGGCGACTACAACGTCGCGCCGACCGCGATCGACATCTATCCGACGCGCTCATGGGACAAGGATGCGCTGATCCAGCCGAAGAGCCGTGCGGCGTTTGCCTCACTGGTCGAACAAGGCTGGTGCGACGCGATCCGCGAACTGCATCCCCAAGAGCGCATCTACACGTTCTGGGACTACAAGCGAAACCGCTGGCCGCGCGATGCGGGCCTGCGGCTCGATCATCTGCTGCTCAGCCCTGCCCTCGCCCCGCGCCTGGTCAAAGCCGGCGTCGACAAGAAGATCCGCGGCGAGGATGGCGCGAGCGATCACGCGCCGGCGTGGATCGTGTTGCGGTGACTCCTCACCACAGATTCCTGCCGTCGATCACGTTCACGGGTAAGGCGTCCAGATCGAAATCGTCGAACAGGCGCGCATTCACGGCGACCTTGGGATTTTCGAAATCGGGCTTGCCCGTCGACCAGTCCGGCGATTCCGAATAGGTGCCGCAGCCGCAATTCGCGCAGAAGTGATGTTTGACAGAGCGGCTGCCCCAGAGATTAGGTCGCGACGTTGTCGGGGGGCGACAGCAGGCGGAACTGGGCCGGCGTGTAATAGGCCCATAGCGCGCCGCGCTTGGTGCAGAGCGTGCAGGTGCAGCGCGTCACGCTCGACGGCGCTTCCGTCACCTCGAACACCGTCTCACCGCAATGACAGCTTGCCTCGATCGGCATGACCTCTCTCCGTTTTGTCAGGACATGGTCGTAGCCGGCCGCTGCTGCCAACATGCTGTCAGCAGCCTCGCCAATGGATTTCAAACCCACACGGATGGCGGTCTTCCGGTCGCTCCAACACAAACATGGAAAACAACCCCATGCACAGTAGCCGACCCCTGTCCGCTCAATAGGTTACGCGCATTCCGAATTCGATTTGGTTCAAGAGCCTCTTGACCTCAGCGGTGCTGGTTATCATACTGGTCTGACCAAGATCAGACCAAGAGACCGGGATGGAGCTCAAGCGGGCGGCTGAAGGCGAAAAAGGGTTCGAGAAGGTGTTCGCCTTCTTGCGCGAGCGCCTGCTGGCGGGCTCGCTCAAGCCCGGCGACCGGCTGATTTCCGAACGCGAGCTGGCGACCCTGCTCGGGGTCAGCCGGCCGATTGTCCGCGAAGCGCTGCGGGCCCTGACCGTCCTCGGCATCGTCGAGATCCGCCACCGCATCGGCACCGTGGTGACGCGGCCGGACGTCTCCGTGTTGAATGATTTCTTCACCTTTGCGCTGGCCCAACAGGCGGACATGCTCGATGACGTCATGCAGGCCCGCGTAGCGATCGAATGCCAGGCGATCAGGCTGGCCTGCGAACGCGCCAACATAGCCGATTTCGAACGTCTCCAACGCGCGCTGGCAAAAATCGGAGAAACAATCGACGAGGCGGATGCCGGCGGCATGGCCGACTTCGACTTCCATCGCGCCATTGTCGTCGCCTCGCATTCGGAGACGTTGTCGGTTCTACACAGTTCGATGGGGGGCCTGCTGACGCATTCGCACCGCAGCCGCCGCGAGTTGGTCCAGGCCTTCCCGTCGATGAAGACGTATCTGATCGATGATCACCGGCGCATCTTCGAAGCGGTCATTGCACGTGATCCGGAGCGCGCAGATGCGACGCTGCGCAAGCATTTTGCCATCGGCGACGAATACCGGCGGCGCGCCGTTGCCGGCGACATCGACAAGGCCAGCGCCTCAGGCTGATCGCGGCCAATCGATCAAGAAGCCAATCAAGCAAGAAACCAATCAAGCAAGAAACGGACTGACACCATGGGACGGAACGACAAGGGCAATGTCGGCTTCATCGGCATCGGCACGATGGGACGCGAGATGGTGCGCAACCTGCTGGCGGCCGGCCACGCGGTTCGCGTCTTCGATCTGAACGAAGCCGCGCTGGCGGAAAGCCTCAAGGAAGGTGCGACCCGCACCGACAGCCCCGCCGAGGCCGCGCAAGGCGCCGACATCGTCATCACCATGCTGCCCGACACGCCCCATGTCGAGGCGACGATTTACGGCGACCACGGCCTCCTGGAGTCCCCTCCTCCCGGCAAGCTGATCGTCGACATGAGCACGATCTCGCCGGTCGCCGTCCGTCGTATCCATGCCGAGCTGCAAAAAGCCGGCGTCGGCTTCATCGACGCGCCGGTCTCGGGCGGGCCTGTGGGCGCCAAGAACGCTGCGCTCTCGATCATGGCCGGTGGCGATGCTGAAGCCTTTGCCAAAGCCGAGCCGTTCTTCCGTGCGATGGGCACGACCATCACGCATGTCGGAGCCTCCGGCGCTGGCCAGACCGTCAAACTCTGCAACCAGCTGATCTGCGGCATCAACATCCAGGCCATTTGCGAGGCGCTTGCGCTCGGGCGCGCCTCCGGGGTCGATCTCAACCTGCTGCGTCGGGTGCTGCTCGGCGGCTCGGCGGCCTCGTGGATGCTCGACAAGCTCGGCCCGTCCATGATCGAGGGCGACGTCGGCGCCGGCTTCCGCATCGACCTGATGCTGAAAGACCTGCGCCTGGTGCAGGAGCACGCGCAGGCGCTGAACGTGCCGCTGCCCGGCACTGCGCTCGTCACCAGTCAATATGTCGATGCGCGCGCGCATGGCGAAGGCAGCTACGGCAACCAGGCGCTGTTCCGTGTCTATGACCGCATGACCAACCAGGTGACGGGCTGAACTCGATACGATGACCCTCCAACTCGACTTTCCCGCAGTGCTGGAGCGCTGGCCAAGTTTTCTGGCCGGCGCCGCGCTCACGTTGGAGTTGGCATTCTTCGCGACCGTGCTCGGCGCCCTGCTCGGAACGCTTGCGGCGGTCGGGCGCGGCACGCACAACGCGCTGATCGCGGGCGCCTGCAAGGTCTATGTCGAGACCATCCGCAACACCCCACTGCTCGTGCAGATCTTCCTGGTTTATTTCGGCCTCGCCAGCCTTGGCCTAAAATACTCCGCCTTCACCGTGGCGGTGGCCGCGCTGACCATCAATGTCGGCGCCTATACCGCCGAGATCATGCGGGCCGGCTTTGAGGCGATCCCGCGCGGACAGATCGAGGCCGCCGAAGGGCTGGCACTGTCGCGCCTCCAGATCTACTGGCACATCATCCTGCTGCCCGCGATCGAGAAGGTCTATCCGGCGCTGACCAGCCAATTCGTGCTGCTGATGCTGGCCTCCTCGGTCTGCTCGCAGATCTCGGCCGAGGAGCTCACCGCAGTCGCGAACTACATCCAGTCGGACACCTATCGCGCCTTCGAGACCTACATCATCGTGGCCGTGCTCTACGTCATCCTGTCGTTGGTGATGCGCGCGGGCTTCTGGGGCCTCGGCCTCGTGCTGTTTCCGCGCCGGCGCCGGCTCGGCACGCCGTTGTGAGATGACCATGGGCGGACATCTCAACATCAATCATCTGATGTTCCTCGGCCAGGGCGCGCTGTGGACGATCGGATTGTCCATGATCGCGCTGATCGGCGGCGGCATCGTCGGCTTCGTGATTGCGCTGGCGCGGATCTCGCCGCTCAAATCGGTGCGGATCGCCAGTGCCGTCTATGTCCAGCTCGTCCAGGGCACGCCGCTGCTCGTCATTCTGTTCCTCGGCTATTTCGGCTTGGCCGCCATCGGCCTGAAGGTCTCGCCGCTCGCCGCGGCCGGCGCCTCGCTGACGCTCTATGTTGCCGCCTATCTCGGCGAGATCTGGCGCGGCTGCATCGAGTCCGTGCCGAAGCCGCAATGGGAAGCTGCCGAAGGCCTGGCGCTGAGCCGGACCCAGCGCATGATCAAGGTGATCCTGCCGCAGGCGATCCGCATCGCGACGCCTCCGACCGTCGGCTTCATGGTGCAGATCATCAAGAACACCTCGCTCGCCTCCGTCGTTGGCTTCGTCGAGCTGATGCGCTCGGGCCAGATCGTCAACAACTCGCTGTTCGAGCCGTTCGCCATCTACGCCATCATCGCCGCCACCTACTTCGCCATGTGCTATCCCCTGTCGCTGTTCAGCCAGAGGCTGGAACGGCGGATGGGGTATGGCAGGTCCAACCTCGCGCCGGCCTGACATGCAACAAAACGCCCTCTCCTCCGAGCCCATCGTGTCGCTCCGCGACGTCCAGAAAAGCTTTGGCCCGCTGCGGGTGCTCGACGGCGTCTCCTTTGCCGTCGAACGCGGCGAGGTGCTGGCGCTGATCGGGCGCTCCGGCTCTGGCAAGAGCACGGCGCTGCGCTGCATCGACCGCTTCGAGAAGGTGGACGGCGGCGAGATCGTCGTCTGCGGACACAGGGTCGACCGGCCGGACGTCGATCTGCGTGCGCTGCGCCAGGACGTCGGCATCGTGTTCCAGAGCTACAATCTGTTTCCGCACCTCACGATCGAGCAGAACATCACGCTCGCGCCGTGCGCCGTGAAGGGCCTGACCGCTTCGCAAGCCAAGGACCTCGCGCGAAAAGTGCTCGCACAGGTCGGGCTCGAGGAGAAACTGCATGCCTATCCCGAACAGCTCTCCGGCGGCCAGCAGCAGCGCGCCGCGATCGCCCGTTCGCTCGCGATGCAGCCGAAGGTGATGCTGTTCGACGAGGTCACCTCCGCGCTCGATCCGGAGCTCACCGGCGAAGTGCTGAAAGTGATCGAGCAGCTCGCGGCTGATGGCATGACCATGGTGATGGTCACCCACGAGATGGGCTTTGCCAAAGGCATCGCCGACCGGATCGTCTTCATGCATCGCGGCAAGGTCCACGAGACCGGGCCGGCCTCGATCCTGACGTCGCCGGCAACGCCCGAGCTCATGCAATTCGTGGGCACTGGAAACCTGAAATCATAACAGGAGAGGAGAACCAAAGGATGACAAACAGGACATTGCTGGGGGCGGCCGCGCTGTGCTGCCTCGTCATGATATCGGCCGCGCCGGCATCTGCCGATCTGCTCTACGACATCACGAAGGCGAAGAAAATCCGCATCTCGACGGACCTTGCCATCCCGCCGTCGGGCATGATGGATTCCACGATGAAGCCAACCGGCTCCGACGTCGAAGTCGCCCAGCTGCTCGCCAAGGATTGGGGGCTCGAGCTGGAATTCATCCAGACCACCGGCGCGACCCGCATCCCCAACGTCCTGACCGGCAAGGCCGACATCATCATCTCGACCCTGTCGGTGACGCCGGACCGCGCCAAGGTGATCGACTTCACCAAGCGCTATGCGACGCTGCAATCCGATATCGGCTGCCTGAAATCGTCGGCCGTCAAGGACTGGCCCGACCTGAAGGACAAGCCGATCGGCGTCTCGCGCGGCACCACGCAGGACACGACGCTGTCCAACATGAAGGACAAGGACCTCAAGATCGCCCGCTACGACGACGATGCCACGATGGTGACGGCGGCCGTCTCCGGCCAGGTCGACTGCGTCGCCTCGTCCGCGACGATCATCAACCAGATCGGGGTGAAGAACCCCTCGCGGGTGTTCGAGTCCAGGATTCCGCTGGCGACCTTCGACCTCGCCATCGGCCTGAAGAAGGGCGAGCAGCGCCTGATGGACAAGCTCAACGCCTGGATCACCGAGAACGTCAAGAACGGCAAGCTCAACGCGATCTACAAGAAATTCCACGGCGTCGAACTGCCGCCCGACATGCGCAGCTGAATCAAACGGACAATCGTGACAGCCGCATACGGCTGTCACGATCAATGCAAGATCAAGAAGGATATTACATGCGTCTCGTCATCGGATCCGACCACGCCGGCTGGCCGCTCAAGCGGACCGTCATCGATCACATCCGCAAGCTCGGCCACGACGTTATCGACGTCGGCTCCTATGACGACAAGCCGGTGGACTTCCCCGACATCGCGCGCGCCGTGGCGCAGAAGGTGACTTCGGGCGAAGCCGCGCGCGGCATCATGGTGTGCGGCACCGGCGTCGGCGCCTCGATCGCGGCCAACAAGATGAAGGGCATCCGCGCCGCGGTGTGCCATGACGTCCATTCCGCCCATCAGAGCGTCGAGCACGACGACGTCAACGTCATGTGCATCGGCGCGCAGATCGTCGGCGCCTGGCTCGCCGTGGATCTCGTGTCCTCCTACCTCTCGGCCGAATTCTCGACCGACGAGGATTTCCGCCGCCGCGTGGAGAAGCTGCGCGTCATGGACGAGCAAGGCTGACCGCCTCTCCATGACCCTGGTGTTCGGTCGCCGGCCGATACGAAGCGGTCGGCGATACCTTTGTCGGCGCATTCGCAGCCATGCTCAGGGAAAGCGTGTCGCTGCAGCGCGCTCGTGGTAAGCTGCGAAGCCGCGGCATTGAAATGTCTCAAAGCCGGCGGCCAGACCGGCATGTCGATGCGTAGCGCGATCGGTTCCCTCGCCTCACGGATCGCCCATATCGCTGGGCGCGGCTAAACTCTCCCGATTCGGGGAGCCCATTTTGGCCTTTCTCTTCGTCCTCAGCGTCGGCCTCATCGCCGGCACCATCTCCGGCATCGTCGGCACCGGCTCGTCGATCATGCTGATGCCGGTGCTGGTCTATGCCTATGGGCCGAAGGAAGCCGTGCCGATCATGGCGGTGGCCTCCGTGATGGCGAACTTTGCGCGGATTTTGGCGTGGTGGCGCGAGGTCGACTGGCGGGCTTGCGCGGCCTATTCGGTGACGGGCATTCCGGCGGCAGCGCTCGGCGCACGGACGCTGCTGGCGCTGCCCGCGCACGCGGTCGATCTCACCATCGGCATCTTCCTGATCGCGATGGTTCCGGTGCGGCACTGGTTGGCGCGGCACGACCTGAAGGCCAATCTGTGGCATCTCGCGATCGGCGGTGCCGTCATCGGCTATCTCACCGGCATCGTGGTCTCGACTGGCCCGCTCAGCGTGCCCTTGTTTCTGTTTTACGGGCTCAGCAAGGGCGCGTTCCTCGCGACTGAAGCCGCCTCGTCGCTTGGCCTCTATTTCGCGAAATCCGTGACGTTCGAGCGCTTCGGCGCCCTGACCGGCGAGGTCTTTGTCAAGGGCCTGATCGCGGGCGCCTCGCTGATGTCGGGCGCCTTCGTCGCGAAGCGTTTCGTGCTGCACCTGAAGCCGGAGATGTTTCGCCTGCTGATGGACGCGATCATGGTCGCGGCCGGGCTCTCCATGCTATGGAACGCGACTCAATCTCCTTGAGCACGAATCGCTATCTCCATGGCCAAGACCACCCTCTCTTTCGTCTGCCAGAACTGCGGCGCGGCCTATAATCGCTGGCAGGGCAAGTGCGAGTCCTGCGGCGAGTGGAACACGCTGGCCGAGGAGGACACCAGCGGCAGCGTGCCGGTGTCGATCCGCTCCAAACGCAAGGGACGGACGTTTGCGCTGGAGAGCCTTGCCGGAAGAAGCCCGGATGCGCCGCGTCTGTCGTCAGGGATGACCGAGCTCGACCGCGTCACCGGCGGCGGGTTCGTCCGCGGCTCGGTGCTGCTGGTCGGCGGCGATCCCGGCATCGGCAAATCCACCCTGCTGACGCAGGCGACCAGCCTGCTGGCGCGCGCCGGCCACCGCGTCGTCTACATCTCCGGCGAAGAGGCGGTCGCGCAGGTGCGCCTGCGCGCAGAGCGGCTTGGGCTGTCGGATGCGCCGGTGCAGCTCGCCGCCGAGACTTCGGTGGAGGACATCGTCTCGACGCTGTCGGAGGGCGCGGTGCCCCGGCTGATCGTGATCGACTCGATCCAGACGATGTGGACCGATACGGTGGAATCCGCGCCCGGCACCGTGACCCAGGTCCGTGCCTCGGCGCAGGCGCTGATCCGCTTTGCCAAGAAGACCGGTGCCGCCATCATCCTGGTCGGCCACGTCACCAAGGACGGCCAGATCGCCGGCCCCCGTGTGGTCGAGCACATGGTCGATGGCGTGATGTCGTTCGAGGGCGAAGGCTCGCAGCAGTTCCGCATCCTGCGGGCGGTGAAGAACCGGTTCGGGCCGACCGACGAGATCGGCGTATTCGAGATGACAGGCCTCGGCCTGCGCGAGGTCACCAACCCCTCCGAGCTGTTCCTGTCCGAGCGCGATCTCGGCACGCCCGGCACCGCCGTGTTCGCAGGAATCGAGGGCACAAGGCCCGTCCTGGTCGAATTGCAGGCACTCGTGGCCCCGACCTCGCTCGGCACCCCGCGCCGGGCCGTCGTCGGCTGGGACCCGAGCCGGCTCTCGATGGTGCTGGCGGTGCTGGAAGCCCATTGCGGGGTCAAGCTGTCCGGCCATGACGTCTATCTCAACGTCGCCGGCGGCTTGCGCATCAACGAGCCGGCGGCGGATCTGGCGGCTGCGGCAGCACTGGTGTCGTCGCTGGTTAATGCGCAGTTACCGACCGATGCCGTCTATTTCGGTGAGATCTCGCTGTCCGGCGTCGTCCGCCCCGTCGCGCAGACCCCAGCCCGGCTGAAGGAAGCGGCAAAACTCGGCTTCCAGCGCGCCGTGCTGCCCGAATCGGCCCGGGGTGAGACCAGCGGCGATGCCGGGTTGTCGCTGAACGCGGTCAACAGCCTGACGACATTGGTGGCCGAAATCGCCGCCCGCGGCTCGCGCCGGGGCGAATCGAACGGGCCGGCCGAGAAAAATGCCACACCGGCAAGATTCCGCCGTGGAGATGGTTAGCCGGAGGTGACGTCGGAGGCCCCCGCCGCTATACAGCCGTCACAAAAGCAGCATGGGATTGCGTGGTTGCGGCCTTGCCGGGAACGCCGTCTGCCCGTCTTTTAGGGCGGCGGCCAAACACCGATTCGCTAGAGCACCTTTGAGAGTACGAGCGGACCAGACCAGCCGATGCCAGTAACACTCCTCGACCTGATCCTGCTCGGTGTGATGCTGATTTCGGGCCTGCTCGCCATGGTCCGCGGCTTCATGCGCGAAATCCTGTCGATCGCAGCCTGGGGCGCTGCCGCGATCGTCACGCTGTACTCCTTCTCGAAGCTGCTGCCGACCGCCAAGACCTATTTCAACAACGATACTGTGGCGAGCGTGGTCGTGGTCGCCGGCGTATTCGTGGGCACCCTGGTCGTGGTCTCCGTGATCACGGTCCGAATCTCGGACATGATCCTGGATTCGCGCATCGGCGCGCTGGACCGCACGCTCGGCTTCCTGTTCGGCCTGGCTCGCGGGCTTTTGATCGTCGTGGTCGCCTTCCTGTTCTTCACCTGGCTGGTTCCAGACAAGCAGCGTCCGGACTGGGTTACAGGGGCGAAATCCCGCGTGGTGCTCCAGGGAACCGGGGATTGGCTGATGGCCCTCTTGCCCGACGACCCCGAGAACACCATCTTGAAGAGATTCAAGAAAAACAAACCAGATGATGATCAAGCTGAATCCGAGCAGCAGCCTTCGGGCAGTGGCGACGGATACAGTAAACCGGCTCGTGACAGCCTGAAAAAGCTGATCGAGAAACCTGCGGCGCGTTGATTGGCCCTAAAGAAAGGCGCGGACGAGATGCGACACCCTGACCAGGACGCCCAGCTTGATCTCGATCCAAGGGCCGGTTTGGGCCCGGCCGCTCTGGAGGTCCAGGACGATCTGGAGGGGGATACGCTGCGAGAGGAATGCGGCGTGTTCGGCATCTACGGCCACCCCGATGCCGCCGCCATCACCGCGCTCGGTCTCCACGCTCTTCAGCACCGCGGCCAGGAAGCCGCCGGCATCGTCTCCTACGACGGCAGCCGCTTTCACTCAGAACGCCGCCTCGGCCTGGTCGGCGACACCTTCTCCCGTCGCGAGGTGATCGACCGCCTGCCCGGCAATGTCGCGGTCGGCCATGTCCGCTATTCCACCACCGGCGCCACCATCCTGCGCAACGTGCAGCCGCTGTTCGCCGAGCTCAACGCCGGCGGCCTTGCGGTCGCGCATAACGGCAACCTCACCAACGGCCTGACACTGCGCCGCGAGCTCGTGAAGAACGGTGCGATGATGCAATCGACCACCGACACCGAGGTGATCCTGCATTTGGTTGCGCGCTCCAAGCGCAGCCGTTTCATCGAGCGCTATGTCGACGCGCTGCGCGAGATCGAAGGTGCCTATGCGCTGGTCTCGCTGACCAACAAGAAGCTGGTCGGCGCGCGCGATCCGCGCGGCATTCGTCCGCTCGTGCTCGGCGAGCTCGACGGCTGTCCGATCCTGACCTCGGAGACCTGCGCCCTCGACATCATCGGCGCGCGCTTCGTGCGCGACATCGAGCCCGGCGAAGTCATCGTGTTCGACGAGAACGGCCAGGACATCCACAAGCCGTTCCCGCCGATGGCACCGCGCCCCTGCATCTTCGAGTATATCTACTTCTCCCGTCCGGATTCCATCGTCCACGGCCGTTCGGTCTACGAGGTGCGCAAGAACTTCGGTGCGCAGCTCGCGCGCGAGAGCCACGTCCCGGTCGACGTCGTGGTGCCGGTGCCGGATTCCGGCGTGCCCGCGGCGGTCGGCTACAGCCAGTTCTCCGGCGTGCCGTTCGAGCTCGGCATCATCCGCAACCATTATGTCGGCCGTACCTTCATCCAGCCGACGCAGGCGATCCGCGAATCCGGCGTGCGCATGAAGCACTCGGCCAACCGCGCTGCGATCGAAGGCAAGCGCATCATCCTGATCGACGACTCGCTGGTGCGCGGCACCACCTCGAAGAAGATCGTGCGCATGATGCGCGATGCGGGTGCGACCGAAGTGCACTTCCGCCTCGCTTCGCCGCCGATCCTCTATCCCGATTATTACGGCATCGACCTGCCCGACCGCGGCGGCCTGCTCGCGGCGACGCATTCGCTGGAGGAAATGCGCGAGATCATCGGCGCCGACTCGCTCGCCTTCCTGTCGATCGACGGCATGTACCGCGCCATGGGCGAGCCGGGCCGCGACCCCGCCAATCCGAAATTCTCGGACCACTGCTTCACCGGGGCGTATCCGACCCATCTCACCGACCAGACCCAGACCGAGCCGCAGCCGCGGCAGCTCTCGCTGCTTGCCGAGGCGAGCTGACCTCCTGCTGTCATTCCGGGGCGCGCGCAGCGCGAACTATGGTGCGCAATTGCGCACCTGAGAATCTCGAGATTCCGGGTTCGATGCTTCGCATCGCCCCGGAATGACGACCATGCGGGGGGCTTGTCCCGGCCATCCACGCCTGTAAAACCCCGCCATGACCAAACCCCTCACCGACCGCATCGCTCTCGTCACCGGCGCCTCGCGCGGCATCGGCTATGCCACGGCACGCGCGCTGGCCAGGGCCGGCGCGCATATCGTGGCGGTGGCGCGCACGCAGGGCGGGCTGGAGGAGCTCGACGACGAGATCCGGAAAGACGGCGGCAGCGCCACCTTGGTGCCGCTCAACCTCACCGATTCCGACGGCATCGCGCGGCTGGGCGCCGGTCTGCACGAGCGCTACGGCAAGCTCGACATCCTGGTGGGCAATGCCGGCGTGCTCGGCCCGTCCTCGCCGGTCGGCCATATCGAGCTGAAGGCCTTCAACGACGTGATGGCGGTGAACGTCTCCGCGAACTTCCAGCTGATCCGCTGCATGGAGCCGCTGCTGAAGCAGTCCGATGCCGGCCGCGCCGTGTTCATCACCTCGGGTGCGGCCAACAAGGCTACCGCCTATGTGAGCCCCTACGCGGCGTCCAAGGCCGCACTGGAAACGCTGGCCCGCGCCTGGGCGCAGGAGACCGCGAACACGAAACTGCGCGTCAACCTGTTCAACCCCGGCCCGGTCCGCACCCGCATGCGCGCCACCCTGATGCCGGGTGAGGATCCGGCGACGCTCGACACGCCCGAGCAGGTGGCCGAATTGATCGTGCCGATGTGCACGCCCGACTGGACCGAGACCGGCAAGTTTTACGATTACAAGACGCGCAGACTGATGAGCTTCCGCGCGCCGGCCTGATTGACTCGGATGCCTCCCCGCGATTGACTGCCGCCGCTCAAACGGCAGCAAGCCGCAAAGCCAAAAAAGGGAGGTTGCCATGGCGCCATGGCATGATCGCGCAGGCTCTGCGCGTGCGCTCGCAAATGTCTCTCGAGCTTTCTTCGTTCTGATCGCAGCAAGCGCACTCGCGCTTCCCGTTGCCGCAACCGCCGGCGACGTCCCGACCTTCGCGGTCGATGCCTCCTGGCCAAAGCAGTTGCCGAACAATTGGATCCTCGGCCAGGTCGGCGGCATCACCGTCGACTGGCAGGGCCACATCTGGGTAATCCATCGCCCGCGCTCGCTGACCGACGACGAGAAAGGCGCGAGCCTCAATCCGCCGCGCTCGAAATGCTGCGTGTCGGCACCGCCCGTGCTCGAATTCGACAGCGATGGCAATCTGCTGCGGTCCTGGGGCGGTCCGGGCCAGGATTATGAATGGGTCGGCCGCGAGCACGGGATCGAGGTCGACGAGCGCGGCTTCGTCTGGGTCGGCGGCAATGCCGACAACGACAACGCGATCCTGAAGTTCACGCTCGATGGCAAGTTCGTCGCCCAGATCGGCAAATTCGCGCCGAGCCTCGGCAGCAACGACACCACGCAGCTTGGCAAACCCGCCGAGACTGCGATCGACA
Source organism: Bradyrhizobium sp. 160 (assembly GCF_023073735.1). NCBI lineage: Bacteria > Pseudomonadati > Pseudomonadota > Alphaproteobacteria > Hyphomicrobiales > Nitrobacteraceae > Bradyrhizobium > Bradyrhizobium sp. 160. The sequence goes on from NZ_JADPKD010000047.1 coordinate 70,036, forward strand.
AGGAGGCAAACGAGATCTACGTCGCCGACGGCTACGGCAACCGCCGCGTCATCGTGTTCGACGCGACGACGCTCGCCTATAAGCGGCACTGGGGCGCCTATGGCAACAAGCCTGATGACGCCAAGCAGGCGCCCTACGATCCCAAGGCGCCGGTGGCCCAGCAATTCGGCAACCCGGTCCATTGCGTGAAGCTCGCCAATGACGGACTGGTTTACGTCTGCGACCGCATCAACAACCGTATCCAGGTGTTCCGGAAGGACGGCAGCTTCGTGAAGGAGTTCTTCTACGAGAAGAACACGCTCGGCAACGGCGCCGTCTGGGACATCGCGATCTGGCCTGATCCGAAGCAGAGCTATTTGCTCACTGCCGATGGCGAGAACAACGAGATCAGGGTGATCAAGCGCGAGGACGGCAGCGTGGTCGGCAGCTTCGGCCATAACGGCCGCAATGCCGGCCAATTCCACTGGGTGCACGCCATGGCGATCGACGCCAAGGGTAACGTGTATACCGCCGAGGTTGATACCGGAAAGCGCATTCAGAAATTCAGGCTGACATCGGACGCGCTCAAATAGCGTCTTGACGCATTTTTCCCAAAAGTTAACCGATGGATGACGCTACGACGCAGCGTCATCCGGCTTTAGGCGCATTGCCGCCGGCCATCGGACAGGCTAGAGCCAACAGCCGGAAACAAGGCTCCGCAAGAGGGCCGTCCGCATATTTGACAATGGAGGGAACCTTTCATGACCACGACATTCGCACGCCACTCGGCGGCGCTTCTGGCCTGTGCCGCTTTCGGTTTTGCCACATCCGCCTACGCCCAGGACAAGACCGTCAAGATCGGCGTGCTCAACGACATGTCGAGCCTCTATGCCGACATCGGCGGCCCGAACTCCGTGGTCGCAATCAAGATGGCGGTTGAGGATTCCGGCCTGCTCAAGAAGGGCTGGAAGATCGACGTCGTCAGCGGCGATCATCAGAACAAGCCTGACGTCGGGGTCAACATCGCCCGGCAATGGATCGATACCGAGAAGGTCGACGCCATCGCCGACACCCCGAATTCCGGTGTGGCGCTCGCGGTCAGCAATGTCGTCAAGGAGAAGAACGCGGTGCTGCTCAATTCGGGCGCGGCCACTGCTGACCTGACGGGCAAGGCTTGCACGCCGAACACGATCTCGTTCACTTACGACACCTACATGCTCGCCAACGGCACCGGCAAGGCGCTCACGAAAGCGGGCGGCGACACCTGGTTCTTCCTGACCGCCGATTATGCATTTGGTCATGCGCTCGAGCGCGACACCAGCGCGGTCGTGACCGCCAACGGGGGCAAGGTGCTCGGTGGGGTCAAGCATCCGCTGAACACGGCCGACTTTTCGTCCTTCCTGTTGCAGGCGCAATCCTCCAAGGCCAAGGTGATTGGGCTCGCCAATGCCGGCGGCGACACCACCAACGCGATCAAGCAGGCCGCCGAGTTCGGTATCGTTCAGGGTGGCCAGAAGCTCGCCGCGCTGCTGCTCTTCATCAACGACGTGCACTCGCTCGGTCTGAAGACGGCGCAGGGACTGACTTTCACCGAGTCCTTCTACTGGGACCTGAACGATCAGACCCGCGCCTGGTCGAAGCGCTTCTCGGCGCAGGCCAACAAGAACGCGATGCCTTCGATGACCCAGGCCGGCAATTACGCCATGGTGCTGCACTATCTCAAGGCGATGGAAGCGCTCGGCGGCAATCCGCATGACGGCGCCAAGGTCGTCGCCAAGATGAAGGAGCTGCCGACCGACGACCCGCTGTTCGGCAAGGGCCCGCTGCGCGAGGACGGACGCCGCCTGATCCCCGCCTACCTGTTCGAGGTGAAGAAGCCCGAGGAATCGAAGGGTCCGTGGGACTATTACAAGCAGATCGCCACGATCGCGGCGGAAGACGCGGCCAAGCCGCTCAAGGACAGCGATTGCCCGCTGGTGAAGAAGTGACCGCATAGCGGTCATCCCGGGGCGATGCGCTCGCATCGAACCCGGGATCTCGCGCGGCCACCCGGGCTGGGCCATTCCTCACGGAACGGCTCAACATAACCGATCAGGCTAATACAAGGGTGGGCAAAGCGAAGCGTGCCTACGAGTTCTTGCTTATAATGAACAGACGGTGGGCACGGCGCTTGCGCGCCTTTGCCATCCTACGAGACTGTCTTGGTCGCACCCAGCGACTGCACGGCGATCGCCACGCAGACCACCATCAGCACCGCCGCAAGCAGGAATGGCGCGCCGGGCAGATGCAGCGGCGCGCTGGCCCCGATGAAATAGGAAAATGTCAGCGTGAACAGGAACGGGCCGACGAGTTGCGACACGCTCTGCACGCTCGCGGTCGCGCCCTGCAACTGGCCCTGCTGATCGGGTGCAACCAGCCGCGTCATCAGCGATTGCGAGGCGGCGCCGGAGATCCCCCACAGCGCCAAAACGGGTATGCCGAGCCAGGATAGCGGTCCGGTCGGCGCAGCGCCCAAGACCACAAAGCCGATCGCGCCACAGCACAGGCCCAGCAGCAGCGCGTTCCGCTCGCCGAGCGCGCGCACAATCGGGCCGATGGCGAGTCCCTGCACCACCATGGCACAGATGCCGACCATGGCGAGCGTCAACCCCACGGTCTTGGAATCCCAGCCGTAGCGATATGTCGCATAGAGCACGAAGGTCGAGGGCAACACGACATGCGCGACCTGCGCAATGAAATTGACGACCGACAAGGCGGCCAGCACCGCGTTGGACCGCAGAAGGTGCAGCGCGCCGATCGGATTGGCACTCCTCCAGCGGAACGGCGCGCGCCTATCGGGCGAAAGCGATTCCGGCAGGACGAAGAGCCCGTAGAGCGCATTGGCGAAGCTCAAGGCCGCCGAGGCCCAGAACGGCAGGCGTGGATCGATGTCGCCAAGCAGGCCGCCGAGCGCCGGGCCCAGGATGAAGCCGGCACCGAAGGCCGCGCCGATCCTGCCGAAGACCGCCGCGCGCCGCTCCGGCGGCGTGATGTCCGAGATGTAGGCGAAGGCAGTCGAGATGCTTGCCGAGGTGATGCCAGAGATCACGCGGCCGATGAACAGCCAGACCAGCGAGGGCGCCAGCGCCATCAGCACGTAGTCGGCCGCGAGCCCGAAATTCGACAGCAGCACCACCGGCCGCCGCCCGAAGCGATCCGACAGCGCGCCCAGCAGTGGCGAGAACACGAACTGCATCAGCGCCCAGGCGGTACCGAACACGCCGAAGATGCGGGCCGCGTGCGCAGTGTCGTTGGCGACGAAGCTCTCGATCAGCTTCGGCAGGATCGGCATGATCACGCCGAGTGCTAGCATGTCGAGCAGGATGGTGACGAAGATGAAGGCGACGGCACCACGCCGGACCGGCGCGGCGCTCTGCGCCATCGCCTCGCCCCTCTCCCCGCTCACGACGGCCGCTTGCGCTTATGCGCGAAGGGATTCGCCTTCTCGCGCAAGGTGATGCGCACCGGAGTACCCGGCAACTCGAAAGTCTCGCGCATGGAATTGGTGAGGTAGCGCAAGTAGGACTGCGGCACCGCATCGGCACGCGAGCAGAACAGCACGAAGCTTGGCGGGCGCGCTTTCGTCTGGGTGATGTAGTTCAGCTTCAGCCTGCGGCCGGACACCGCCGGCGGCGGATTGGCCTGGATCGCCTGCTCGAACCAGCGATTGAGCGCGGCCGTCGATACGCGACGATTCCAGATCGCGTAGGCGTCCTGGATCGCCTGCATCAGGCGGTCGATGCCCTCGCCCATCAGGCCTGATACGGCGACGATTGGCACGCCCTTGAGCTGTGGCAGCCAATGGTCGGCATCACGGCGCAGGCCCGAGATCGCGCCGCCGCCCTTGGTCTCCATCAGATCCCATTTGTTGACGGCGAGCACGACCGCCCTTCCCTCGCGTTCGATCAGATCGGCGATGCGCAGATCCTGCTCCTCGAAGCGGTTCTGCGTGTCCATCATCAGCACGACGACTTCGGCAAAGCGCACCGCACGCAGCGCGTCGGCCACCGAGAGCTTTTCCAGCTTCTCCTCGATGCGCGAGCGACGGCGCAGCCCCGCGGTGTCGAACACGCGGAAATCGCGGCCCTTCCAGTTGATCTCCACTGCAATAGAATCGCGTGTGGTGCCGGCTTCCGGGCTGGTCAGCAGGCGCTCCTCGCCGAGCAGATGGTTGATCAGCGTCGACTTGCCGGCATTGGGCCGGCCGACGATAGCGACCCGGATCGGGCGCGTCGCCGCCTCTTCTTCGGAAAGCTGTTCGTCGTCCTCGTCTTCATCGTCGTTAACGGGCTCGGGCATCAGCTTAGCTAAGGCATCGTAAAGCTCGCCCATGCCCTCGCCATGCTCTGCCGAGATCTGGATGGGGTCGCCGAGGCCAAGGGCAAAGGCCTCCATTGCCCCTGCATCGCCATGCTTGCCTTCGCTCTTGTTGGCGACCAGCAGCACCGGCTTATTGGCCTTGCGGGCGAAATCGGCGAAAGCGCGATCGGTGGGCGTGAGGCCGATGCGGGCATCGATCACGAAGAACAGCGCGTCGGCCTGCGCGATCGCGGTCTCGGTCTGCTCCTGCATGCGCGCCGTCAGCGAGCCCTTGGCGCCCTCGTCGAGACCGGCGGTATCGATGATGGTGAATTCGAGATCGCCGAGCCTCGCCTCGCCCTCGCGGCGGTCGCGGGTGACGCCCGGGAGGTCATCGACGAGCGCCAGCTTCTGTCCGACCAGGCGGTTGAACAGCGTCGATTTGCCGACATTGGGCCGGCCGATGATGGCGATCGTGAAGGGCATCAGTCATTCGTGCGCTGCCGGAGCCGCGTCTGTCAATGCAGTGAAAGTAATTGTTTGAGCATGATCTTTTCGGAAAACCGCTTCACACTTTTCCGGATCATGCTCTAGCGCGAGAAGCTGCCACTCGGCAGCGGCGCCGGGAAAGCACCCTGCGATTGCTGCTGCGTGGTCTGGGTCGGTTGCGCCTGCTGGGCAGGCTGATCCGGCGGCGGCGCGGTGGTGCGCTTGCGGACGATCTTATGCTTGGGCGACGGAGCGGCGGTAGTCGGCGCAGCCTCTGGCTGGGCCTCGCCATCGACCTCGGCGCCAGCGGGCGCGGCGGCCGTTGCGGCTGGCTGCCTGGACTTCGTCGCCTTGGCCCCCTTCGCAGGCTTGGCCGGCTCGGGCGGCGGCTCCGCCGGCAGAGCCGCGACGGCAGGCGCGTTTGGATCGGGTTGCTGCTGCGCACCCTTGTACATCTCCTTCGGCACGCCCTGCTCGAGGCCCGGCACCCCCTCCGGGAAGACCGGCTTGCGGTCGCCTGGCAGCTTCTTCTTGGTGTCGAGGAAGTCGAGCATGTCGCTTGGATCGAAACTGGAGCAGCCGCCCAGGACGCCCGTGAAGGCGATCAGGACGGCGGCTGCGATCAAACGTAGCGTGCGGCGCATCTTGTGTCTCGTTTGCGTCAGAGGGCCGTCGTCAGCTCTTGGCGGCGGGCGGCAGCACAGCCTGGAGCGCCTCGGCGCGCGAGCGCAGGCCGGGCGGTGTTTCGCCGTCCTCGGCAATCGCGTCGAGCCATTTGCGGGCCGCGGTCATGTCGTTGTTGCGCCAGGCCGACAAGGCCAGCATCTCGCGGGCGCTGTGGCGGAAGGTCGATTTGGGCGCGGCGGAGGCTTCCAGCCGTTGCTGCATGTCCGCGTAGCTGGCGCTGTCGAGGAGCAAGCCGGCACCGCGGATCTTGGCCAGATCCTGCCACTCGCCGCCGACGCCGCGGTCGGCGGCAATGTCGTCATACATCTTCGCGGCGGCCTTGGGATCGCGGGCAGCGGCCTCTGCCGCAGCGCGCAGCCGCGCCAGGGTGCGATAGCCGGACGGGGCCTTGGCGGCGAGCTCGGTGAAGGCCTTCTCGGCGTCGGCATGCTTGTCCTGCTCGGACAGCTCGACGGCCTTCTCGAAGGCGGCGCCAGCCTCGGCGGCCTTCTTGGCCTCCAGATATTGGTAGCCACGCCAGCCAGCGACGGCGGCCACGATCAGCACCATCAGGGCGATGAAGTAGATCGAATACTTGTCCCACAGCTTCTTGAGCTGTTCGCGACGTACTTCCTCATCGACTTCGTCAAATAATTCAGACACTTATGCTAATCCCATGCCCGTCCGGGTGCGCGCGCCAAAGCATTCGCGTCAGGAATCCCGTCCCCGTGTGGCGGCGAGGTACCCTAACGATATGGCGGTGGCAAGGCAAAGCCAGCCCGATCAAGGCGTTAACCACTCCGGGACAGCCCGGAGCGGCCTGTCTGCTCAGCTTCCGAGCAGCTCCCGCAACCGACGCTTCAGCACCTTGCCATTGGCATTCCGCGGCAATGGCTCGGCGCTGATCGCCACGGTCTCGGGGACCTTGTAGTCGGACAGCCGCTCCGCGCACCAGGCCCGCAGGGCCTCGCTGGCAACCGGGCTGCGCGTCACCACCACTGCATGGACGCGTTCGCCCAGCACCGGGCAGGCCCTGGCGATGATCGCGCTCTCGACCACCGCGGGATGGCCGGCGAGCACGGATTCGACCTCGGCCGAATAGATCTTCATGCCGCCGCGATTGATCATGTCCTTCTGCCGGTCGAACACGCGGACAAACCCTTCCGCGTCGACCGAGCCGAGATCGCCGGAGTGCCAGAAGCCGCCTGTGAAGCTTTCGGCCGTGGCCTTCGGGTTGTTCCAATAGCCCTTGATGACGGAGGCACTCTGGATCCAGAGCTCGCCGATCTCCCCGGGCGGCAGTTCGCGCCCGCCGGTGTCCATCGCGACGATGCGCGCGCCCGGGCACGGCAGGCCGACGCTGTCGATATGGCTCTGCGTCAGCTCGCCCGGCATGATCGTCGAGGGCGAGGTCGTCTCGGTCGCGCCGTAGCAATTCATCAGCTTCAGCCCGGGGATCTTCGCCTTGAGCTTCTCGATGGTCGCGACCGGCATCGGTGCGCCGCCAAAGCCGCCGATGCGCCAGCTCAACAGGTCGTAGTTGTCGAAATCTGGTTGCAGCAGGCAAAGATTGTACATCGCCGGCACCATCACGGTGTAGGTGACGCGCTCGCACGCAGCGAGCTTGAGATAGTCGGCCGCCTTGAACTCCGGCATGATGATCAGCGCGCCTGCGCAGCGGATCATCGTCGTGACGTTGGCAACAACGCCGGTGACGTGGCCGAGCGGCACCGCGGCGATCGAGCGATCCGCCGCCGTCAATTGCAGGCAGGACACGAACACCATCGAGGAATGGGTGATGTTGCAATGGGCCAGCATCGCGCCCTTCGGCTTGCCCGTCGTACCCGAGGTGTAGAGGATCATCGCGGTGTCCTCCTCATTCACCTCGACCGGCGCAGGCGCCGGTGCATTGTCAGCGAGAGCGGAGAAGCGCGACCGGGCCGGATCGTCGTCAATGGCGATGCGGTGGATCACATCGGGCACATCCTGCGCATCGGGCAGCCGCTCGGCGAGGGCCGCCTCGTGGATCAGGACCTTCGCGCCGCAATCCGTGAGCACATAGGCGATCTCCGGCTTCTGCTGGCGCGTGCTGAGCAGCACCGTGACCAGCCCCTCATGCGCGGCGGCGAACAGCAGCAGCGGAAATTCGATGCGGTTGCCAAGCAGGATGGCAACGCGGTCGCCGCGTTGCAGGCCGAGCTCGCGAAAGCCGGCCGCGATCCGCGCGGACTGCTCGACGGCTTGTCGCCAGCTCAGGCGGACGTCGCCGCAAATCAGCGCCTCGCCATCACCATTGCGCGCGCGGGCTTCCGCGATCATGGCCCACAGGCTCGACGGCCGATCGCAAAATGCCGGCACCACCCGATCGCCAAAGCGCGACTCGAACCGCATCGGCGGAATCTGAGATTGCGACCAATCCATCGAAGGGCCCTCGGCTTATTGCTCTTGCCAGCTATCGCCCATGGACGTCCAGGCTTCGTCTTGTGCTAACCGGCTAGACGCCGATGACGGGAACACCGATCACGACTGGATGGAACGCGAAGGCCAGCGCGAGATACGCGACAATTCCGACCGCGACCGCGATCAAATCGTTGGTGACACCGCCCACCGGGATCGGCGGACCGCCGGCATCGGTGCGGTGCTTGAGCGTGATACGATCATACACAGCCCAGCCCAGGAACGAGCCGAACAGGATGATGGAGCCGAGATCGCCATTGGCGAGCAGATGCGCGGCCGCCCACAGCTTGATGCCGGTCAGCATCGGATGCTTCAGTGTCGCATAGATGCGGCCGCGCAGGTACGAGGCCACCACCAGGATAACGGCCGGCAGCATCAAGGCGAGCGTGATGTGCTTCAGCACCTTCGGCGGGTACCAGACGTCGATCCAGCCGGAGCTGCGATAATGGGCAAAGCCCCAGATGATCAGCGCGAGCCCCGCGAGCGAGACGAGCGAATAGAGAATCTTGTAGGTCCCCTCGCCCAGCCTCGCGATCGCCTCTGCGCGCGCCTTTCGTTTCGTCGTGAAAACATGGGCCGCGAAAAACAGCACCAGCCCCAGGATCATGACCAGCAGACCCACGACATCCTCCCCCTCAAGCAGCCCCCACATCTGAGGTATCATCGATTGGCCGCCGCTCGCAACTCCCTCCCCTCATGGTGAGGAGGCGCGAAAGCGCCGTCTCGAACAACAGAGGCCCCCTCTGTCACAGCCTGGCCTTCATCCTTCGAGACGCGCGTGAAGAACGTGCTCCTCAGGATGAGGAGATAGCCTGCGCTATTTGGCAAGCTCGCGATTGTCGACATAGCGGATCGCGATCGGCCTGCCCGCCAGCGCGCCGCCAAGGCCGCTGGTGAATTTCAGCGGCAGGCATGCATTCAGCGATGCGTTGATGGCATTGAGATAGGTGGTGCGGGTGCCGGCCGGCACGCCCGCGGTCGCATATGTGAGGCGCGGCGGGCCGATCAGGCCACCCGCCCTGTTGAAGCTGAAGCGCACCGACATCTGCATGCCGGCGCGCGAATTGTCCGACGGCGGCGACCAGCAGCTGCGCAGCGCGGCGAAGAGGTCGCCGATCGTGTCGAGATCGTGATCCGGCCTCTGATATTTGGCACGATCGGCCTCGGACGGCACGCTCTCGATCGTAAGCTGGAGGTTCTGCCCGTAAGGATAGTCGATCTCGGGAATGCAGGGGCCCTCATCGAGCACGCTGCAATAGGACGGCGTGCAGGGCCCGCCGTCCAGCACGCTGCACGGCTCGTGCGAGAACGGGATCGGATTGATCTGCCGGGGCCGCGCTGCGGCGGCACTTACCGCCAAGAAGGTCAGCAGCAGAACCAGGAATGCGCGCAGCATTGAGAAGCACCGCGATGAGCGACCATCCACCATCATGTTGGGGAGATCTTGCCGCGGCTTCAAGCCCACCTCGTGTTCACATGCGCGCGTTCAAACGCGGTTTCGTCGCCGGGCCGAACCCGCTCACTATTCCAGGGGGATCATTGTTGAGCCGAGAGGCGTGCTGGATGCTCCGCCTTCGCGGGCACGACAGCGGAGGGGTGGCTGCACAGCGGGGGATAGCCGCCCTACCCCTTCTTCTTGACGTCTTTGACGTTGGTGAACTCGATGCCCTCGGCGCGCTCGCGGGTGTAGCCGAGATAGAACTCGTTCCGCGCCAGATACACGGGATCGCCATCGACATCGTCGGCGATGCTCGAGGTGTTGGCGGCAATGAAGGTGTCGAGCTTCTTGCGGTCCTCCGAGGAGACCCAGCGTGCCAGCTGGAACTCGCTGACCTCGAACTCGACCGGCAGTGAATATTCCGCCTCCAGCCGCGCTTTGAGCACATCGAGCTGGAGCGCGCCGACGACGCCGACCAGCGCGGGCGCGCCGTCGCGAGGGCGGAACACCTGCACCACGCCCTCCTCCGACATCTGCTGTAGAGCTTCCTTCAGCTTCTTCGCCTTCATCGCATCGGTGAGACGGACGCGGCGGACGATTTCCGGCGCAAAGCTCGGCACGCCGACGAAGTTGAAATCCTCGCCCTCCGTCAGCGTATCGCCGATGCGCAGCGTGCCGTGGTTGGGAATGCCGACGACATCGCCGGCAAAGGCCTCATCCGCAACCGAACGATCCTGCGCGAAGAAGAATTGCGGGCTCGACAGCGGCATGCTCTTGCCGGTGCGCACCAGCTTGGCCTTCATGCCGCGGCTGAGCTTGCCCGAGCAGAGCCGCGCAAACGCGATGCGGTCACGATGGTTCGGATCCATGTTGGCCTGGATCTTGAACACAAAGGCGCTCATGCGCGGATCGGTGGCCTCGACCTTGCGCTGGTCGCTGTCCTGCGCGCGCGGCTCGGGCGCGAACTTGCCGAGACCTTCCAGGAGGTCGCCGACGCCGAAATTGCGCAGCGCGCTGCCGAAATAAACCGGCGTCAGATGTCCCTCGCGGAACGCTTCGAGCTCGAACGGTTTTGACGCTTCGGTGACGAGATCGAGCTCGTCCTTCACCGCGGACACGTCCAGATTGGCATTGAGCTTGGCGAGCTCTTCGATCTCGATCTGCTGCGCCGCACCGGTCTTGGCACCGCCGCCTTCGAGCAGGCGCACGCCGCCATTGACGACGTCATAAGTGCCGAGGAAGTCACGGCCGCGGCCGACCGGCCAGGTCATCGGCGTGGTGTCGAGCGCCAGCGTCTTCTCGATCTCGTCCAGCAGCTCGAAGACGTCGCGGCTCTCGCGGTCCATCTTGTTGATGAAGGTGATGATCGGGATATCCCGGAGACGACATACCTCGAACAGCTTTCGGGTGCGCGCTTCGATGCCTTTGGCGGCGTCGATCACCATCACGGCGGAATCGACCGCCGTGAGCGTCCGGTAGGTGTCTTCCGAAAAGTCCTCGTGGCCCGGAGTATCCAGCAGGTTGAAGACGAGGCCTTCGAACTCGAAGGTCATCACCGAGGTCACGACCGAAATGCCGCGCTCGCGCTCGATCTTCATCCAGTCGGAACGCGTGTTGCGCCGCTCGCCCTTGGCCTTGACCTGACCGGCGAGGTTGATGGCGCCACCGAACAGCAGCAGCTTCTCGGTCAGCGTGGTCTTGCCGGCGTCGGGGTGGGAGATGATCGCAAAGGTCCGCCGCCGTGCCACTTCAGCGGCAAGCGGAGAACGGGCCGGCGATTCGGCTGCGGTGGTGACGATGTCGGACATGGCGGGAGCGTTTGGCAGGGAAACTGGGCCTGATCAAGCCTCATTTGGTGATTGCGTGGCCCTCCGGCCAGCCCCATATCGGCATTTCGGGAAGGACGGCCTTCCCGTTCTCAGCACCTCAGCCGCGGGGACGACCCTGCCTAGAATGGAGGGTCGTCATGGCCTGGAGCATCCTGTTGATCGCTGGGCTTCTCGAGATCACCTGGGCGATCGGCCTGAAATACACCGAGGGCTTTACCAGGCCTGTTCCGTCCGTCGTCACGCTCGCGGCCATGGCCGGCAGCGTCATCTTGCTCGGACTTGCTCTCAAATCACTGCCCGTCGGAACCGCCTACGCTGTCTGGACCGGAATCGGCGCGGTCGGCACCGCGACGCTCGGCATCATCCTGTTCGGCGAGCCGGCCACGGCGTTCCGCCTCGCCAGCATCGGGCTCATCGTCGCCGGAATTGCCGGCCTAAAGTTCGTTACTTGACGAAGATCTTGACCACCCACCAGGTCAGCGCGGCGACGATGGCCGAGGCCGGGATCGTGATCACCCAGGCATAAACGATCGAGCTAGCGACGTTCCAGCGCACCGCCGAGACGCGGCGGGCGGCGCCGACGCCGACGATGGCGCCGGTGATGGTGTGGGTGGTCGAGACGGGAACGCCGAGGAAGGTCGCCATGAACAGGGTCGCAGCGCCCCCGGTCTCCGCGCAAAAGCCCTGCATGGGCGTCAATTTGGTGATGCGCAGGCCCATAGTGCGGACGATGCGCCAGCCGCCCATCAGCGTGCCCAGCGCCATCGCAGCCTGGCAGGACAGCACGACCCAGAACGGCACCGAGAATTCGCTGCCGAGATGACCCTGCGAATACAGCAGCACCGCGATGATGCCCATGGTCTTCTGGGCGTCGTTGCCGCCATGGCCGAGCGAATAGAGCGAGGCGGAGGCGAATTGCAGGATGCGGAAGGCGCGATCGACCGCAAAGGGCGTCGAGCGCACCGAGGCCCAGGACACGATCGCCACCAGCATCATTGCGAGCAGGAAGCCGACCAGGGGCGACAGCACGATCGCCAGCACCGTCTTCGACAATCCGCTCCACACTGCCGCCGAAATGCCCGCTTTGGCCATGCCGCCGCCGACGAGTCCGCCGATCAGCGCATGCGAGGACGATGACGGGATGCCGAGCGCCCAGGTCACGAGGTTCCAGACGATGGCCCCGACCAAGGCCGCAAAGATCACTTGGGCGTCGACGATGGAGGGATCGATGATGCCGGTACCGATGGTCTGGGCGACGTGCAACCCGAACACCATGAAGGCGACGAAATTGAAGAACGCGGCCCAGAATACCGCAAATTGCGGCCGCAGCACGCGGGTCGAGACGATGGTCGCGATCGAATTGGCGGCGTCATGGAGTCCGTTCAAGAAATCGAACAGCAGCGCGACGGCGATCAAGCCGACCAGGACGGGAAGAGCCAACGCAGCATCCACAGCGGCCCTGCCTCAATTTTTTCGCATGATCTCCGCGCAAACGCGTTCAGCGTTTGTCGCGAAGGAAAACCGCGGCACATTTTTCCGGATCATGCGTTACACTTGCTCGATGACGATGCTGTTGATCTCGTTGGCGACGTCGTCGAAACGGTCGGCCACCTTCTCGAGATGGTCGTAGATCTCTGCGCCGACGATGAAATCCATCGCGTTGCCCGCGCGATGCTTGAGGAACAGCTCCTTCAGCCCGATGTCATGGAGGTCGTCGACGCGGCCTTCCAGCTTGCCCAGCTCTTCGGTGATCGCGGTCAGCATGGCGACGTTCGGGCCGATCGACTGCATCAGCGGCAGCGCGCGCCCGACCAGATTGGCGCATTCGATCAGAAGCCCGCCGATCTCGCGCATCGGCGGCTCGAAGGCGCGGACTTCGAACAGCATCACGGCCTTCGCCGTCTGCTGCATCTGGTCGATGGCGTCGTCCATCGAGGTAATCAGGTTCTTGATGTCGCCGCGGTCGAACGGAGTGATAAAGGTGCGGCGCACCGCCGTCAGCACTTCGCGGGTGATGTTGTCGGCGTCGTTCTCGAACTGGTTGACGCGCTGGCAATAGACCGGCGTTTCCTCGCCGCCGTTGAGCATGCTCTGGAGCGCGATCGAGCCCTGGATCACGGTCTGGGCATGACGGTCGAACAGGTCGAAGAACCGTTCCTCCTTGGGCAGGAAAGCACGAAACCATCGCATCATGGGGATAGGCTACCGGTTGGAAAAATGGCCTGGCCCGAAGGGGCCGTCATGAAACTGTCATAGACCATTTTCGATCCACGCGCGTGTCATCTCACGCCCGCGGTGCAGGGTCATCCACCGCTTTCGAGCGACCGGTAAACCGATTTTATATCAGCTACTTAGAGCGATCGCCGGAAGTAATGCGCGATTTCGCCGATGACCCCGCGGCGGAAGGTGAGCACGCAGATCACGAAGATCGCGCCTTGGATCACCGTCACCCATTGGCCGAAGCCCGCCAGATATTGCTGCATGGCGATGATCACGAAGGCGCCGATCACGGGACCGAAGATGGTTCCGAGACCGCCGACCAGCGTCATCAGGACGACCTCGCCCGACATCGACCAGTGCACGTCGGTGAGCGAGGCGTTCTGCGCCACGAAGACTTTCAGCGCACCGGCAAAGCCGGCCAGCGTGCCCGACAGGATGAAGGCCAGGAACTTGTACTGGTCTGTACGGTAGCCGAGCGAGATCGCCCGCGGCTCATTCTCGCGGATCGCCTTCAGGACCTCGCCGAACGGCGAGTTGATGATGCGGAAGATCAAGAGGAAGCCGGCGAGGAAGCCGATCAGCACGACATAGTAGAGCACGGTCGGCTTGGACAGATCGAGCACGCCGAACATGTACCCTTGTGGAATGCCCTGGATGCCATCCTCGCCATGGGTGAACGGCGCCTGCAGGTAGATGAAATAAAGAAGCTGCGACAGCGCCAGCGTGATCATCGAGAAATAGATGCCCTGGCGACGGATCGAGATGTAGCCGGTCACGATCGACAGCACGAACGCGGCGGCGACGCCGACGAGGATGCCGAGCTCGGGCGGAAGCGCCCACACCTTCAGCGCATGTGCGCTGCAATAGCCGGCAGTCCCCAGGAACATTGCGTGCCCGAACGACAGCAGGCCGCCATAGCCGACCAGCAGATTGAAGGCGCAGGCGAGCAGCGCAAAGCACAGCGCCTGCATCACGAAGAACGGATAGACTCCCGTGAATGGCACCGACGCCAAGAGCAGCGCCATCACCACGAACACGATCATCTCGTCGCGCACCGTGCGCGGGGTCACCGGCAGCGTGTCGTCCGTCAAGGCTGTCATATCAGGCCGCCCTTCCCGTCAATCCCGTTGGCTTCACCAAGAGCACCAGCACCATCAGCACGAACACGACGGTGTTGGAGGCCTCGGGGTAGAAATATTTGGTCAGGCCCTCGATCACACCGAGCGCAAAGCCGGTGATGATCGAGCCCATGATCGATCCCATGCCGCCGATCACGACCACCGCGAACACGACGATGATGAGGTCGGCGCCCATCAGCGGCCGCACCTGATTGATCGGCGCGGAGAGCACGCCGGCGAGCGCGGCAAGGCCGACGCCGAGACCATAGGTCAGCGTGATCATGCGCGGCACGTTGACGCCGAAGGCGCGCACCAGCGTCGGGTTCTCGGTGGCGGCACGCAGGTAAGCACCGAGCCGCGTCTTCTCGATCAGGAACCAGGTCGCAAGGCACACCACCAGCGAGAACACGACTACCCAGCCGCGATAGACGGGCAGGAACATGAAGCCGAGGTTCATGCCGCCCTTGAGCTGGTCCGGAATGGCGTAAGGCAGACCGGAGGAGCCGAAATAATTCTGGAACACGCCCTGCACGATCAGCGCGATGCCGAAGGTCAGGAGCAGGCCGTAGAGGTGATCGAGCCCGGTCAGCCATTGCAGCATGGTCCGCTCGAGGATCATGCCGAAAATGCCGACGATGATGGGCGCCAGCAGCAACGCCCACCAATAATTGATGCCGCCGAGGTTGAGCAGGAAATAGGCGACGAAGGCGCCCATCATGTAGAGCGCGCCGTGGGCGAAATTGATGATGTTGAGCATGCCGAAGATCACGGCAAGCCCGAGACTGAGCAGCGCGTAGAACGAGCCGTTGATCAGTCCCACCAGTAGCTGAGCGTAAAGAGCCTGCATCGATCCCGCACCCGGTCCCTTCGGCGTTCCCTTAAAAGTCGCCCGCAAGCCTGATGGCCTGCCGGCCGTCATCTTACTTCTTCAAGAGCGCGCACTTGCTCTCGGACAGCGGCGTGAAGGCCTGATCGCCCGGCACCGTGCCGACCAGCTTGTAGAAGTCCCACGGTCCCTTGGATTCCGAGGGCTTCTTCACCTCGAAGAGATAGGCGTTGTGAATGGTGCGGCCGTTGGGCTGGATCTCGCCCTTGCCGAACAGATCGTCCTCGGTCGGCATCGACTTCATCTTCTCGACGATCTTGATGCCGTCATGCGGATTGCCGCCGAGCGCTTCGAGGGCCTTGAGATAGTGCCGTACGCCCGCATAGACGCCGGCCTGCACCATGGTCGGCGGCGCATTGTTCTTCATCTTCTCGGCGAAGCGCTTGGAGAACGCCCGGGTCTGGTCGTTCATGTCCCAGTAGAACGTCTCGGTGAAGTTGAGGCCCTGCGCCGTCTCGAGGCCGATCGCCTTGACGTCGGTGAGGAAGAGCAGCAGCGCCGCCAGCTTCTGACCGCCCTTGACGATGCCGAACTCGGCCGCCTGCTTGATGGTGTTGGTGGTATCGCCGCCGGCATTGGCAAGGCCGATGATCTTGGCCTTGGAGGCCTGCGCCTGAAGCAGGAACGAGGAGAAGTCCGGCGTGTTCAGCGGATGCTTGACGCCGCCGACCACCTTGCCGCCGTTGGCGGTGATGACCGCCGTGGTGTCGCGCTCGAGCGCCGCGCCGAAGGCGTAATCCGCGGTCAGGAAGAACCAGGTGTCGCCGCCGGCCTTGACTAGCGCCTGGCCGGTGGTGTGGGCCAGCATGTAAGTGTCGTAGGTCCAGTGCACGGTATTGGGCGAGCACTGCGCATTGGAGAGGTCCGAGGTCGCCGCACCGGAATTGATGTAGACGCCGTTCTTTTCCTTGATGACGTTGTTGACGGCGAGCGCGACGCCCGAGTTCGGCACGTCGACAATGACGTCGACCTTGTCCACGTCGAACCATTGCCGCGCGATGGCGGTGCCGATGTCGGGCTTGTTCTGGTGATCGCCCGAGATGATGTCGATCTTCCAGCCCTTCGCCGCAAGGCCAGAATCCTCAACGGCCATCTGCGCGGCAAGCGTCGAACCCGGCCCGCCGAGGTCGGCGTAGAGGCCGGACTGATCGGACAGCGCGCCGATCTTGACGATCTTGTCCTGCGCGGACGCGACGCCTGCTGCGGCGAAGGTGAGCGCGGTGGTCAGCAGCAATGACGCAATCGACCTGGTCTTCATGCAACTTTCCTTTTTGAATTTTTTCGTTGGCAGTTCTAGACACCCAAATAGGTGTGGAGCTTGTCCATGTTGGCGGCAAGCTCCGCATTGGAAAATCCGTCGATGATCTTGCCGTGCTCGACCACGTAGTAGCGGTCCGCGACAGTGGATGCGAAACGGAAGTTCTGCTCGACGAGAAGGATGGTGAAGCCTTCCTTCTTGAGCCGCGCAATGGTGTGGCCGATCTGCTGGATGATGACGGGCGCAAGGCCCTCGGTCGGCTCGTCCAGCATGAGGAAGCTCGCGCCCGTGCGCAGGATGCGCGCGATCGCCAGCATCTGCTGCTCACCGCCCGAAAGCTTGGTGCCCTGGCTGTTGAGCCGCTCCTTCAGGTTCGGGAACAGGTCGAAGATCTGATCGAGCGGCAGCCCGCCTTCACGGACCACCGGGGGCAGCAGCAAATTCTCCCGCACGTCGAGACTGGAGAATATCCCCCGCTCCTCGGGGCAGAAGGCGATACCCATGCGCGCGATCTTGTCGGAGGTCGCGCGGATGATGTCCTGATTGTTGAACTTCACCGAGCCGGTTCGTTTGCCGATGATGCCCATGATGGATTTCAACGTGGTCGTTTTGCCGGCGCCGTTGCGCCCGAGCAGGGTGACGACCTCGCCCGCATTCACGTCGAAGTTGATCCCGTGCAGGATGTGGGACTCGCCGTACCAGGCTTCCAGGTTGCGGACTTGAAGGATGTTTCCGCCGGTCGCGGCCTTTGCCGGAGCCTCGGCGATCGCAGTGTCAGGCATGACCGGCTCCCAGATAGGCTTCCTTGACGCGCTCGTCCTTGGTGAGCTCGGAGTAATGGCCCTGCGCGAGCACCTGCCCGCGCGTCAGCACGGTGATGATGTCGGAGAGATTGGCCACGACGCTCAAATTATGCTCGACCATCAGGATGGTATATTTCGCGGAGATGCGCTTGATCAGCGCCGCGATCTTGTCGATGTCCTCGTGACCCATGCCGGCCATGGGCTCGTCCAGCAGCATCATCTCAGGGTCGAGCGCGAGCGTGGTTGCGATCTCCAGTGCGCGCTTGCGTCCGTAGGGCATCTCGACCGCCGGCGTATTGGCAAACTCGCTGAGGCCAACATCGTTCAACAGCTCGCGCGCGCGATCGTTGAAGCGGTTGAGCACGGATTTGGAGCGCCAAAAGTCGAACGAAGAGCCGTGCTGGCGCTGAAGCGCGACACGGACGTTCTCCAGCGCGGTGAGATGCGGAAAAACCGCCGAAATCTGGAACGAGCGAACCAGGCCCATGCGCGCCACGTCGGCCGGCGCCATCGCAGTGATGTCCTGTCCCTTGTACAGGATCTTTCCGGCAGACGGTTTGAGGAACTTGGTCAAAAGATTGAAGCACGTCGTCTTGCCGGCCCCGTTCGGACCGATCAACGCATGAATGCTCCCACGGCGAACCTTGAGCGCAACGTCGCGGACGGCGAAGAAGCCCGCGAACTCCTTGGTCAAGCCTTCCGTTTCGAGAATGAACTCATCGGCCAAACAGATTTCCCCCTGCCCGCGCGACGCGCTGGCCGCGCGTGGCTGTCCTTGTTGCTTCGGCTTTCCGGAGGCCTTGGAGCCCTCCGGAACGCCGCCTCCGGGCGCGGAATATGCCGGAGGTGACGGGGGTTAGGCAAGGCGGAAAGCTGAGCAGATCAGGCCTCCGGCCGGGATACAAATGCTCCCTTAGTCGGAGATGTTTTGATCTCGTGCCTGCCCGGCCTCCCGGTTCGCAAGGCACCGGTCGTCAAGCCGTCGTTAACGGTCTTTCGTCTCCCGCGCCAGCCTTCATAGAAAATTTTCCCGCGGCATGGATCATGTGCGGGTTTTGACATGCCGGGAATATTGTTTTGGATTTCGCAAGCGCCGCGCCCTCCATCGTCAAGTCGATCAGGCAGCGTGATCTCCTGAACACGTGGCTGCGACTTTATGCGCGCCAGCAGGTCGCACCGGCGATCTGGGAATACCAGCCCGCGCGACTCGAGGAAGAGCTGTCCGATCTCATCTATTACACGGTGGACAATTCGACGCCGACGCCGCACCTGATCATCCAAAGCGAAGGCACGCGCATCTCGCGCGCCTATGGCCACAGCGGCAAGGGCATCCTGCTGCACGACTATGTCGGACCGCGGCTCGCGCCCTTCGTGATGCCCATCTATCACGAATGCGTTGCGCGCGGGCTTCCGATCTACAGCGTTGCCGACATTGACGACATCTACGGTCGCATCGTCGCCTATGAACGGCTGTTGCTGCCGTTCTTGACCGAGGACAAGGTCAGCCACATCATCGCGTCGGTGAAGACCTTCTGCGAGGACGGCAGCTTCGAGATCAAGAATCTGATGCGCGGAAATCACGCGTCGCCGCGTCCGAGACTGCGCGTCGTGATCGACCGCGACCTCTTTCATCGCGCGCCTGGTCGCATCGCAGCAGCCGACGTGGTCGAGATCGCCGACCAGTCCGGCCCAAGCGTCACCGCCGAGACCATCGAACTGAACTAGCGCGCCTTGGCTTCAGCGTTCTTGGCGCCGACTTCCTTGGCATAGACATCGGGCTTGAATCCGACCAGCAGCTTGCCGCCGATTTCCAGCACCGGCCGCTTGATCATCGATGGTTGCGCTAGCATCAACGCCAGCGCCTTCTTCTCGCCGAGGCCTTCCTTGTCGGAATCGGGGAGCTTTTTGAAAGTCGTGCCGGCGCGATTGAGTAACGCCTCCCAGCCGACCTTGTCGCTCCATTGCTTGAGCTTGTCCTTCTCGACTCCCGCCGTCTTGTAGTCGTGAAACTCGTAAGGCACGCCATGGCTGTCGAGCCAGGTGCGCGCCTTTTTCATGGTGTCGCAGTTCTTGATGCCGTAGATGATGTTGGGCAAGTCGTCCTCGCGCATGCGTCGCATGGTACGCGCAGCGTTGTACGAAACTCCGGTTCGCGCGACAATATTGCGAACGACGCCACTTTCCGAACGGATGGACCATGCACGTCACTCACGACCCCGTGGCCGCCGCCGCGCCGGCCATCGACTTCAACAGCTTCCTCGCGGTCGATATCCGCGTCGGCACCATCGTCGACGCCAAGCCGTTTCCGGAGGCGCGCAAGCCGGCTTTTCGGCTATGGATCGACTTCGGCCCTGCGATCGGCGTCCGCAGGAGCTCGGCGCAGATCACCGAAAATCATCCGCTCGAGACGCTGGTGGGGCTGCAGGTCGCGGCCGTCGTCAATTTCCCGCCGCGCCAGATCGGCCCGGTCGTATCCGAGGTGTTGACCCTCGGTTTCCCCGATGCTGCCGGCAAGGTCGTGCTGGTGCAGCCGAGCAAGCCCGTGCCCAACGGCGGACGGCTGTTCTAGCGGCACACGAGCCAAGAGCCGCCCCGCCGCTGGCAGGGCGCGTCAGCCACTTGTCTCCGGTCCGGCGCCGGCAGGTCTTGACCTCGCTGCCGCTCCCCCTTAAAAATGACTGATCGATCGTTTTTTATGTACATCGCCGGGAATTTGTCCGCGGCTGACAAACTTCCAAAGCGATCAATCTGTCAGTTATTTATGGACTGAGCCGATGCCCAAGATCAGCGACAAGAAGCGCGAAGGCCGGCGGCAGCAGATCCTCGAAGCGGCCCTCGCCTGCTTTGCCGAGAACGGTTTTCACCAGACCGGCATGGCCGATATCGTCAAGCGATCGGGCTTGAGCCACGGCGCGGTCTATCTCTATTTCCAGAGCAAGGACGATCTGATCGAAGCGCTCGCGGAGGACCGGCATCGCCGTGAGGCCGTGCTCAACTCGGTCGCTCAAGGATCGGGCGATCCGATCGAAAGGTTGCACGCGCTGGTCCGCGTCTACGCGCAATGGCTTACCGATCCCGCCGGCGAGCCCCGCCGCCGTGTCGGCATCCATGGCTGGGCCGAAGCGCTGCGCAACCGCCGCGTCCGCAGCAGCGTCGTCGAAGGCATCGACGTGCCGCGCGCGCTGATCGTGGCGCTGGTCGAGCGCGGCCAGCATGACGGACTCATCAAGCGCGACCTCGGCGCCGAAGCGATCGCGCGCGTGCTGATCGCGATTTTCCAGGGTTTTGTACTGCAACAATGCTGGGGCGAGGATTTTGACCTCGACGCCTGCATGATGGCCGTTGACAGCGTGGTCGACGGCCTGCGCACGACCAAGGCGGACGTCAAGCGACGAACCAGGACATGAACGATGACCTGGATATATGAACTCCTCGCCGGCGCCGGCGTCGGTCTGGTCGCGGGATTGGCATCGGGCTTCTCGGGTACGAGCCCCGGCGGAGGCCTCGTCATCTTCTCCGTGCTGTTGCTCGGCGCCGAGCAGCACGTCGCCCAGGGCACATCTTTGATCGCACAAGTGCCGCCGACGGGCCTTGCGGGCGTACGCCGCTACTGGCAGAGCGGCAACCGCAGCCCGCTGCAATGGATCGTCTGGATCGGCATCGGATTTCTCATCGGCGGCGCCAGCGGTAGTTGTGTTGCGGCCGCCACGCCCGACACAGTGCTGCAATGGACCTACGTCATCTATCTTGTCGCGCTGATCGCGGCGCTGGCGCTACGCCGCGACCGCAAGGACGGCGAGAGCAAGGCCGGCGATCCTGCCGAATTGCCGTGGCTCCCTCTGCTGCTTATCGGCGTGCTCGCGGGCTTTTCGTCCGGCTTCATGGGCATCGGCGGCGGCCTCGCGATCACCGTCGGCCTCGCCGCGGGCCTGCGCGTACCGCAGCATCAGGCACAACTCGTCAGCCTCATCTTCTCGGTGATCCCGACCAACAGTCTGGCGGCCTGGATTTACTGGAGCAAGGGACTGATGGTCAGCTGGCCGGCCATTATCGGCATTCTGGCCGGCCTCTGGATCGGCACCGATCTCGGCGCACGCATGGCCAATGGCGTCAGCAAATCGGTGCTGCGCCGGACCATGATCGCCCTCGTCGCGCTGATGGCGCTCTACATGACGTACAAGGCGCTGGGCTAGCCTCACGGCCGTTTCGGAATGTTCAGCCCGCGCTGCACCGCCGGACGCGCGAGGCCTCGTTCAAGCCAAGCGCCGACCGATTTCAACTGGCTGAACTCGACGAGATCGCCTGCGCCGTAAAAGCCGATGAGATTGCGCACCCAGCCGAGCATCGAGATGTCGGCGATGGTGTAATCGTCATTCATGAACCAGTGCCGGCCGGCGAGATGAGTCTCCATCACGCCGAGCAAGCGCTTGGACTCGCTCACGTAGCGCTCGAGTGGCCGCTTGTCCTCGAAGTCCTTGCCGGCGAATTTGTGGAAGAAGCCGACCTGGCCGAACATCGGCCCGATGCCGCCCATCTGGAAATGCACCCATTGGATGGTCTGATAGCGGCGTGCGGCGTCCTCCGGCAGAAGCTTGCCGGTCTTCTCGGCGAGGTATTGCAGGATCGCCGCGGATTCGAACAGCGGCAGCGGCCTGCCGCCGGGGCCGTTCGGATCGAGGATCGCCGGGATCTTGCCATTCGGATTGAGCGAGAGGAATTCGGTCGTCTTCTGGTCGTCCTTGCCGAAATCGACGAGGTGAACTTCGTAAGGCAATCCAATCTCCTCCAGCATGATCGAGACCTTGACGCCGTTCGGCGTCGGCAAGGAATAGAGCTGAAGCAGTTCGGGATGTTTCGCCGGCCAACGCTTGGTGATGGGAAAGGCGGATAGATCGGACATCGAGACCTGCGGTGCATGGACTGAGGCGTGCACAATCTAAGCAGGACGCTGTCCGGCGCAAGTCACGATTCGTCCCGGCGAACCCGCGCTTATCGCGGCAGCGTTGCGATCGCCACGATCGGAATCATTGCTTCATGTTGCAATCGGTACTCGATGAACCGTTGGCCCGTGATCAACAGCAGGGCCGTAAAGGCAACCGCGAGCATCGCGGTCGCCAATTGGCAGGCATCATACATGGTTACCTTGTCCCTCAGCAGCCTTTGGCCTCAACGTCGGCTCCGGAACCATGTTCCTAGCCCGCTTGAAAATATTGCTACTTTTTCCCGATCATCGAGGCAGCTCTTGCGCTGTTCCAACCGCCTGCGCAGGGACCATTGAGCCTTCCAAGCGTTATCGCCAGATGAGCATCGAGAAGCGCGCCTTGCTCGACCATGCTGAGCGGTGCCGCCGCGTCGCCGGCGATCTCGCGCATAGCGAAGCCGCGCAGCGGCTGCAGTCCATGGCCGAGGAGTACGAACAGAGAGCAGCAAGGCTGGACGACGATGGCTTTCATCTGAAGCAGAGTTATCCTCGCCGCAGCTACACGGGAGACGGAAGCGATCGCGAGGGCTAAGGAGGGCTCAATAGTTGATCTCCATTCTCAGGCCTCGCGGATCGATCTCGTCGTCGCCGACACGTTGCGTGCTGTCGCGCGCCGCGACCGCGCAGGCGCAGGCATCGATGAGATCGTCACGGCCGATGGCGGTGCGATAGCGAAGCGTCAGCCATGTCTCGATCTTGGTGAAGCCCCGGTCTATCAGCAGAGCAATACGCTGCGCTTGACCACGCGACGACGTCTTCGGCTCAAGCCGAACTCGTCCGGCCAGATTCCAGAAGATCAATTCAGGATGGGCCTCGCCGATCGTCGGTTGCCGCGCCGGCGCCATGGCATCGTCGACCTCCTTGAGCTTGCCTCTGATGTTCCAGAGCTGCGCCGATACGCCCCTGCCCTTGCCCTCCTGCTCCCAGTAATAGCGATTGGCCGCAGCCATATCCGGGAACGTCCAAAGGTCGCGGCGCGCGCCGAGGAACACGGCAGGGCCGATCAATTCGCGCGCCCGCAGATCGCAAGCGCGATAGCCGCTTGGATTCAAGCCGATCGGCATGTCGATCATCGCACGGGCATGCGGCATCGCGAGCAGGCGCGTCAGGCCCGGTGAGTAATCGAAGCCATGATCGCCGCGCTCATTGATCCAGGCAGCGACCCAGCCGAAGCGAAATCCATCGAGACCGAGATAGGTTGGCACTCACTCGTCCATGTCTTGCGTCCATATCTTGCAATTTCACACGCGCGTTTGCTTGACAACCGCAGGCAGTCCGCTTCTCACGGACCCTCCCGAGCCTGCCGCTCCGGAGGGTTTTTTGTTGCCCGCGGCGCTTCTCCGAAGCCTTGGTAGCGTGGATCGCTACCTCGAAGACGGCGTTGAATTGATGCGCAACGACAACGAATCCGGACGCGGGACTGCGCCGGGAACCAGCGAAATCTCCGACGGGAGCCGCGCGTCCACTCTGTGGTGCGCGCAGGAAGTGAAGCAGGAATCAAGGCCATGCGACGATCCGATCCTACATGGAACGCGCCCGCGAGCTCCCTCGCCGCCGGTATCGATCCCGACTCGCGCGTCGGCGAAGGACGCGGCCAGCCGGCCTGGTGCTCGTACCGCGACGCTGCGCGCAAGGAGCATCTCGCCCGCGAGGCCAATACCGCCGCGAGCGAGATCGCAAAGCTGCGTCCGCAGGATGCCCGCTTCCAGAATGCGCCGCTGAAGATCTTCGGTCCGCATGAGGAGGCGACCGTGGCGCAGATGCGCAACTGCATGGCGGTCGGCAATGTCGTATCCGGCGTGATCTGCGCCGACGGCCATCTCGGGTATGCCCAGCCGGTCGGCGGCGTCATCGCCTATGAGAAGCAGATCAGCATCTCCGGCGTCGGCTTCGACATCGGCTGCGGCAACATGGCCGCAAAGCTCGACACCCGGTTCGACGACATAGCCGACATCGTGCCCACGATCATCCGCGACGTCGCCAAGACGATCTCGTTCGGTGTCGGCCGCGCCAATGCCGAGCGGGCCGAGCACGCGCTGTTCGACGACGGCGATGCCTGGCGCGAGAGCGACATGGAAGCCTACCGTCAGAAGGCGGTGAGCCAGCTCGGCACGGTCGGATCGGGCAACCACTATGTCGACCTCATGCGCGACGAGGAAGGCTTTGTTTGGGTCGGTGTCCACTTCGGAAGCCGCGGCCTCGGGCACACCTCCGCGACGCGATATCTCAAGGCCGCCGGCGGCAAGGATGGCATGAACGTGCCGCCTGCCGTGGTCGACGAGGAGTCCGAGCTCGGCCGCCGCTACATCGCGGCGATGCAGCTCGCCGGACGTTACGCCTATGCCGGCCGCGAGTGGGTCGTCGAGCGCGTCCGCCGGATCATCGGCGGCAGCGTGACCGAGAGCGTGCACAACCACCACAACTACGCCTGGCGCGAGACCCACGACGGCCGTGATTTGTGGGTGGTTCGCAAGGGCGCGACGCCGGCGTTTCCGGGCCAGAAGGGATTCGTCGGCGGTTCGATGGGTGATGACGCCGTCATCCTCGAGGGCGTCGACAGCCCCGAAGCCAAGGCCTCGCTGTACTCGACCGTGCACGGCGCCGGCCGCCTGTTCGGACGAAGGGAGGCGAAGCGGCGCTTCTCGCGCGCGGAGATGGACCGATGGCTGAGCGAGCGCGGAGTCACCCTTGTTGGTGCCGACCTCGATGAGAGCCCGATGGCCTATCGCCGCCTGCCGGGACGTGCTGGCGCAGCACGCCGGCACCGTGCGGGTGCTGCACACGCTGCGGCCGTTCGCCGTCGCCATGGCCGGCGAAGGCGAGTTCGATCCGTGGAAGGACTGACGCAAACCGCGAGTGGGGGTAGGCCCCCACTCGCAACCCTTTTGCACCCTGTCCGGTGCGGTGCGAACAGGCTTTGCGCCGTGTCTCATCTCGTCAAATATTCGCGCATCAGGGCGCGGGCGCGATGCAGGCGGGCCTTCACGGTCTGCCTGGAGGCCCTGAGCGCGGCGGCGATCTCGTCGATGGTCATCTCCTTGATGTCGCGCATCAGCGCGACGTCGCGATAATGCGGCGGCAGCGCCTCGAAGGCGGCGGCCACATCAAGCCTCAGATCGGCTTCCGGGCGGGCCAGAAGTGCCGCCTCCATCTCGCTGTCGTCCACCGCTGGGGCAAGGCCTGTCTTGCGTGCAAGTCGCAGGCATTCGCGGCGGACCACGCTGAACAGCCAAGCCGAAAACGCCAGCAGCGAGCGGATCGTCCCGACGTGCCGGAACAGGATCCACATCGCTTCCTGCGCTGCATCCTCAGCATCCGCCGAGCTGCGGCAGGTCGCCCGCGCATAGCGGCGGATGTCGGGCTGTGCCCTCTCCAGCAAAGAGGCGATCGCCTGGGGATCGCCGAGCCGTGCGGCCTCGAACAAATTTGGCGAGATCGTAGCCGCGCTCACGACACCCCTCCCTTGCCGATACCAGCCATCGCGCACATCGGGCAGTAGCCGACGAGGCCGGTCACTGCAAAGCCCGCTCCGCCGAGCGCGACCAGCCACGCCGCGGTGCCAGCGAGATAGACCAGCGCTGCGACCGCGATCGCGAGGCCCAAGACGACCCGCACCGCCTGATGCGGACCGCCGATGTTCTTCCTATAAAATCCCATCACATCCTCCGATATGGACCGAGACTGATCGTCTCGACCATCAAGAGGGCGCGATCCCCAAAAAGGATTCGCAGGGTCGGAAGATTTTTTCGGGATCAGCCTCCGGCCGCCTGATACGCCAGGCGCTTGAACTCGAAGAAGAAGGGATTCCAGAACCCCATGTAACGCTGGGCCATCAGCACGCCGGCGGTGTTGGCGTCAGGGCAGATCCACCAATGGGTGCCTGCAAGGCCGCCCCACTGGAATTCACCGGTCGAGTTCGGGGGATCGAACGGCGTCGGCGCGAAGGTGACGGCGCCACCGAGGCCGAACCCCTTGCCGGGGATGGGCCCGAGATTGGCGAAGCGGATGGTCTGGCCAGCGGGCAACTGGTTCGTCGTCATCTGCCGCAGCGTCTCCGGCTTCAGCAGCGCATCAGAACCGGGCAGCAACGCGCGCACCAGCGCCAGCATGTCGGGCAAGGTCGAGACCAGACCGCCGCCGCCGGACAGCCGCGGCAACGGCCGCCGATAGGCCTGCGGATAAGGCAGATGGTCGGCCCGCGTGAGGCCGGGCTTCATGGGATCGAGCACATCAGCGCCGTTATAGAGTGCAACCAGCCTGCCCTGCTGCGCTTCCGGCACATAGAAGCCGGTATCGGTCATGCCGAGCGGATCGAAGATGCGCGCTTTGAGGAAAGCGTCGAGCTGCTGGCGGGAGACCACCTCGACGACGCGGCCGAGCACGTCGGTCGCCACCGAATATTCCCAGCCGGTGCCGGGATGATAGGACAAGGGCAGATCGGCAAGCCGGTCGATCATGTCGGCGAGCGGCGTCAGCGGATTGAGCACGCGCGCCTCGTTGTAGCCTTTGAACAGCACCGTGCCCGGATCGAAGATGCCGTAGCTGAGCCCGGACGTGTGGGTCAGCAGCTGTCGGATCGTGATCGGGCCCCTCGCCGGCTCGACATCGGCAAGGCTCGCAGCCCCCGGCTTCAACACCGTGCGATGGCCGAGCTGCGGCAGAAATTTCTCGACGGGATCATCGAGCCCGACGCGGCCTTCCTCGACCAGCAGCATGATGGCGCAGGTGACGAAGATCTTTGTGTTGGAGAATGCACGAAAAATGTGGTCGGGCCGAAGCGCGGTGTTGGCCTCGCGGTCGGCAAAGCCGACGCATTGCTGGTCGACGACATCGCGCCCCCGCAGCACCGCCCAGGATGCACCGGGGATGATCTCCTGATCGACGTAGCGCTGCATCGCCGTCCGCGCGGCGGAAAAATCAGGTGTCCTGGCGTCCATGTGTTTCCCCAAATTATGGTTGGGAACGATATAGCGCGAATTCGCCGGATATGAAGCCCGCGGCGCAGCTCATTCCTGCTTCATCAGCGCCGTCACGTGCAGGCGACGGCGAATCCGCATGCCCTGCCGCCGATAGAGCGCGATGGCGGACGCGTTGTTCGAAAATACATGCAGGAAAGGAATTTCGCCGCGCGCCTCGATCTGCCGCGCGACCGCCGCGAGCAGCGCCTGCGCATAGCGTCGGCCGCGATGATCAGGATGCACGCACACGGCCGTGATTTCCGTGAAATTGCCTGGCTTCATCCGCTCGCCGGCCATGGCAACCAGCTCGCCGCCGGCACGGATGCCGAAGAACGTTCCGAGTTCGAGCGTGCGCAGCGCGAATGGGCCCGGCTTGGTCAGCTCTGTCAGCGCCATCATGGCGGGCACGTCGGTGGGTCCCAGCGTGACGATCTCGGCATCGCGGAGCGGGCTGTCGGCGGGCGATCCGATCATCTGCTCGCCGGTCTCGGCGAGCACGACCTTGAAGCCGGCGGGCACGTCGACCGGCTCCGGCGTAAACAGCGCAGCGACTTGCGATCCCGTCATGAGATCACCGAGCGCAGCAAAGCTTGCCGCGGACAGGTCGATCATGTCGGCAAATGGCGTCATGTCCACGGGATAGCGCAGCGCCCGCGGGCCGCCTTCGGCCAGATGCTTCTGACGCGTCGTCAGAGCGCTCCAGATCGGACGATCGAGTAGCGCCATATCGCTGTCGGACACCGGCCTAGTCCTTGTCGAAGCTGACGATCACGGCCGCATTGGCGATGAGGATGGGGTCGTTGGCCACTTCCGTGGCCGAGGGAATCTCCATCCCGCCATTGACTGCATTGACGGTCACCGTGCCGTAAGGCAGCTCCTTGGCGACGGCTTCCTTGTCGACGGCTTCCGGATTGGGCACAGCGATCGTGACGTCGACAAACATGTCGTTCGCGGTCTTCCCGATCATCCGGAAAAAGCCGAGGCTCGAATGCCTGATCGCGTCCGACACCGCACGTTTCGCCGCCTTGGTGGCGTCCCTGCCGTGGACATCGACGCCCATGCCCATCTCGGTGACACAACGAACGCGGGTCATTTCATATTCCTGTGGTTGGTTGGATGATGTTGCCGCAAGTTGTTATCGCATTCGGGCTGGTCGGCATACCCCGTCATTGCGAGGAGAAGCGACGAAGCAATCAGACTGCCTCTGCGGAACGGCTCTGGATTGCTTCGCGGAGCCTGTCATCGGGCCGCGCTTCGCGCGGACCCGTTGGCTCGCAATGACGGGTGTGGCGAAGTGTCGAACACACTTACGCCTTCGATTTTTCATGCGCCCGCAGCTCGTCGACCAGCACCCGCACGTTCTCCGAATAATCGATCGGAATCGAGACGAGGTGCACGCCGCCCTCCTTGAAGGCCGCCTCCAGCGTCGGGCCGAAGCTGTCGATGCTCGCGATGCGATGTCCCTTAGCGCCGTAGGCGTTGGCATAGACGACAAAGTCCGGGTTTCCAAAGGTCATGCCGTAATCGGCGAAATGATCGACCGCCTGCTTCCAGCGGATCATGCCGTAGGCGTTGTCCTCGAGCACCAGCACGACGATATTGAGCTTGAGACGGACGGCAGTCTCCAGCTCCTGGCTGTTCATCATGAAGCCGCCATCGCCGGCGACCGCGAGCACACGGCGGTCCGGATGGAGCATCGCGGCCATCATCGCCGACGGCAGGCCCGCACCCATCGTCGCCAGCGCATTGTCGAGCAGCAGCGTGTTGGCAACGCGGGTGCGGTAGTTGCGCGCGAACCAGATCTTGTACATGCCGTTATCGAGCGCGACGATGCCGTTCTCCGGGATCACCTGGCGGATGTCGTGCACGATCCGCTGCGGTGTCGGCGGCCAGCGCGGCTCGGTGGCGCGATCGGCGATGTGCCTGAGAATCTCTTCGCGCAGCGGCAAAAGCGCCGCCGCCTGCGGCAGCTTGCCTTCGAGCCGATCGGCGAGCAGCTCCAGGCTCGGGCCGACGTCGCCGACGACCTCGGCGTCGGGAAAATAGACCAGCTCCACGCTCGCCGGTGTATAGCTCACGTGAATCACCTTCGGCCCCGCCGGCCCCATGATGAAGGGTGGCTTCTCGATGGGGTCGTGGCCGATCGCGACGATCAGGTCGGCGGCATCGATCGCGTCATGAACGTAGTCGCGTTCGGACAGCGCGGCGGTCCCCATATAGAGGTTGGTGCCGCCGGGCACGGTGCCCTTGCCCATCTGCGTGGTGAAGAAGGGAATGCCGGTCCGCCGCACGAAGCTTGCGATGCCATGCGTCGACCGCGGCCGGCTGGTCGCAGCGCCCATCATCACCAGCGGACGCTTTGCAGCCAGGATCATCTTGGCGGCACGGTCGAGCGCGGCACGATGCGCGACCGGAATTTCGATCGGATGGACAGGGATCACCGGGACGGCGGATACTTCGTCGCCCGCGATATCTTCTGGCAATTCGAGATGAACCGGCCCGGGCCGTTCTTCCATCGCGACGCGAAAGGCGTCGCGCACCACGGTCGGGATGCTGGAGGCGCTGACGATCTGTCGCGACAGCTTCGTCAGCGGCTTCATGGTCGCGACCACGTCGACGATCTGGAAGCGCGCCTGCCGGCTGCTCATGATCGGCTTCTGACCGGTGATCAGGATCATCGGCATCGCACCGAGATGCGCATAGGCCGCGCCGGTGGATAGATTGAGTGCGCCGGGTCCAAGCGTCGACAGACACACGCCGGGCCTGCCGGTCAGCCGCCCATGCGTGGCAGCCATGAAGGCGGCGGCCTGCTCGTGGCGCGTCAGGATCAGCTCGATCCTTGAGGTGCGGAGCGATTCGACGAGATCGAGATTCTCCTCACCGGGGACACCGAAGATGCGGTCGACGCCCTCGTTTTCCAGCGCGGCGACAAACAAGTCCGATCCTTTGACTTTGTGGTCCTGGCCGCTCATGTGGTCTCCGCTTCCTGTACGTCCCACGCTCCGGGAGCGGCCGCATGGTAGCGGCTCACGGCACGGGCACAACTCACAAAGAGGCGCGCGAGAGCTCCAGTCTCGTCATTGCGCGCAGCGAAGCAAGCCGGAGTCTTTCCCGGATCCATTTCTGCACTGCTTCGCTGCGCTCGCACTGAGAGCGTGTGGAGCGACAGCCTCAACCTCTCGCGTGTCCCGGCCGCGGTGTGGCACGCGTGACCGGCGGCTCGCGCGGCATCGCCGCGGCGATCTCCCGTCGGCTGGCGCAACGGAAGCGGTTGCGATCTGCGCCATGCGAGGACCTCTTGACCTGCCCAAAGCGATTGACAGCAGGAGATACCTGACTAAAGTCAGACATCATGCTCGACCCCGTCTCCCGCGTCCGCCGCTTCAACCGCGCCGTCACATCCGCTGTCGGTGCGCTGGATACCTCGTTCCTGGGCCGCGGCCGGCCGCTTGGCGCGGCGCGGGTGCTCAACGCGATCGGCCACGGCCGCTCGGACGTGGCGGAGATCCGCGACTATCTCGGTCTTGATTCCGGGCTGATGAGCCGGCTGCTTCGCAGCCTCGAGGACGAAGGGCTGATCGAGACCAACGCACGCGAGGACGATGCGCGCCGGCGCATGGCAAAGCTCACGCGCGCGGGCCGGCGCGAGTTCGCAGCCTATGAGGCGCTGTCGAACGCGCAGGCGGGCGGCATCCTCGCGCAACACTCGCAAGCCGAGGCGCTGCTGGCAGCGATGGACCTGATCGCCTCCGCGCTGACGCGCGAGCGTGTCAGGCTGGACGAGATGGACCCGCAAAGCGCGGAGGCCCGCTATTGCCTCGGCGAGTATTATGCCGAGCTCGGCCGGCGCTTCAAGCAGGGCTTCGACGTGTCGCGCTCGCGTGATCCCGATGCCAAGGACATGCGCCGGCCGCGCGGCACATTCATCGTTGCGATCTCGGACACGCTGCCGATTGGCTGCGTCGGGCTGAAGGGCACCGATCACGGCTATGCCGAGATCAAGCGGCTGTGGGTTGCGCCCGCCGCGCGTGGATTGCGGCTCGGCCGCCGCCTGATGGATGCGACCGAGGATGCTGCGCGCGAGCTCGGCATCACGCTGCTGCGGCTGGACACCAACAGCGCGCTGCCCGAGGCCGGCCAGCTCTACCGCAGCACCGGCTGGCGCGAGATTCCTCGCTTCAACGACGATCCCTATCCCGATCTGTTCTTTGAAAAGCGGCTGTGACGCCGCGAGGCGAATTCGCCTCCTGCTGCGTTATCGTTGCAGCATGGGAGCTTCACGATGAACAGCGCCGACCTCGCCGACCGCTATCGCAACTACATCGCCTGCCTGAACCGGCAGGACTGGCCGGGCCTCGGCCAGTTCGTGCATGACGATGTCGTCCACAATGGCCGCCCGCTCGGCCTATCTGGCTATCGTGCGATGTTGGAGCAGGACTTTCGCGATATCCCGGATCTGCGTTTCAACATCGCGCTGCTCACCTCAGATCCACCCACCATCGCCTGCCGGCTGGCATTCGACTGCACGCCGGTCGGACAATTCCTGGGGCTCGAGGTGAACGGCAGGCGCGTGTCCTTTTGCGAGCACGTCTTCTACACGTTTCACAATGGAAAGATCCGGCAGGTCTGGTCGGTGATCGACAAGGCGGCGATCGAGGCGCAGCTCTGATGCTGCGCCTCGATCACGAACTTATGCCGGCGCCGCTGCCACCTCGCCTTGCGGCTTTGCGAACGGGCGGAACGTCATTGCCATCAGGAACGCCCCGAGACCCATCGCCCAGGAGGCGATATAGAGCCAGGCATAGCTCGAGAACGCGTCGTAGATCAGGCCGCCGGCGAGCGGACCGGTTGCCATGCCGAGGCTGCCGGCCATCGCCGTGCCGCCGATCACCGTGCCCATCATCTTGAGCGGAAAGTTCTCGCGGATGAGGACGGCGTAGAGCGGCATGGTGCCGGCATAGATGAAGCCGAAGACGGCGCCGACCGCGTAGAACGTCGTGAGCTGATGCGCGAAGACGTAGGCGAGCGCACCGAACGCCTGGAGCAGGAGGCCCGAGACCAGCACGCGCTTGGCGCCAAAGCGGTCGCCGAGCACGCCGAAGGCGATGCGGCCGCCCAGGCCGGCAAAACCTTCGATGCTGTAGATCGTCACTGCCGCGACCAGCGGAATGCCGCAGCTCACGGCATAGCTGACGGTGTGGATGATCGGACCGGAGTGGGTGGCGCAGCAGAAGAAGTTGGTGGCGAGCAGGATCAAAAATTGCGGCGAGCGCAATGCCTCGCCCATCGACATCTCGCCCTGCCCGGCCGCGCCCGTTGGTGCGGCGGCCGCGTGCGCGAGCGCCGGCGGACGGCGCACCAGGAACGAGACCGGGATCATGATGGCGCCGACCACCAGGGCGACAATCTGCATCGAGGTCCGCCAATCATGGCCGGAAACGAGCCAGGCCGCGAACGGCGCCATCGTCATCGGCGCCATGCCCATGCCGGCGGACACCAGCGACACGGCGAGGCTGCGATGGGTCTCGAACCAGCCGGTCACGGTCGCCATCATCGGCGCGAAGATCGCCGCGCAGGCCGCCCCGACCAGAAGGCCGAACACGAACTGGAAAACGATCAGGGAGGTCGCATGGCTCGCGGCGAACAGGCTCAGCGCCAGCACGGTCGATCCCGTCAGCACCACCGGCCGCGGCCCGAATCGATCCGTCAGCGTGCCCCAGGCCATGCTGGTGAAGGCCATGGCCAGAAAGCCGATCGTCATCGCGCTGGAGATGCCGGTCACCGACCAGCCGGTGTCCTTGGCGATCGGCTGCAGGAACACCGGCAGCGAAAACATGCCGCCGATCGCAACGCAGCCGAGCAGGCCGCCGGCGGCGACGATCACCCAGCGATAGGGGGATTGGGTCATTTTGGTCTCCTGTTCAGGTCTGTCTCGCGTGGAAGACGATTGGGAACAGCGCCGACCGACAGTGCCACGTCATTTTTGCCGCACGTTTTTGCAACCTGCCAATAAATTGCGAAAACAACCCCATGCACAGTAGCCGGGTGCTGCAAGATCAATGACTTACGGCAATTGCGACGGCGGTTTGACTCAGTCAGGCAAAACACCGGCACAATGGCCCCCTGCGCCGGTTCGCCAGAGGCCATGCCAACCTGCCTGCCGGAGCGCCGTGCGCGGTCAAGCCTCGAACAGGGCCTTCACGTCGTCCTCGGTGAGCGCCGAAGCAATCTGTCCATCGCGCTCGAATAGACTGCCGGCCAGCGCCCGTTTTCTGGCCTTGAGCTCGTCCATCTTCTCCTCGATGGTGCCGGCGGCCACGAGTCTGTAAACAAACACTGCCTTGTGTTGTCCGATCCGATGGGCACGATCGATCGCCTGTTCCTCGACCGCAGGATTCCACCAGGGATCGAAGATGATCACCGTGTCCGCCGTGGTCAGATTGAGGCCCACCCCACCCGCCTTCAGGCTGATCAGGAAAAGCTCCGCCGAACCGTTCTGGAAGGTTTCGATCGCCGCCTTGCGGTCCTTGGTGTCACCAGTAAGAAGGCTGTATCGCAGGCCATTGGCATCGAGGCGCCGCCGGATCAGATCGAGCATGGAGGTGAACTGAGAGAAGACGATGATCTTCCGGCCCTCGCTCAACAGCTCCGATACCATCTCCATCAGACGTTCGAGTTTGGCCGACGGCCGCTCCACGCCATCCCGCAACTTCAGCAGCGCCGGATCGCAACATGCCTGCCGCATTCTCAGCAAGGCTTCCAGAACGACGATGTGGCTCTTCGCGAAACCACGGGCCGCGATGGCCTCGCGGACCTTGCGCGACATCGACAACCTTATGGAATCATAGAGATCGCGCTGCGGACCTTCGAGCACGATCGTTTCCAATATCTCGCTCTTGGCCGGCAGTTCCGTGGCGACTTCGGCCTTGGTCCGACGCAGCAGGAAGGGCTTAACCCGCTGCGCTAACGCTTCAGTGCGGACCTTGTCACCCCGTTTCTCGATCGGCGAGCGCCATTGGCGCGAGAACGCCGCCTTGTCCCCGAGATAGCCTGGATTTGCGAAACTCATGATCGACCAGAGTTCGCCGAGATGATTTTCCATCGGCGTGCCCGTCAAACAGAAGCGGTGCGCTGCCTTGACATCCCGCAACCAGCGAGTGGTGGCGGCGTCTGGATTCTTGACGGTCTGGGCTTCATCCAGCACGGCGATGTGCCATTCCCGCGCCAGAAGCACCTCCCGGTCTCGCGCGATCAAGGGATACGTGGTCAGCACGAGATCATGCTCGCCAATCGCCGGGAACTTCTCCTTGCGCTCTGGCCCCTGAAGGACGAGGACCTTCACGTCCGGGGCGAACTTCTGCGCTTCGGCTGACCAATTGGTCATCAGGCTCGTCGGCGCGACAACCAGCACAGGATTGGTGAGCCGTCCCCGCTGCTTTTCCAGCGCGATCAACGCCAGGATCTGAATTGTCTTGCCAAGCCCCATGTCATCGGCGAGGACGCCGCCCAAGCCGCTCTCGCGAAGCAGGTCGAGCCAGGCCACACCCTGGGCTTGATAGGGTCGAAGCGTCGCCCGAAAGGTCGGCGGAAGGTCGGGCGCAGTCAGCCCTCGCGTCTGAAGCAGGCCAGCGAGACGACGGAGATTGTCGGCCCCGCGAAAAACAAAATTCTCGTTCTCCAGGCCCAGCAGCGGAACGACGTCGGCCTGCGACAGCCTGATCTTCTTCGACCCATCGGCGAGAGTGCCGTTCATGTGCAGGCTGTGCAGCGCCAGCACCAAAGGCAAAAAGCGATCGGCGGCCAGCGCCAGTTGGCGGCCGTCGGCGAGCGGGAGATAAAACCGGTCGCCCTTTTCTGCGAGTTGCCGCAACCGTTCTGGCCTGAAGTCGGGCGCCGATACCAGCGCGGCGACGTGCGGGGCAAGATCGTGGCGCTCGCCGTCGATGTCGATGCCGAGCGCCAGTTCGAACCAGTCGATACCGCTCGATTCCAGCGCGGCATCGAAGTCGCCGGAGGAGTCCGCGAGCCGAAACGGAAAGTCCTCGTCGACCAGAATCTCGAAGCCTTCGGAGCGCAATCGCTCGGCATGCTGGGCGAGAAAATCGAACCAGCCGCCCTGGTTGCTCAGCGTGAGATCGTTGGCATGACGGAAGTCGAGCGCCGGCAGTGCCGTCCTCGCGTCACGAAGACCAATATCCGCCAGACGCTTGCGCGCTTGCTTCTCCTTACTTTGTCGCCGCGTGATCGAAAACAGCTTGCCGGCCTGAAACAGCTCCACCCGGCTCGCTCGCTGGGTTGGATCAATATCGAAGCCGCCATAGCGGAATCCGAGGGTAGCGACCGCCGCCGGCCCGTGCTCCTGGTTCCCGCCGCGGGAGTAGGAATAGTAGCTCGCGACGTGACCCAGCCGCAGCCGCAGCACCGGATGAGGATCCTCTTCGATTGACACAGCGACGGTCGGCGGCGCAGGCAAGAGGCCGTGGTGAGATTCAGGCAGCTTCTGACTGAGGCGGCGCGAGACCTCCTCCACCTGCGCGCGCGGAATGGCGGGAGCCGAGAGGATTTTGAAGGCCAACCGTGGGGGCAGGCCCGATTGTACCGGCCCGATCAGGCCGGCGGCCTCGTCAACGTACACCGGCGGCTCGGCGTTGAGCGCGACCGCCCCGGGGACAAGGAGATGAGGCGTGAGACCGCTCTTTCCCGTCGATCGCCACTCGATCCGGCCCGAGCGCGCGTCTGCCCACGTCAGCGGGCTCCGCTTGTGGTCAAGCCAAAAGGCCCTGCCAGTCGCGACAATCCGCTTCAGCAGTTCCTCCGAATAGGGTCCCTGCTCGTAATAGCTGCGGGTGCCGGTCGCCACTTGCGTCATGATGTCGATGTCGACATCGCGGAAGTATTTCGGCGCCCGCTCAGCCTTGAACTCGTAGAGGCTGGGGCTGGTATAATTGTCAGCGAAGCCGCCGCCCTTCAGCACACGGACGGACCGCAGGGACAATTCAAGCCGCGGCATCGCGTGGTCCGATGGCTCCAGGCAGTACAGCAGGCACTGATTCTGATCCGCGCCAGCCCCGTCACCCCGCACCGTCCGGCCAACGCTGTCGATCCAGCTGGTGAGCTCGGACGAAAGAACCGGAGGCGCCATGGGTGCGTTGCTGGCAGCCTGCGTGCCCGCTGCCGGGACCTCCCTCCCACTCAGCACCTCCAGCAGCGTTGCAGCGACATGCTTGCAATTGTACTCCATCGGACAACTGCAATCGCCATCGAGGTCGACAAGTTCGTCACCGCTGAACACCAAGACGATATCGACCTCATACCTGTTTGCTCCGCTGCCGCGCACC
This sequence comes from Bradyrhizobium sp. 160, assembly GCF_023073735.1. Taxonomy (NCBI): domain Bacteria; kingdom Pseudomonadati; phylum Pseudomonadota; class Alphaproteobacteria; order Hyphomicrobiales; family Nitrobacteraceae; genus Bradyrhizobium; species Bradyrhizobium sp. 160. Next base: position 106,794 of record NZ_JADPKD010000047.1, read on the forward strand.
TGCGCGCTGACATGTTTCAGGTCATCGCTGACCTTGAGGTTCGAGACACGGCCCTGCGCCTGATAGGAAACCGCCTTCTCCATCGCCGATCGGCTGAAGTAACTGTAGATCGACTTGCGCTTGAGAACGTCCGAGAGCACTTGCAGAAATTCCGTGGTCTTTGAGCTTTCAGGATAGCCCCTCCGCCCCGATCGTTGTAGCCGACTCCTCCCGCTTGCGAACAGGAACCTGACGCCTCGGGCCCTGACCGATCGAGGCGGCGCAACAACGGAGTGCTTCAACCATGCATGAATGGTAAGAACCCGGCATGACCATCCGTTCCATCGTCCGCTACCCCGACCGCCGGCTCGCGATGCCTGCACGAGCCGTCAGCGCATTCGACGACGGCTTGCGCAAACTGGCGGCGGACCTGTTGGAGACGATGCGGGCGGCACCCGGGATCGGCATCACCGCGCCGCATGTCGGTGTGCCCTTGCGGCTCGTCGTGCTCGAGCTCGACGCCAGGGACGGTCCCCTCACCTACGTCAATCCGGTCGTTGAATGGGCCTCACCCGAGATGATCCTGCACCGCGAGGGCAGCGTCTCGATGCCTGGGGTCAACGACGAGGTGCAACGCCACGCGCGGGTGCGGATCAGCTATCAGGATCTCGACGGCAACATGCATAGCGAAGAATCGGACGGCCTGCGGGCCGTCTGCCACCAGCATGAGATCGACCAGCTCGACGGCGTGTTCTGGATCCAGCGGCTGTCGCGGCTGAAGCGGGAGCGGCTGGTGAAAAAGTACGAGAAGACGTTGCGGGGTCCGTGATGCATTCACTCCCGCTTGTGTAGGGCCACTGCGGTCAAGCCGCGGCATGACAGCGCGTGCGGGGCGCGAGCGTGCGACGCGCGGCCTACCCGACCGCCATCAGCTCCTTCGCCAGCGCCATGTAGGCCGGCAGTGTCACGGGATCGTTGGCGGCGTTGCCCGCCATGGGATGCGAGGCATAGCGGGCGATCACCATCTCGGCTTTGGGATCGATGTAGATGCCCTGGCCGTGGACGCCGCGCGCCATATAGGCGCCGTGGGCATTGTGGCTGACCCACCATTGATTGCGGTAGGACGCGCCCGGCAGCGTGGTGTAGCCGGCCGGCTTGAATTTGTGGGGATCGCCGCCGCGCGCGATGTCCTCGACCACAGACGAAGGCACGATCTGGCGGCCGTTGAAGCGGCCGTGATTGCGCATGGTCTCACCGAAGCGGGCGAGATCGCGCAGTGTCGTGGAGAGACCGCCACCGCCGCTCTCGGTGCCGATGCGGTCAACGTGATAATGCGCGTCCTCCTCTGCACCCATCGGCTGCCAGATGCGCTCGGAGAGAAGATCGGACAGGGTCATGCCGCTGACGCGGCGGCAAATCCAGGCCAGCACGTCGGTGTTGACGGTCTTGTAGGCAAAGGCCTTGCCGTGCTCGCCCTGCTTCTTCTGCGCGATGAGGAAATCGAAGATCGTGGTCGCGCCGTCATAGCCCGGCGGGATCGGGGCCATGCCGTTCGCACGTCGCAATCCCCACACATCCGAATTCTTGTCGGTGTAGACTTCGGTGTATGCGAGCCCCGTGGTCATATCCATGACCTCGTGCACGCGCGCGTCCCCAAACGCGCTCGCCTTCAGCTCCGGCACATAATCCGTGACGGGCGCCTGCGGATCGATCCTGCCCTCGGCGACCAGCATGCCTGCGAGCACCCCGGTGAACGACTTCGTCACCGACATCGCGAGATGCGGCTTGTGCGGCTTCAAGGCGCCGAAATAGCGCTCATAGATCAGCTTGCCCCGATGCAGCACCGCGATGCCGTCGGTGTAGGTCTCCTCCAGCATTTTTGCGAACGTCATCGGGCGACCGTCCATCGTGGTCGAGGCGACCGCGCCGATGTCATGCTCCTCCCGCGGCAGCACCGACGCCGGCCCCGCCCCGCGCCAGACGTTCACCGTCGGCACCAACTGGCGGATGTTGCTCCAGGCCCAGCGCAGTTCGGGGAAGCTGCGGAACGAGCCGTCCTGGAAGGTGATGATGCGGTCGGCTGACGGCGGGAAGCCGCGCATCCAGCCTAACTGTTCGGGATCGGTCTCCGTGGCGGCGGCGAGAGATTGAGGGGCGACGATAGACATGAACGTAAGCTCCGGGGCTGGCAACGCCGGAATCGTATCATGAGCACGCTAGACGTACACCCAACGCCAGCGCTGGGGTGGTCGGCGGCGGAAGCTGGGCGCCCATTCGTAGAATAAATAGAGCGATCGATATCCGACTCCCGAACCAAAACACACTCCAGGTCACAACGACGGGGCAACGCCGATCATGCGATCGAGCATTTATGGGCCGATGCCTATTTGCGGAAAATTCAATGCCGTGCGAACGGAGCGATCAACTCGCTACGGAGTTGGCTTCAACAAGACGCAAACATCGTCACTTGGCGTCATGATTGTCGTCCGCACTTTCGCTCGGGTGATGCTGACACGGAAGTTTTGACGCGCTTGCGTCATCGATCCATCGTGAAAATTGCCGGACACAATTCGATCAGGATTAGCTACGATCTCGCGTTTCACCCGCTTTGGCCAGCCTTCGAAAATGATGACCTCGTCGAACTGTTTCCCCTTCGCCTTGTGCATGTTCATCACGACGACACCCGCTTCCGGCTTGTGTGCTGTCGCGAAATGCTCATGAACGAAGGCTTGGCGGGTGATCTCAAGGGCATTCCGATATCCGCCCCCATCGCGCCAGTCCTGCGCTAATCCCTGGCGAAGCAGGGTCCCTCGCTCAAGAAGTCGGACATTGCGCACCTCCCTCGCGACATGGTTCAATCGCGGGCAAGCTCCGGCGCCCAGCACAGCCCGCATTGCCACCCAATCTGCGTCGGGGTCCCCCGTGAGCGCCAGAGCCGCTGAAGCTTGGTGAGCGGCAAACGTGCCTTTTAATACACTGTTGCCCGGCATCGGGCGGCCTTTTGCAACGCACTCATTCCATTTCGCCAACGCCGCTCGAAATCGCTTAGCCTCATCCATGTCGCCCTTAGTGGGCGTCGCACCGCCGCGGCCGTGAAAATAGCTGCAAAGTAGCTCGACAAGTTTGTCAAAGCATCCGGCATGGCCGCGCTGCTGCAACAAGAAGGCGACAATCTCAGCGGCGAGGATCGGCCCCTCCATATCGACAGCTGCCGTGTGCGCAATAGGCGGGACGTTTCCGAACGGTTCGCGCAGCACGTCAGATACGAGGCGAGTCATCCTTTTGGTCGGCACGAGTACCGCAAGCGACCAGTCCCGTCGACCCGCTTCAATCAAACGCTTGCGGGCTTGCAGGACCTGTCCAACGAGTGACGTGTAGGCTTGATTGGGGTTGGATTCGAAGGGCGCGTAGGCGATTCCTTTGTATTCGTTCTGACGGAATTTTCCGGTCAGAATGTCGTTGCCAAACAATGTGATATCAGTGCCTTTGCTTTCTATGATTGTCCGCGGCGAGATCGTGGACTGATGGTGCGAAAGCGGCTGTGAAGTGGTTAAGCCTCTCCGGATCAGCCCCGATGAAATCGAAGATTCGCTGCTCTGGGTCGGCTAGAGCTATCAGCGTGCTACTCACGCCTAAGGCCTGTACCGCTCGCCATTGGTCGGCGCTCGTGTCCTGAAATTCATCGAGAATGATGTAGGGGTACATCGTCGAGATAAGCGACCGGATCTTGTTAGAGCCGTGAAGCAAGATTGCCACGCGGTCTGCGAACAGCTCGAAGCAAACCTTTCCCTCTTCGGTTGCGAGTCGAGCCCGCTCTGCGTCCTCACGTGCGCGCTTCTGCGCTTTCTCCTCATTCGACAGTTTCGAAGCCGCTTTATAGCCACTCCGTACGGCGGACAGAGCGATTGCCTCGTTTGATGGCGTTAGGATCGTTATCCGCCGCGGAAAGCCGATCAGGTAACCGTGGGCTTTCAGAATGCGCCAGAAGAACGAATGATAGGTATCGACCTCGATCCTCCGTCGCTCCTCACGTGCGATCGCAGCCTCCTCGTCGATCGCCTCCAGCACGCGCGAAACGGTCGCGCGGGCGAAACTGAGGAAAAGGATGCGCTGGCCGGGCTTCAGCGCCTCACATGCAATTTTCGCGGCCTTGAGAATCGAGACGGTTGTTTTTCCAGAGCCGGGCCCACCGGTCACGAGGTGATGCCCGACGGTCCGAATGACTTTCTTTTGAGCCTCGGTCAGCTCGACCATGACACATCCACCTAGCTGAGAGGGTCGACAGCGTCTTCTTCGTCACCTTCGCCAGCCGGCGGTGGCGGTACATCGCAGAGCGCTTTCAGGGTGATGCAAGCCTCACGCAACCACTGCGGGATCTCGGCCTCGCAGCACTGCGCTAGGAATTCTGCGATCCCCCAGTTTCCTTTCGACCAGCTGAAATAGTCCTTGAGCGCCACTACCACCTGTATCTTTGGGTTCGGGTATTTAGTCTGCAGGTGGGGCGGCCAATCCAGCAAGTCCGCAAACCGTTCGAGCGCAGCCTGGGTCGTATTCTTGAGGATCAGATCCTCGATGCCCTTCTCCTCATGCATGAACAGCCGCTCAACCTGGGCTTCGATAGTCGCCTTGGCCGGACCGGTTTGCTTGTCGCATAGGGCGAAGGTTCGCTTTCCCAAGCTTTTATACAGAGCGCCGAGATCGGCGATTTGGGTTTCAGTCCCTGCGTCGATGACGCACACGCCCAGGGCCTCCAAAGACGCGTATATCGTCGGGTTCAACTCCGACAAGCGGCGCGCGGCGACTGGGAAAGACGTCGCCTCCGTTGCGCCCTCGGCGATCAGGACGCGACGTGAGAGCAGCCCCTCGCAAAACCGAGTCCGAAACTCCTGGCGATAACGCTTATGCTTGACGCTTTCCGGCAGCTCGATCTTTGCCTGGGCCAGTTTGCCATTGCCCGTTCGCGAAAGGGTGACGGTCTCATCGAGGCTGAACTCCTCGAGGATGTACGGCGAGTGCGATGTAAAGAGCGACTGAGCCGAAAGCTTGCGTAATTCGTGGACAATTCGCTTTTGCGCATATGGCGGGATCGCCGTTTCGGCTTCTTCCATGGCAAAAATGACGTTCTGCTTATCCTCGGCGATCTGCGACAGCATCGCGAGTACCAGCATATTGATTGTCCCCGTTCCCTGCCGGAAGAAGGGCGCCGCATGGTCGCCCGTGCCGGTGGCTATGAACGCAGTAACCACCTTTCGGAGATGCTCACGTGTCAGGTTTGACACTTTAAGGTGCGGCTTCACTCCCCACTCGCGCGGCACGTAATTCTTCAGCGACTTGTCGATGCTTTCGAGCACGCCCGAGATGCCAAGGACAGGATCGCTCGCAACGTCGAAACCGGCAAGCGTTCCGATCGTCCCTTCCCACATCTGAGGCCGGATCTCCTTGAGCCGCAGGATAATGTCCAGCAGGCTGCCGTGTTCGAGACTGAGCGCGCGAGATCCGGTCCTCAACGATCGCAAGAAGAGAAAGCCGCAGTGCTGCTTATCCTTCTTAGAAAAGGAGGTCGGGGTCTCGTCCTCCGACAGGCTGCGTGTGAAGTAGGTATTGCCGACGAAGTCGTCTTCGTCAGGGTCATATTCGCCGATGAATGTGACCCGGAGCGCCGCCTTGATCTCAGCAACATCGACACCCGCTAGACTAGCCTCCTGATAGAACTCGCCGGTGCTTGTATTCAGCCACTCGACGGCGGCGCCGAAGCGCGCCTCCTGTTCTGACGACAAGTTGGTGATCGTGACCTCGACCTTGATCTTCGGGGCCGGGACAAGCTCCGCCCCTTCGGGGGCCCTGGGGTTCGCGAGAGGAAGATAGTTGCCCTCATAGAAATCGTGCTCATCAACGGGCGGCCGTCGACTGAGCCGGTCAGGCCCCAATGCGAGATCGATCGCCTCAAGTACCGACGATTTGCCGGTGTTATTGTCGCCGATCAGGACGGCATGATCAGGCAGCACGAGCTTTGCGGAGCGAATGCCTCGAAAATTTTCTATCTCAACGGAAAATATCTTCACGACTCCCCCCAGAGCCACGCGGCCTTATTGAGCCTGCGTTATCTCATAAGTTGAGTCGGCACAAAACACTCGTCTTAAACGGCGGACGTGCTTCGAAGCCGATCGCGCCGCAACAGATCCCCACCATTGGGGTGCTGCCGGTATGAATGGGTGAAAATCACTCCCACTCGATCGTCCCCGGCGGCTTACTGGTCACGTCGTACACCACCCGGTTCACGCCCTTCACCTCGTTAATGATGCGCGTGGCGGTCTCGCCCAAGAACTTCATGTCGAACGGGTAAAAGTCGGCGGTCATGCCGTCGGTGGAGGTGACGGCGCGCAGGCCGACGACGTAGTCGTAGGTGCGGCCGTCGCCCATGACGCCGACGGTCTTGACGGGGAGCAGCACGGCAAAGGCCTGCCAGATCACGTCGTAGAGGCCGTGCTTCCTGATCTGATCGATGTAGACGGCGTCGGCCTTGCGCAGGATGTCGAGCTTGTCTTTGGTGATTTCGCCGGGGCAGCGGATGGCGAGGCCCGGGCCCGGGAACGGGTGTCGGCCAACGAAGATTTCGGGCAGGCCGAGCTCGCGCCCGAGCTTGCGCACCTCGTCCTTGAACAGCTCGCGCAGCGGCTCGACGAGCTTCATGTTCATGCGCTCAGGGAGGCCACCGACATTGTGGTGCGACTTGATCGTCACCGAAGGGCCGCCGGTGAAGGAGACGCTCTCGATCACATCAGGGTAGAGCGTGCCTTGCGCGAGGAAGTCGGCGCCGCCGATCTTCTTGGCTTCCTCTTCGAACACCTCGATGAAGAGGCGGCCGATGGTCTTGCGCTTGGTCTCCGGATCGGTAACGCCTTCGAGCTCGCCCAAAAACTGTTTTGAGGCATCCACGTGCACGAGCGGGATGTTGTAGTGGTGGCGGAACAGGTCGACCACGGTCTTGGCTTCGTCGAGACGCAAAAGGCCATGATCGACGAACACGCAGGTGAGCTGGTCGCCGATCGCCTCGTGAATCAGCACGGCCGCGACCGCTGAATCGACGCCGCCGGAAAGGCCGCAGATCACCTTGCCTTTGCCGACCTGCTGGCGGATTTTTTGGATCTCCTCCTCGCGGAAGGCGCGCATGGTCCAGTCGCCGGAAAGGCCGGCGATCTTGCGCACGAAGTTGCGGATCAGTTTGGCGCCGTCGGGCGTGTGCACCACTTCCGGGTGGAACATCAGGCCGTAATATTTGCGCGTCTCGTCCTGGATGATCGCGAAGGGCGCGTTCGGCGAGGTGCCGGCCACCGAGAAGCCCGGCGGCATCCTGGTGATGCGATCGCCATGGCTCATCCAGACCTGATTCCTGCCGCCTGGTGACCAGACGTCCTCGAACAGCTTGCTCGGCGCCTTCACCTCGACATCGGCGCGGCCGAATTCGCGGTGATGGCCGCCCTCGACCTCGCCGCCGAGTTGGGCTGCCATGGTCATCTGGCCGTAGCAGATGCCCATTACCGGCACGCCGGAATCGAAGATCGCTTGCGGGGCGCGGGGCGAGCCGGCCTCATGCACCGACTCAGGCCCGCCGGAGAGGATCACCGCCTTCGGCTTCATCTCGTTGAAGGCAGCTTCGGCCTTGTTGAACGGAACGATCTCGCAATAGACGCCATCCTCGCGCACGCGGCGCGCGATCAGTTGCGTCACCTGGCTGCCGAAGTCGACGATGAGAATCTTGTCGTGCGCCGAGGCCACCGAGGGCGTCGACGCGGAGCGGTCGTTTTGTGCTGCTGTCATGGCCAGCAGATACGCGACACGGGAGCTGCCCGCAACCGCGCGGGCGCGCGCCCCACATCCTTCTTTGGGCATGGACAAAACCATATAGGTCAGTAATATTGACCTATTATGTCCTCCTCTCAAACAGGGGGCCGAACAGGGAGAACGCCATGTCACAGCACCATCAGCCATCAACGCTCGCCGCGCTCGGCCGGACCTGGGTCGAGGCCTGGAATGCGCGCGACCTCGAACGCGTGCTCACGCTCTATGACGAGGCGGCCGTGATGACGTCGGACCGCATCCCCGTCATGGGGTTCGATGCCAGCGGCACCGTGCGCGGCAAGGACGCGCTCCGCGCCTATTGGGGCAAGGCGCTCGGGCTTTTGCCGAACCTGCATTTTTCGTTGATCGATGTGTTCGTCAGCCCGGACAGCGTGGTTGTGTTCTACGAGAACGAGCGGGGCAAGCGAATCTGCGAATATCTGCGGGTGAACGCCGAAGGGCTGATCGTGCAGGGGTCGGCGAATCATTTGGCGGCATAGGCCGGTTCCGGAAGGCCGCCCCACCCTCGCCGCGGCTTCTCGGCTCGATCATTGCCGCCTCTGGAATACTGGATCGCCCGCCCCAGTGCGCAAGTGCGCACAAGGCGGGCGATGACAGCGTGAACGAGGAAGGTTCGTGACCCCCACACGCAGTGACGGAGAACGCGGTGTACGCTAACAACACTGCCGACACCGATTGGACCTCCGCCATGAAACTCCCGGCATCCCCGTTCACCGTCACCGACTGGAGCCAGGTCGAGCCCACCACGCATCCCGGCGAGACCGGCGAGGCCAAGTGGCGGACGCTCAACATCGGCGAACTCCGGGTGCGGATGGTCGAGTATTCGCCGGGCTACCTCGCCGATCATTGGTGCGATCGCGGTCACGTGCTCTACGTGCTGAAGGGCGAGCTCGACTCGGAGCTGCGCGACGGGCGCAAGTTCAAGCTGACGGCGGGGATGAGCTACCAGGTCTCGGATTTCGGCGACGCCGCGCACCGGTCCTCGACGGCGGTGGGTGCGACGCTCTTCATCGTCGATTGAGAGGCGCGAGGGCGGCCAATTTGCACCGCAAAATAGCAAGCGCGCGCGACATGCCGAGCCACGGGTGGTGCCTTGAACTGGCCCCAAATTCTCGCTATATTGTGATCATCGATACTTGGCCGAACGACTGGGCCGCTTCGCTTCGTTGCTGACGGGCGCGCACGCTTCAGATGAATTCTCCAAACATCGACTCATCAGGGACTATGGGCGCAATGCTGCGTACCGGTCTGCGTGCGTATCCTCTCTAACTAACTAAAGGACAATCCCATGGCTATGGGCACCGTGAAGTGGTTCAACACCCAAAAGGGTTATGGTTTCATTCAGCCGGACGACGGCCAAAAGGACGTATTCGTGCACATCAGCGCCGTCGAGCGCGCTGGCCTCTCCTCCCTCAACGAGGGCCAGAAGGTCTCGTTCGACATCGTCGCCGACCGCCGCAGCGGCAAGTCCTCGGCTGACAATCTCCGCGTCGGCTAACGCCGGCGCAAGGCGCTTCTGACCACCGACGTACCGGTCAGAAGCGGTTAGCGAACACAGGCCCCGCGACCGGATTCGGTTCGCGGGGCTTTGTTTTGGGCGCCGCTGGCGCGGTCAGCCCGATTTCCTCAGCACCGAAACGAAGAACCCGTCCGTCCCGGTCCGCCGCGGCGTCATCAGCCAGCCTTCATCCGATTGCAGTGCGGCCTCGCCAAAAGCCTCCGCCTTGTCCCAGAGCACGCTCGCGGTTTGCTCAGGCGGGACGACCGTGAACTCGGGATGGCGGGCGACGAACGCCCTGACCTGCTCACCGTTCTCTTCCGGCAGCACCGAGCAGGTGATGTAGGCGATGCGGCCACCCGGCTTCACCAGCGGAACCGCGCGCTCCAGCACCTCGGCCTGGTCGCGCAGGCGAATCTCCAGCGCGCCCGGCCGCATGCGCCATTTGGCGTCAGGGTTGCGGCGCCAAGTACCGGTTCCCGTGCAGGGTGCGTCGATCACGACCAGATCGGCGGTGCTGCGGATGTCGGCAAGCGGATCGGCGTCGCCCTTGGGCGTGCGGACATCGGCATTGTGGACACCGGCGCGCGACAGCCGCTCGTGGATCGGGGCGAGCTGGCGCTTGTCACGGTCGGTGGCGATCAGCCGGCCCTTGCCCTGCATCAGGGCGGCGAGCGCCAGCGTCTTGCCGCCGGCGCCGGCGCAGAGGTCGATCACCTGCTCGCCGGGTTTTGCCGCAGTGAATTGGGCTGCAAGCTGCGATCCCTCATCCTGCACCTCAATGGCGCCCTTGATGAAATCCTCCTCGGCCTGGATGCCCGGGTTGCGCGCATCGGCCGAAAGCTCGATGCGGAGGCCGGTTGCGGACCAAGGCGTCGGTTTTGCATGAAGATGAGCAAGTGCACGCAGCACCTTGTCCCGATTGGATTTTAGCGTGTTGACGCGCAGGTCGAGCGGGGCCCGGCTCGCCATCGCCGCGGCCTCGGCGGCACGGTCCTCGCCGAACACTTTTCCAAGGTGGGGATCAAGCCAGTCTGGATAGTCGCCGGCCACGGCGGCGGGCGCATCTTTCAGGGAACGCGAGGCGAGCGCGGCCTGCTCGGCTTCCGTCAGCGGCTCTGGCGCAAACCGGCTGCCGTCGAACATCGCGGCCATGGTGGCCGTATCCATGTTTCGCTCGAGGCGGAGCATGCCGATCAGCCGCGCCCGCGCGGTATCGGCATCCATCAGGTACGCGCTCGAGGCGTAACGGCGCAGCACGTCCCAGACCAGGCCGGCGATGGCGGCGCGGTCGCCGGAACCGGCGAAGCGGTGCGCGGTGCCCCACTCCTTCAGCGCCTTGGCCGCAGGCACGCGGTCCTTCTCGATGGTGTCGATCAGTTCGATGGCTGCGGACAGCCGGGCAGCGGGCGTCATTTCAAATCTTTCAAAAAAGATTGGCGCACAAGCGCCTAGATCAGCAAGAGCAGCTTCAGCGCGAAATAGATCCACATCGCCAACAGCACCAGCACGCCGGCGAGCCAGACCGTGGAGCGCCGGCCGAGATCGTTGGAGGAGACGAAAACGCCGGCATGGGCAAAGCGCGTCACCACGAACACCCAGGACATCAGCACGATGAAGAGATCGGCACGGCGCAGCGGCAGCGCCAGTGCGATCAGGACGTAGAACAGCACCGGCAGCTCGAACTGGTTGCGGTAGCAATTGGCGATTTGTGTGGCGCCCTTGGGCCAGTTCGGCTCGCCCAGCGCAATGTCGCGGATCTTGGTCTCGCCCGAGACCAGCGTCTTGCGGCGCGCGACAACCATGCCGATCAGGAGCGCGAAGGTGAGAGCGACCTGCACGAAGACCGGCAGCAGGACCATTTGAACGGACATCGGAACTTTCCCGGGAGGCGAAATGCCGCCGACCGTCATTAGCTGCGACTTTTGGCGCTGACAATGAACGACTTGAACCGGCGTTCCCGCTCTCGCGATCAAAGGTCGATCGTTAAAGCGATTTCGGCCCCCGCGGGCCGCGAGGCGAGAGACCGCCATGCCGACCGCATCGCCTCGCCGCTCGCCGGCGCCCTCGCCCGCAGGACGGCTATACGATCCGCTATCGCGCGCTTTAAACTTTGTTCGTGCGACGCATGCCCGCACCGTCATCGTTCCGACGCGTGACAACGGGTATGATGAACGCATGTCCGAATTTCGCCTCACGCAGATTTCCGACACCCATCTCGGCCGGCGCTTTCCCGGCCTGATCGCCAACTTCCACCGCCTCAGCGAGCACATCGACGCCAACAGGCCCGATCTCGTCATCAATACCGGCGATGTCTCGTTCGACGGCCCGACCAGCGTGGATGACGTCGCATTCGCGAAAAGCCTGCACGATGCCCTGCCCATCGCCTGCCGCTATCTCCCCGGCAATCACGACATCGGCGACAATCCAACCATGATTGGACCGGCGCCGAAGCCGCCGGTCAGCGAGGCGCACCGCCGACAATTCTGCGACATCATCGGCGAGGACCATTGGGCGTTCGAGGCTGCCGGCTGGTGCTTCATCGGCCTCGATTCACTTGTCATGAATGCAGGGCTCGCCTTCGAGGCCGAACAATTCGACTGGCTGGCCCGCGAGATCGCGCGCACCACGGGAAAGCCGGTCGCGCTGTTCCTGCACAAGCCGCTGTTTCTCAACCTGCCGGACGATCCCGAAACGCCGGAAACCGCGATCCGCTACGTGCCGCAGCCGGCCCGGGCGCGACTGATCGAGATGTTCGAGCGCGTCGATCTCCGGCTCATCGCCAGCGGTCATGTGCACCAGCGGCGCGACTTCACCTATCGCCTCACCCGCCATGTCTGGGCGCCGTCGGCCGGCTTCGTCATCAACGATGCGCGCCAGGACCGGATCGCGATCAAGGAAGTCGGGCTCGTCGAGTATCGTTTCCAGCCCGACAGTTTTGAGGTCCGCCACATCAGGGCCGCGGGCCAGGTCGATGTCGACATCGAAGAGCTCCTTGCCCTAATGGGCGACGAGCACTAATGCCTGCTTGACGGCTCGGGCGACGCTCTTGAGATCCTGCTGGATCGCAGCCAGCAAGGATTGCAGCGCCTCGCTGTTGACCGGCTTGGCCGTGGGATCCTTGGTAGGCTGGACCTTGGCCGGCTGGGCGGCTTGGACCGGACGCTTCGGGAATGGCGGCGGCGGCGGCATCGAGGGACCAACGACATCGCCCTCCTCGTCGACATGCACGAACTTGCCATGGATGACGTCGTTACGCCGGCCCATGACGAACATGGTCGCCCAATAGCCGGCTGCCAGCAGCATTACGCAGAAAATACCAATCTCTAACATCGCAGCACCTAAAATATGCGCGATGATTCAATGCCTTCACCTCGGGGTCAATGAACACGGGTCACACCTGCGGCTTTTGCCTCAAGGTGTGACCATTTGGTGACTCTTTCTTAACCATACCCGCCGGCGTGTGGCCCCGGCGCAGCTAGACTTTGTCAGGTCCGACCCGCACCAGCTGCTTGCCGAAATTGGCGCCCTTCAAGAGGCCCATGAAGGCGCCGGGCGCGCTCTCCAGGCCCTCGGTGACGAACTCCTTGTATTTCACCTTGCCCTCCCGGACCCAGGCCGATATGTCGCGCAAGAAATCGCCATGGCGCGCGGCGAAGTCGGAGACGATAAAGCCGCGGAAGGTCAGACGCTTGGTGAGGATGTTGCGCATCAAGGATGCGGCCCATTTCGGCGGCTTGGCCTCGGTGTCGTTGTAATGCGCGATCAGGCCGCAGACCGGCACGCGCGCGAAGGGGTTGAGCAGCGGGAACACCGCCTCGAACACCGCGCCGCCGACATTCTCGAAATAGACGTCGATGCCACCAGGGCAGGCATCCTTGAGCTTTGCCGCGAGATCGGGGCTGCGGTGATCGATGCAGGCATCGAAGCCGAGTTCCTTGACGACGTAATCACACTTGTCCTTGCCGCCAGCGATGCCGACCGCGCGCGCGCCCTTGATCTGCGCGATCTGGCCGACGGCCGAACCGACCGCACCGGAGGCGCCGGCGACGACGACGGTCTCGCCCGGTTGCGGCTTGCCGATGTCGAGCAGGCCCGTATAGGCCGTCATGCCGGGCATGCCGAGCACGCCGATCGAGGTCGAGATCGGGCCGAGCTTGGGATCGACCTTGATCAATCCTTTGCCGTTCGAGATCGCGTGGGTCTGCCAGCCGGAGCGGATGCGCACGATATCGCCGACCGCGAAATCAGGATTGTTGGACGCCGCGACCTCGCTGACCGCCTCGCCTTCCATCACGCCGCCAATCGGCACCGGTGCGGCGTAGGATGGCCCCTCGCTCATGCGCCCGCGCATATAGGGATCTAGCGACAGCCAAATCGTGCGCAACAGGACCTCGCCTGCCGCCGGCGTCGGCACCGCGAATTCCTCCAGACGAAAATCAGACGGCTTGGGTTCGCCGACGGGACGCGCGGCGAGAACGATGCGTTTGCCTTGGGACATGATGGCTTCCTCCGGAGTTTCTTCGTTGCAAGCGAAGCGGAGGGAGCGAGGCGCGTCAATACAAAAGCAGTGGAGAGGGTAGTCGGGCAGGCATGCGCCGTTCTCGTGTCCCGGACGCGCCGCAGCGCTCTTGCGCTGCTGCGCAGAGCCGGGACCCACGCAGCACGGATGATTGCCCAGTATGGAAGAACGCTGGGCCCCGGCTCTGCAGCGCACCCGCTGAAAGAGCGCTGCGCTGCGTCCGGGGCACGAGAGCGAAAACGACTAACCGCCGCCCGGATAGTTCGGCGCTTCGCGCGTAATGGTGACGTCGTGGACGTGGCTTTCGCGCAGGCCCGCGCCGGTGATGCGGACGAACTGGGCCTTCTGGTGCAGCTCCTTCATGTCGCGCGCACCGACATAGCCCATCGCGGCGCGCAAGCCGCCGGCGAGCTGGTGCATGACGTTACCGACCGGGCCCTTGTAGGGTACCTGGCCCTCGATGCCCTCAGGCACGAGCTTGAGCGCGTCCTTGATGTCCTGCTGGAAGTAGCGATCGGCCGAGCCGCGCGCCATCGCGCCGACCGAGCCCATGCCGCGATAGGCCTTGTAGGAGCGGCCCTGCCACAAAAACACTTCGCCCGGCGTCTCGTCGGTGCCGGCGAGCAGCGAGCCGACCATGGCGATGTCGGCGCCGGCGGCAAGCGCCTTGGCGAGATCGCCGGAGAACTTGATGCCACCGTCGGCGATCACTGGAACGTCGGACTTCTTCGCGGCTTCCACCGCATCCATGATCGCGGTGAGCTGCGGCACGCCGACGCCGGCGACGATGCGCGTGGTGCAGATCGAGCCCGGGCCGATGCCGACCTTGATGCAATCCGCACCCGCGTCGATCAGTGCCTGCGCGCCTTCGGTGGTGGCAATGTTGCCGGCAACGACCTGCACGGAATTGGAGAGACGCTTGATGCGGTTGACGGCGTGCAGCACGTGGCGCGAATGGCCGTGCGCGGTGTCGACGACGACGAGGTCGACGCCGGCATCGATCAGGCGCTCGGTGCGCTCGAAGCCGGTGTCGCCGACAGTGGTGGCAGCAGCAACGCGCAGGCGGCCCTGCGCATCCTTGCAGGCGAGCGGATGGGCGACCGCCTTTTCCATGTCCTTTACGGTGATGAGGCCGACGCAGCGATATTGCTCGTCGACCACCAGCAGCTTCTCGATGCGATGCTGGTGCAGCATCCGCCGCGCCTCGTCCTGGCTGACATTCTCGCGCACCGTGACGAGATTTTCGTGCGTCATCAGCTCGGAGATTTTCTGCTGCCGGTTGGTCGCAAACCGCACGTCGCGGTTGGTGAGAATGCCGACCAGCTTGCCCGGCGTGGACTTGCCGGCGCCGGTGACGACGGGAATGCCGGAGATGCCGTGATCGCTCATCAGCTTGAGTGCGTCGTCGAGCGTCGCCTCGGGGCTGATGGTGAGCGGGTTCACCACCATACCCGACTCGTAGCGCTTGACCTGCCGCACCTGGGCAGCCTGCCCGTCGGGGTCGAAATTGCGATGGATGACGCCGAGGCCGCCGGCCTGCGCCATGGCGATCGCCATACGCGCCTCCGTGACGGTGTCCATGGCGGAGGCCATGATCGGGATGTTGAGCGGAATGGCGCGGGTGACGCGGGAACGGATGTCGACCTCGCCCGGCATGACGTCCGACAGGCCAGGCTTCAACAGCACGTCGTCGAACGTGAAGGCTTCGCGAATGCCTTGAAGTTGCACCGTGGCCATCTGCCAACTCCTTCCTGCGGCCCTGCCGCAAATAGCTATGGATGAGCGCCGCCCTCGGCGTGCCTTGCGGCATCGCCGGAGAATCGGAGCCCATCGGTGGGGTTGACGCGGGTCGATAGCACGGCCGCGTGACGAATCAAAGCAATTCGGACCGCCGGACAGCCATGCACAGGCTTTTTGGGCAGATTCAGCGGGGATAGCCTGTGCGCGCCCCCACCCACCGTCATTCCGGGCTGGCGCCAGAAGGGGCGCCCGGCAATGACGAGGGAGCGAGACTCCCCGGGGTGCAACCGTTGAAGCGGGTCACACCGTTACGCGGCATTTAGGTGCTATGCGTTGTTGCGCAATGGTCCCGGCCTGACGGGGGTGATAAGCCGCAAGTCCACTCTTCCTTCCGATTTTCATTACCATTCCGTCATGGTCGACAAGCAACGCGTCATTCCGCTGATCGTGGCCACTGCTCTCTTCATGGAGAACATGGACTCGACGGTGATCGCCACCTCGCTGCCGGCGATCGCGGCCGACATCGGCACCAGTCCCCTGACGCTGAAGCTCGCGATCACCTCCTATCTGCTGTCGCTGGCCGTGTTCATCCCGGCGAGCGGCTGGACCGCCGACCGCTTCGGCGCGCGCATGGTGTTCGCAATCGCGGTCGGCGTGTTCATGGTCGGTTCGGTCGGCTGCGCGCTCTCGACCTCGGTCACCGATTTCGTGTTCGCGCGCATCCTGCAAGGAATGGGCGGGGCCATGATGACGCCTGTTGGGCGTCTCGTGCTGCTGCGTTCGGTCGACAAGAGCGCGCTGGTCAACGCGATGGCCTGGGTGACGGTCCCTGCCCTGATCGGCCCGGTGATCGGCCCGCCGCTCGGCGGCTTCATCACCACCTACGCCTCCTGGCACTGGATCTTCCTGATCAACATCCCGATCGGGCTGCTCGGCATCTTCATGGCGCTGCGCTTCATCGATCCCATCAAGAGCGAGACTCAGGAACCATTCGACCTCTACGGCATGATGCTGGCGGGCATCGGACTGGCCGGCATCGCGTTTGGTCTCTCCGTCGCCGGGCTCAACCTGCTGCCCTGGAGCACGGTTGCCGCGCTGGTGGTGGGCGGCGCGATCTCGATGGCGCTCTACGTCATCCACGCAAGGCGGACGGGATCGCCGGTGCTGGATTTTTCGCTGCTGAAGCTGCCGACGCTACGCGCGGCCGTGCTCGGCGGCTTCATGTTCCGGCTCGGCATCGGCGCGCTGCCCTTCCTGCTGCCGCTCCTGATGCAGATCGGCTTCGGCCTGTCGCCGTTCCACTCCGGCCTCGTCACCTTTGCCTCCTCGCTCGGCGCCATGGGCATGAAGACGCTGGCGGCGCGCATCATCCGCGCCTTTGGCTTCCGCAATCTGATGACGGTGAACGCGATCATCAGCGCATTCTTCCTCGGCGTCTGCGCGCTGTTCACGGTGACGACGCCGCTGCTCATCATCATGGTGATCCTGGTGGTCGGCGGCTTCTTCCGCTCGCTGGAGTTCACCGCCATTAACACAGTCGCCTATGCCGATGTCGAGACCGCCCAGATGAGCCGGGCCACCACGCTGGTCAGCGTCAACCAGCAGCTCGCGGTCTCCGCCGGCGTCGCCGTCGGCGCGGCCTGCGTCGAGACGACCATGTGGTTCAGTCATGTCAGCGAGCTCGACGCCACCGTGTTCGCGCCGGCCTTTGTCGTGGTCGCGCTGACCTCGGCGGCCTCTAGCTGGTTCTTCTGGCAGATGCCCGCTGACGCCGGTCACGAGATCTCCGGCCGCAAGGCGGCGGAGATCGCAAGCCGCAAAGGTGCCGGCAAGGGCGCAGAGAAGGCAGCGCTCAAGGCAGCGAGCGAGGATACCCAGGACGTGCGGGATCAGCGGCTGGGGTGAGTTCCTTCGGTCATTCGGGGCGATGCGGAGCATCGAGCCTGGAATCTCCGGAATCTATTGTGCCGCGGAGCGCGAGGAGAAATGGATTCCCGGCTCGCCTCTTCGAGGCGCCCCGGAATGACAGCGCTTGTGGTTACGCCTTCGCCTCGCCCCGAAAGCCCGTCGCCAGCACGTAGCGTTCCGAGGAATCCTGGCGGCTCGCGGCCGGCTTGACGTGACGCACGGCGGTGAAATCGCGCTTGAGCTGGGCGAGCAGATCGGCGTCGGCACCGCTCTGGAAAGTCTTTGCCAGGAACGTGCCGCCGGGCTTGAGCACGTCGCAGGCAAAGGCCGCCGCGGTCTCGATGAGACCGACGATGCGGAGCTGGTCGGTCTTGCGATGGCCGGTGGTGTTGGCCGCCATGTCCGACATCACGACGTCGGCGCCGCCGCCCAGCATCGCGGTGAGCTTTTCGGGGGCGTCATTGTCCATGAAGTCGAGCTGCGCGAAATCGACGCCCGGGATCTCAGGCATCTCCAGCAGGTCGATCGCGACGACTTTGCCCTTGCCTTCCGTGGAGCCGACGCGCTTGGCGGCAATCTGGCTCCAGCCGCCGGGCGCTGCACCGAGGTCCACCACAGCCATGCCTGGCTTGAGAAGACGGAACTTGTCGTCGATCTCCAAGAGCTTGAACGCCGCGCGCGAGCGATAGCCCGCCGCCTTGGCTTTCGCGACATAGGGATCGTTGAGCTGCCGCTCCAGCCACAGCTTCGACGAGAGCTTGCGCTTGCCGCCGGTCTTGACCTTGGTCTTGACTTGGACGTGCAAGCGGCCGGTGGTGTCCTTGGCCATCTCACCAGCTCCTGAGGATGCCGTCCTCGCGCATCATCTCGACCAGCATGCCTTCGCGTAAGCCCCGATCGGCGACGCGCAGACGCGGCAGCGGAAAGGCGCGCCTAATAGCATCGAGAATGGCGCAGCCGGCGAGCACGAGATCGGCACGCTCGATGCTGATGCAGCTGTTGCCGGCACGCTCCTCGTAGCTCATGCCGAGCAGCTTGTTGATGGTCGCGGTGATGTCGGAATCGTTCATCCAGATGCTGTCGATGCGACGGCGGTCGTAGCGCGCGAGGTTGAGATGGATGCCGGCGAGCGTGGTTACCGTGCCGGAGGTGCCCAAAAGATGCATGTCGGCGAGATCGCCGCCATGCTGCCCCGCAAACGGCGCGACGTGGCTCGCAACCTCCTGCTCCATCGCGGCATAGATCTCCGACGTCACGTCGCGGCCGCCGAACTGCTCGGCGAGGGTGACGACGCCAAGCGGGATCGACATCCAGGCTTTTATGCGCGGCTCGGGATTTTCCGGATCGCGCTCGATCCGCACCAGTTCGGTCGAGCCGCCGCCGATATCGAACAGGATCGCACCGCGTCCTCTGGGGTCCACCAGCGGCGAACAGCCGAGCACGGCGAGCGCCGCCTCCGTCTCGCGGTCGATCACCTCCAGCTCGATGCCGGTCTCGGCCGCGACACGGCTGCGGAAACCTTGCGCATTCGAGGCTGCGCGGCAGGCCTCGGTCGCGATCAGGCGCAGCCGCCGCGCCTTGCGCAAATTGATCTTGTCGCGGCAGATGCTGAGCGCCGCGATGGCGCGCTCGATCGCCGCCTCGCTGATGCATCCCGTTGCCGAGACGCCCTCGCCGAGCCGGATGATGCGCGAGAAGGAATCGACTACGCGAAAGCCGTCCTGGGTCGGACAGGCGATCAGGAGTCGGCAATTGTTGGTGCCGAGGTCCAGCGCCGCATAGACGCCGGTTCCCGGCGCCTGCGCGCCGACGGCCGGTACAGTGGCCAACGCCACCGCCGCCATCGACCCCTCCAGCTCACCGTGCAGCCCAAGGCCATCGCGGAGCCGCGTGTGGTCATTCATACAAACTGTCTTTCCGCGACCCATCGGGCCGATCTGGAATTGCTTTTCGCCTGAAACATTAGCAGCGCAGCAGGTCTGCGCAACATCGCATCACATGGGACCATGCCCATTCGTGCGTTGTCGTGAACGGGGCCGTGGGGTATTTCAGTGAGGTCCGGTCTCCCGCTGCCGCGAAAATGCGCAAATACCGGCTTTTCAGGTCACTCCATGCAAGAACATACCAAATCGTCCGCGCTCGAAAACG
Organism: Bradyrhizobium sp. 160; assembly: GCF_023073735.1. NCBI lineage: Bacteria > Pseudomonadati > Pseudomonadota > Alphaproteobacteria > Hyphomicrobiales > Nitrobacteraceae > Bradyrhizobium > Bradyrhizobium sp. 160. Next base: position 126,449 of record NZ_JADPKD010000047.1, read on the forward strand.
CTATTGCACTGCAAAAATATGGCGTCGGGCAGCCCGTCCGACGTAAGGAGGACGACACGCTGGTGCGCGGCAAAGGCCGCTATACCGACGATTTCAACCTGCCCGGCCAGGCCTATGCCGTTGTCGTCCGCTCCACCCACGCCCATGGCATCATCCGCCGCATCGGCATTGATGCCGCCAAGGCGATGCCGGGCGTACTGGGGGTGTGGACCGGCACCGATCTCGATGCAGCCGGCTACGGCCCCTTCACCTGCGGCCTGCCGCTGAAGAGCCGCGACGGCTCGCCCCTGCTTCAGACTAACCGTCAGCCGCTGGCGACCGACAAGGTCCGCTTCGTCGGCGATCCCGTCGCCTTCGTGGTGGCAGAGACGCTGGCCCAGGCGCGCGATGCGGCCGACGCCGTCGAGCTCGACATCGAGCCGCTGCCGGCAGTGACGGACCCCGAGGAAGCGGCCAAGCCCGGCGCGCCGCAGCTCTACGACCATATCCCGAACAACGTCGCGCTCGACTACCACTATGGCGACATGGAGAAGGTGAACGCGGCGTTTGCCAGCGCCGCCCACGTCACCAAGCTCGACATCGAGAATACCCGCGTCGCCGTGGTCTCGATGGAGCCGCGCGTGGGGCTTGCCTCCTACGACAAGAAGACCGAGCGCTACACGCTTCAGGTGCCGACGCAGGGTGTCGCCGGCAACCGGGCCAATCTCGCCAAGAACCTGAAAGTGCCGAACGAGAAGGTACGCATCCTCACCGCCAATGTCGGCGGCTCCTTCGGCATGAAGAACATCAACTATCCCGAGTACATGTGCATCCTGTACGCGGCGAAGGCGCTGGAGCGGCCGGTGAAATGGCTGGACGAGCGCTCCACCAGCTTTCTCTCCGACAGCCACGGCCGTGCACAAAAAATCCATGCCGAGCTCGCACTCGATGCCGAGGGGCATTTCCTCGCGGCCAAGCTCTCCGGCTACGGCAATCTTGGCGCCTATATAACCGGCGTTGCGCCGGGGCCGCTCTCGCTCAATATCGGCAAGAATTTTTCCAGCGTCTATCGCACGCCGCTGATGGCGGTCGACATCAAGACGGTTTTGACCAACACCACGCTGATGGGCGCCTATCGCGGCGCCGGTCGGCCCGAGGCGAACTATTACATGGAGCGGCTGATCGACCGCGCCGCCGACGAGATGGGCATCAACCGGCTGACCTTGCGCAAGCGCAACTTCATCAAGCCGGACCAGATGCCGTTCGCGGCCTCCTCCGGCGTCACGTATGACAGCGGCGACTTCCAGGCCGTGTTCAACAAGGCGCTCGAAATCTCCGACTACGATAATTTTGCGAAGCGCAAGAAGGAGAGCAAAAAGGCCGGCAAGCTGCGCGGCATCGCGGTCGGCTCCTATCTGGAGGTCACGGCGCCGCCGAGCCCCGAGCTCGGCAAGATCGTGTTCGACCCTGACGGCACCGTGCAGCTCGTCACCGGCACGCTCGATTACGGCCAGGGCCATGCGACGCCGTTTGCGCAAGTTTTGAGCGAGCAGCTCGGGGTGCCCTTCGAGCGCGTCAAGCTCGTCCAGGGCGACAGCGACATCGTGCACACCGGCAACGGCACCGGCGGTTCGCGCTCGATCACCGCGAGCGGCATGGCGATCGTGGGAGCCGCCAAGCTCGTGATCGAAAAGGGCAAGCGCGCCGCCGCGCACATGCTGGAGGCGTCCGAGGCCGACATCGAGTTCGAAGGCGGCCGCTTCACCATCGCTGGCACCGATCGCAGCATCGATATCATGGAGCTGGCGCAGCGCCTGCATGGTGGCAAGGTGCCGGAGGGCGTGCCTGACAGCCTCGACGTCGACCACACCAGCGAGCCGGTGCCGTCGGCCTTCCCGAACGGCTGCCACGTCGCCGAGGTCGAGATCGATCCGGAGACCGGCGTGGTGCAGATCGTGCGCTACAGCGCGGTCAACGATTTCGGCACGGTGATCAATCCGATGCTGGTCGCGGGCCAGCTCCATGGCGGCGTCGTCCAGGGCATCGGTCAGGCGCTGATGGAGCAGATCCGCTACGACGACAGCGGCCAGCCGATCACGGGCTCACTGATGGACTACGCGCTGCCGCGCGCCGAGGACGTGCCGAACATGACGGTCGGCGATCATCCGGTGCCGGCCACGACCAATCCGCTCGGCAGCAAGGGCTGCGGCGAAGCCGGCTGCGCCGGCAGCCTGTCGACGGTGGTGAACGCGGTACTTGACGCGCTTTCAGAGTACGGCATCAACCACATCGACATGCCGCTCACGCCGGAGCGGGTGTGGCGGGCGATCCAAGAGGCGAAGGCCAAGGCGGCGTAAGGGCCTCTCTCGCAGAGCGATCACCTGCCGTTTCCACGCGCAAACTGTCATCGCCCGGCTTGCCGCCTTCGCCAAGGCTTCGGCGGGCCGAGCACTCCTGTGGGCCTCGGCGTAGCCTTGGCGGAGCCGGGACCGGGCGATCCAGTACTCCGAGACGGTTGTGGTTTTCTTGATGGCCGCGGCGTACTGGGTTCCCCGCCTTCGCGGGGAATGACAGCGAATGTGAGGACGCGCCGTGCGCCTTCCCTACGCCGCAGCCTGCTCGCGTGGCTGATAGATCGCGGTGTGCTGGCAATGCGCCAGCGGCGTGGTGCCGTTGGCAACAACCAGCGCGTCGAGCTCGACGAAGCGGTGGCCCTTCTTCTCGTAATTCGCGGTGACTTTTGCCCGCGCGGTGATCTCGTCGCCAGCGCGCGCGGCCGCCAGCAATTGCATACGGCTACCGACGTGAATCCACGGACCCAGAATGGTGTTGTCGACCAGCACGCGGTTGATGACGCGCTGGATCAGGCCGGGATGGCCGAGCCTCTCGCGTGCGAAGATCGGATCGGTCTCCCTGATATCGGCGAGATAGTCGGCCGCATCCTGTTCAGCCCAGCGGCGCGGAAGCGTGCCCAGCCATTTCCCCGTTTCGAACGTCGCCGGACTGACTGGCGTGCGCTCGCCAACAACAGGCACCTCGACATAGTCGCTCAGCGAAATCGTCGGCGCCGCCGCTGGCAGCGTGGCCGTGCCCGTCGCACAAAGCTCGGTGCGACTGAACACCTCGATCGTCAGCAGGCCATTGTGCTCGGTGGCATCGACATCGGCGGTCTCGCCGTCATAGACCGGCTTGATGAAGCGCGCCTCGACCAGTCCACGGGTGAGGAAATCGCGGCCCCAGCGGGCAATCGGCACGTGCATCATGTAGGCGAAGACATCGACGCCCGGCACCAGCCCGCCGGAAAAGCCGAAACGGCGCGCCACCGTGTCGTCGTGCATCTTGTTCTCGGACTGCTTTGCAGTGTTGTAGGCCTGGACGCGATAGGTTTCGAGCCGGTCCGGCATGGCTGGCGTTCCCGTTCTTGTTGTTTCGGAGCTGATCGTAGAGCCCAGGGAACACCGGTCAATCCCCTCGCCTTTGCGGCCCGAATGGGGTACCACGCGGCCAATGACTGACACCCCCACTCGCATCTATATCGATGCCGACGCCTGTCCGGTGAAGGACGAGATCTACCGCGTCGCGCTCCGCCACGGCGTGCCCGTGAGCGTGGTTGCCGGCAATTTCATCCGCGTGCCCCAAGATCCCCTGATCGAGCGCATCGCCGCCGGTCCGGGCATGGACGCGGCCGACGACTGGATCGCGGAGCGCGCCAAGCCCGGCGATGTTGTCGTGACATCAGACATTCCGCTGGCCAGCCGTTGCGTCAAGGCGGGCGCCGACGTGATCGCACCAAACGGCAAGCCGTTCACGGAGGAATCGATCGGCATGACGTTGGCGGTGCGCAACCTCATGACGGATCTGCGTTCGGCCGGCGAAGTCACCGGCGGCCCGCGCTCGTTCGCGCCGCGCGACCGTTCCGCATTCCTCTCGGCGCTGGACCAGACGCTGCGCCGGATTCAGCGCCGCCGCGCTGATGCGGCCGCAACCAGTCAGAGCTGACCATGGCGCCGCCGCTGATCCAACTGAAAGACATCAGGCTGACGTTTGGCGGCACGCCGCTTTTGAGCGGCGTCGAGCTCAATGTCGCGCCAAGCGAGCGCGTCTGCCTGATCGGCCGTAACGGCTCCGGCAAGTCGACGCTGCTCAGGATCGCCGCCGGCCTGGTCGAACCCGATGGCGGCACGCGCTTCGTGCAGCCTGGCGCTACCGTGCGCTATCTGCCGCAGGAGCCGGACTTCGGCGAGCACAAGACCACGCTCGCTTATGTCGAGGCAGGCCTCGCGCCCGGCGACGACCTGCACCAGGCGCGTTATCTCTTGGAACAGCTCGGTCTCACCGGCGAGGAGAACCCGCATAACCTCTCTGGCGGCGAGGCCCGTCGTGCCGCGCTCGCCCGCGTGCTGGCGCCCTCGCCCGACATCTTGCTGCTTGACGAGCCGACCAACCATCTCGATCTCTCCACCATCGAGTGGCTGGAAAAGGAGCTCGACAGCCGGCGCAGTGCGCTGGTGCTGATCAGCCACGACCGCCGCTTCCTCACCAACCTGTCGCGCTCCACCGCCTGGCTCGACCGCGGCAAAATCAAGCAGATCGACCGCGGCTTTGCCTCGTTCGAGGCTTGGCGCGACGAGGTGCTGGCGGAGGAAGAGCGCGACCAGCACAAGCTCGACCGCAAGATCGTCGACGAGGAGCACTGGCTGCGCCACGGCGTCTCCGGCCGGCGCAAGCGCAACGTCAAGCGCCTCGCCAATCTGCATGCGCTGCGCGACCAGCGTCGCAATTATCGCGGCAGCGCCGGCAGCGCCAATCTGGCACCCGCGGAAGCCGAGCAGTCCGGCAAGCTGGTGATCGAGGCCAAGGGCATCACCAAGGCCTATGGCGAGCGCAAGATCGTCGAAAACTTCTCCACCCGCATTCAGCGCGGCGATCGGCTCGGCATCATCGGGCCGAACGGCGCCGGCAAGACCACCCTGGTCAACCTGCTCACCGGCGGCACGCAGCCGGATTCCGGCATTGTGCGGCTCGGGGCCAATCTCGAGATGGCAACGCTCGACCAGCACCGTGAAAGCCTCGATCCGAAGTCGACGCTGGCTGAAGCGCTGACCGGTGGCCGCGGCGATCACATCATGGTCGGCGGCAAGCCGAAGCATGTCGTCGGCTACATGAAGGACTTTCTGTTCGCACAGGAACAGCGCGGCACGCCGCTTGAGGTGCTCTCCGGCGGCGAGCGTGGCCGGCTGATGCTGGCCCGCGCGCTGGCAAAGCCCTCGAACCTCCTGGTGCTGGACGAGCCGACCAACGATCTCGATCTCGACACCCTCGACGTGCTCGAGGAGATGCTCGGCGATTACGAGGGCACGGTAATCCTGATCAGCCACGACCGCGATTTCCTCGATCGCGTCGTCACCTCCGTGATCGCGCCCGAGGGTAACGGCAAATGGATCGAATATGCCGGCGGCTACAGCGACATGCTGGCGCAGCGCGGCGCGGACCTCAAACGTGATACGGCAAAGGTGCAGGCCTCGGCGGAGAAGAAAGAGGAACGGCCAGCTGCTCCCGCTGCCGCACCAAAGCGGCGCCTGAGCTTCAACGAGAAGCACGCGCTGGAAACGCTGCCGAAGAAGATGGAAGCGTTGCAGGCCGATATCGCCAAGCTGCAACGCGTGCTCGACGATCCCAACCTCTACACCAAGGATCGTAAGAAGTTCGACGACACCTCCGCCGCCATCGCCAAGGCGCATGAAGAATTGTCTGCTGCCGAAGAGCGCTGGCTCGAACTTGAAATGCTCCGCGAAGAGATTGAACAGGCATAGCGCGTATTCCGCAAAAGTGGGCACCGGTTTGCGATTGGAACACGCGCCAACGAAAGGACTTCCATGACCACCCCCCTCGCCGCAAAAATCGCCCGCGAATACGGCACGCCCTGCGCTGTCATCGACATGGACAGGGTCGAGCGCAACATCGCGCGCATCCAGAAGGCCTGCGATGATGCCGGGATCGCCAATCGTCCCCACATCAAGACACACAAGAACCCGACGATTGCAAAAATGCAGGTTGCGGCCGGCGCCAAGGGGATCACCTGCCAGAAGCTCGGCGAAGCCGAGATCATGGCCAATGCCGGCATCGACGATATCCTGATCAGCTACAATCTCCTGGGCGAGGAGAAGATGGCGCGGCTCGGAGCGCTCCAGGCGAAGGCCAACATGACCGTGGCCGCCGACAATTCGACGGTCGTCGCAGGGCTCCCCAAGGCAGCCGCCGCATCAGGCCGCCCGCTCTCGGTCGTGGTCGAATGCGACACGGGCCGCAAGCGCGCCGGTGTCGAGACGCCGGCCGAAGCAATCGCTTTGGCGCGGGAGATTGCCGCGTCCAAAGGACTGCAGTTCGCCGGCTTCCTGATGTATCCGACCGAGACCGGCTGGGCGGAGGCGCAAAAATTCTACGACGAGGCGCTAGCTGGCGTGCGCGCGCACGCGCTGGACGCGAAGATCGTCTCCACTGGCGGTACGCCGAACCTGAAGAACCTCGGCAAGCTCAAGGGCGGCACCGAGCACCGCTTCGGCACCTATATCTACAACGACCGTATGCAGGTCGCCGCCGGCGTCGCCAGTTGGGACGACTGCGCACTGCACATCTATTCGACGGTGGTGAGCCGCGCTGCGCCCGAGCGCGGCATTCTCGATGCCGGTTCGAAGACGCTGACCACGGACACCGGCGGCCTCGACGGTCACGGCCTGATCCTGGAGCATCCCGAGGCGAACATCGCGCGCTTTGCCGAGGAGCACGGCTTCCTCGACCTCTCCCGCAGCAACACGCGGCCCAACGTCGGCGATGTCGTCCGCATCGTGCCGAACCATGTCTGCGTCGTCGTCAACATGATGGATGAGGTCGTGATGGTGCGCGGCGAGGAGATCATCGGCACACTGCCGGTCGCGGCGCGGGGGAAGCTGCGCTAGCGGCCGATCAGGGCCTGGAGCTCTCTGTCCAGCCCGTCGCGGAAGAGCTTGATCGGCCGCTCCAGACGGCCGGCGGGCGCGCGATGGATCATCCATGCGCGCACGGCGGGTTTGAAGTCGCGCGCAGCGACGGCCTTGAGCTTGTCACGAAACGCGCTGTGCTTCAGCGCGATCGGAGTGACCAGCCCGACGCCGAGGCCGCGCGACACCAGCGAGAGGCGCAGTTCGCTGTCCAACGCCTCTACCGCGATATTGAACGGCAGATGCGCGGCATCGAACTTTCGTTTCAGCGTATCGCGAAACCCGCAACCGTCCTGGTTGATCACCCAGGATAGCTGCGACAGTCGTTCCAGGTCGACGATGCGCGGAATCTTCATGTCGCGCGCGACGACAAACACAACCGGCTGCGCCCCGAGATCATCGGCAACGAGATCGGCAGGCGGCACGGCTCCGTCAGGCAGACAGATCGCGGCGGCATCGAGTTCGTTGCGACAGACACGTTCGAGCTGGTTTGGCGACCAACCCGAGACAACACGCACGGCAAGTAAGGGAAATTCGGCGCGCACAGCATCGAGCGGTCCGGTCAACCCTGCCTCCGAGAGGAACGGCGTCAGACCGAGCCTGAACTCGCCACGCACCATGCCGTCATCGGCAACACCCGACTTGAGGTCGTCCAGCATCCTGAGCAGGCGCCGGCCCTGCTCATAGGCCTCGTGGCCCGCCGCCGTCGGTTTCAGCGGCTTCGACAGTCGATCCAGGAGCTGTGCCCCCAGCATCTCCTCGAGATTCTGGATACGACGCGTCACGCCGGGCTGCGTGAGATTGAGACGTGCCGAGGCCGCGACGATCGATCCGGTCTCGACCACCGCGACGAACGCGACAAGGTCATGGGTGTTCATGAGCAACTCGCATATTCTTTATAGTCTTATTTGAATTGTAGCATAATGATGCTTCCGCTTAAAGGGTCCCGCACCAGAGCTGCGAGGATCCATGACCATTTCCGAAGCAACCAAGCCGGCGTCTCGAAGCCAACTCGCCGAGCGGCCCCTGATCTGGCTCGGCGCCATCACCGCCGGTGTCGTCGTCACCGATCTGTTCGCGCCGCAGATCCTGCTCGGACTGATTGGCCGGTCACTGTCCATGACTGCGTGGCAGGCCGGCCTGATCAGCACGCTGACATTGCTCGGTTATGCCCTCGGCCTGCTGCTGCTCGTGCCTCTGGTCGATCTCGTCGAGAACCGGCGACTCATCCTGCGGACGCTCGGCTGTGCCATCCTCGCCGCGCTTGCAACGGCACTTGCGCCGACGCCCTCGTTCCTGCTGCTCGCCACCTTCATCCTCGGCGCGTCCTGCGCGGCGATCCAGATGATGGTTCCGCTGGTCGCATCCATGGTGCCGCCGGACCGTCGCGGTCAGGCCATCGGCGAGGTGATGGGCGGATTGATGATCGGTATCCTCTTATCACGGCCCGCGGCGAGCCTGATCGCGGATCTCTGGAATTGGCGCGCCTATTACGTCGTCTCCGCCGCGCTGATGGCGCTGCTTTCCGGCGCGCTTGGCCGCTACCTTCCAACGCTTCAACCGACAGCACACGCGAGCTACGGCGAATTGCTCCTATCCTTTCCAAGGCTGCTGCGGGATGAGCCCGTGCTGCGGGTGCGCGCCTGGACCGCATCGCTTGTCATGGCTTCCTTCACCGCGTTCTGGTCGGCGGTCGCACTGCGGCTGCCCGATGCTCCATTCGGCCTCGACGCCAAGGGAATTGCTGCGTTCGCGCTGATTGGCGTGGCTGGCGCTGCGGCAACACCGATCGCCGGCCGCTGGGGCGACAAAGGCAGGGCGCGGCCGATGTTCCTTGCGGCCCATCTGCTCATCATCGGCTCACTCGCGCTTTGTGCCTGGGCGGGCATGCTGGAATCCCGCATCACCGCACTGCTGCTGTTGAGCCTTGGCACGATCCTGCTCGACGTCGGCATCACCACCGACCAGACGCTCGGCCGCCGCGCCATCAACCTGCTGCGACCGGAAGCACGCGGCCGACTGAACGGCCTGTTTGTCGCGCTGTTCTTCTTCGGTGGCGGCGTCGGCGCCGCGGCGGCTTCCCTGGCCTGGAGCTATGGCGGCTGGACCATGGTTTGCGCCGTCGCAGCAAGCTTCGGCGTGTTGGGCCTCCTCACCAATCTCGTCTCTAGGACCGGCACGTTATGATCGGGAAGATCAGGACGACAATTGGGCGAGCCGTTTCAGCACGCCCCTGCCCGCGGCGGCGCCGGTCGCAAACGAGGCCTGCAACAGATAGCCGCCGGTCGACGCCTCCCAGTCCAGCATCTCGCCGGCGGCAAATGCGCCGGGCAGCTTGCGGATCATGTAATCCGCTGTGAGTTCATCGAATAAGATGCCACCGGCGCTGGAGATGGCACGCGCAATTGGCGCTACGCCAGTTAGCTTGATCGGCACGGCGTTGATGAGCTCCGCCAATCGCTCGGGCGGCATTGCCGACAGCGACTGGCCCGCGCCGATTGCCGCCTCCTGCAGCAACCCGGCGGATATGGGCGAAAGCTGCGCGGCCTTGCGCAGGAAGTTGGAGAGCGATTGTTTGCCGCGCGGGGCAGACAGGCGCTTAACGAGTTCGGCGTCATCAACGTCCGGGCGCAAGGCGACGCGCAGCACCGCCTCGCCGTTCGCCGCAATCGCCTCGCGCAGTTCGGCCGACAACGCGTAGATCGCCCCGCCCTCGATGCCGGCCCGCGTGATGATGGCCTCGCCGCGCAGGACATGCGGACCGAAGGTGAGCGCAATTCCCTTGAGCGGCTGGCCTTCGAAACGCGTGCGAAACACATCGGACCAGGCAACGGCGAAGCCGCAATTGGCAGGCCGCAGCGGCGATATCGCAATGCCCTTGTCCGCCAGAATTGTCGCCCAGCTGCCGTCTGAGCCGAGCCGCGGCCAGCTTGCGCCGCCGAGTGCCAGCACCGTCGCTTTGGCAGCGATTTCAGCCGTTCCATCGGGTGTTTGGAATTGCAGCCGTCCCCCGTTGTCCCAGCCAGTCCATCGATGGCGAAAGGCGAAGCGGACACCGCTCGCATCGAGGCGCCGCAACCAGGCGCGCAGCAAGGGCGAGGCCTTGAATGCCTTCGGAAATATCCGCCCGCTGGTACCGACGAAAGTCGGCTCGCCCAGCGCCTCGCTCCAGGCGCGCAGCGCGTCGGGCGGAAACGCGTCGATGGCACCCTTCAGTTTCGGCGCCGCCGCGCGGTAGCGCGCCATGAATTGCGGCAGCAGCTCGTTGTGGGTGAGATTGAGACCGCCGCGGCCGGCCATGAGGAATTTTCGGCCAGCGGACGGCATGGCGTCGTAGACGGTGACGCGCAGGCCGCCCTGTGCCAGCACCTCCGCCGCCATCAGCCCGGCGGGACCGCCGCCGATGACGGCGACCGCTGTCAGAGTTTTACCCCAGCCCGCGCCGCGGCCTGCGCGACGTATTTCTGCGTCTGCTCGAACGCACCCGTCAGCGCCTTGGCCTTCGACATGTCGCTGATCTCGGCGAAATGCGCGGCGACCGCGTCCGGGGTCCATTCGGATTCCGGCAGGTTGATGCCTTCGCTCTCCAAGATCTTGATCACTGCGAAGGAGCCGGCGCCGGCCCCCATGATGGTGCGGGTCGGCGCGTCCTCGCTGAGCATGTACTCGACCGCGGGCGTGATCGCGTTCGGCTTCATCAGTTGCAGGGCCTGCGGCGGCAGCAGCTCTTCGGTCATGCGGGTTGCCGCCGTCGGCGAGATAATGTTGACGCGGATGTTGTTCTTGCGGCCCTCTTCCGCGAGCACGTTCATCAGGCCGACCATGCCCGATTTCGCCGCGCCGTAGTTGGCCTGTCCGAAATTGCCGTAGAGGCCGGAGGACGACGTCGTCAGCACGATGCGGCCGTAGTTGCGGTCGCGCATGCCGGCCCAGACCGCCTTGCAGCAATAGAAGGTGCCGACGAGATGCACGTCGAGCACCTTCTGGAAATCGGCCGCCTCCATCTTGCCGAACGACTTGTCGCGCAGGATGCCGGCATTGGCGCACAGGAGATCGACGCTGCCCCACTCCCTGGTGGCGCGCTCGACCATGGCTGTGACCTGCTCGAAATTCGAGACATCGGCGCCGTCGGCCATCGCGGAGCCGCCCGCTTTGCGGATCTCCTCGACCACGGATTCGGCCGGCGACAGCGAGCCGCCGGTGCCGTCGCGCGCACCGCCGAAGTCGTTGACGACGACCTTGGCGCCGCGGCTGGCCAATCCCAGTGCATGCGCCCGCCCCAGACCATTGCCCGCGCCGGTGACGATGGCGACGCGTCCGTCGAACCTGATTGCCATGAGTAGGAGTCTCTGTTCTTCCCTTCTCCCCTTGTGGGAGAAGGTGGCGCGAAGCGCCGGATGAGGGTCTCTCTCGGCAAAGATGCGCTCGCGGAGAGAGACCCCTCACCCGCCTCGCGTTCGCGAGGCACCCTCTCCCACAAGGGGAGAGGGGGAAACCCCGCTCTGGGGTGCCTTTTTGAGCAGCGATGGATTGCCGGGTCAAGCCCGGCAACGACTGGCGGGATCAGGCGAAATAGATCAACCCGAGCCAATCCGCGACCAGCGCGGGCTTGTCCTCGCCTTCGATCTCCACGGTCACGTTGGTGCGGGACTGCAATTCGCCTGCCTTGCGTAGCTTGGCCTCCGTCAGCACGAAGCGGCCGCGGACGCGCTTGCCCGAGCGCACCGGCGAAATGAAGCGGAGCTTGTCGAACCCGTAATTCACGCCCATCGTGGTGCCCGCGATCACAGGCATCACCTCATAGGACATGATCGACATCAGCGACATCGTGAGGAAGCCGTGTGCGATGGTGGTGCCGAACGCGGTCTCCTTCTTGGCGCGCTCCGGATCGACATGGATAAACTGGTGATCCTCGATCACGTCGGCATAGGCGTCGATGCGGGGCTGGTGGATCAGGTGCCAAGACGACACGCCGATCTCTTTGCCGACCATGGCCTGATAGGCGTCCAGCGTAATCGGCGGCTTCTTCCAGGCTTCGTTCACTTAGGTCTCACTCCGTGTTTTTGCCAGCTCCGGAAAATCCTCCTCGCGGAATTCGCGGCCACGCAGGGGATCGTTGCGGTCGTCATCGCGCTCCAGCCGCCGTAGGTGCACGCGACGGATTTTTCCAGAAATGGTCTTCGGCAGCTCGGTGACGATTTCGAGACGGCGGATGCGCTTGAACGGCGCAAGGCGCGCGTGCAGGTGCTTGAAGATCGAGAGCGCGGTTTCCGGCGAGCGCTCGGCGCCCGACGTCAGCAACACGAAGGCCTTGGGAACCGCGAGCCGGATCGGATCTGGGCTCGGCACCACGGCGGCCTCGGCGACGAGCTCGTGCTCCAAGAGCACGCTCTCCAGCTCAAACGGGCTGATGCGGTAGTCGGACGATTTGAACACGTCGTCGGAGCGGCCGACGAATGTGAGATAGCCGTCCTCGTCCGCGAACACGACGTCGCCGCTGCGATAGAGCTCGCCTTCCGCACCGGAGAGCTTGCCGTCATCACTCTGATAGCCCTGCATCAATCCGGCGGGACGGTTCACGCCGAGCACCAGCGTCACCTCGCCCTCCTTCGCCGGGTTGCCGTCGGCATCGCTGATCTGCACGCGATAGCCCGGCAGCGGCCGACCCATCGATCCGACCTTGATTGGCTGGCCCGGCGAATTGCCGGCGAGTGCTGTCGTTTCAGTCTGACCGTAGCCGTCGCGGATGGTGAGGCCCCAGGCCGCCTGCACCTGGTCGATCACTTCAGGATTGAGCGGCTCGCCGGCACCGCAGACCTCGCGAAGCGACACCTTGAAGGAGGCAAGGTTCTCCTGGATGAACAGCCGCCATACCGTCGGCGGCGCGCATAACGTTGTGACGCCACAGCGGCCGATGGTGGCGAGCAGGCCTTTTGCGTCGAAGCGCGGCTGGTTGACCACGAACACGGTGGCGCCCGCATTCCACGGCGCGAAAAAGCAGCTCCAGGCGTGCTTGGCCCAGCCGGGCGACGAGATGTTGAGATGGACGTCGCCGGGCTGCAGCCCGATCCAATACATGGTCGAGAGATGGCCGACCGGATAACTGCGCTGACTGTGCCGCACCAGTTTTGGTTTTGCGGTCGTGCCTGAGGTGAAATAGAGCAGCATCGGGTCATCGGCATTGGTCGGTCCGTCAGGCGCAAAACTCTCCGAAGCATGCGCCGCCTCGTCATAGGCCAGCCAGCCGCTGGAGGCCGCGCCGACCACGATGCGGACGATACTCTCGGCACCGAGGCTTGCGAATTTCGCGACCTGATCCTCGGCAGCAATCACCGCCTTCGCCTTGCCGCGATCGAGCCGGTCGCGCAGCTCGTCGGCAGTGAGCAGCGTGGTCGCGGGAATCACGACGACGCCGAGCTTCATCGCCGCCAGCATCGTCTCCCAGAGCGGAACTACATTGCCGAGCAGCAGCAAAAGGTGGTCGCCGCGCTTCAAGCCCTGCGCGCGAAGGAAGTTCGCGACCTGGTTGGAACGCTTTGAGAGCGCCGCGAAGGAGAGCTTGGTCTGCCGATCGTGCGCGGCATCGACGATCCAGAGCGCCGGACGGTCCTTGCTGTCCGCATTCGCCGCCAGCTCGGCGTCGAACCAGTCGAGCGCCCAATTGAAGGGAACCGGATCGGGCCAGCGGAAGCCTTTGACCGCTGTGTCGTAATCCGTGCGGTGATTGAGCAGAAACGCGCGCGCTTCCTGAAATGTCGTCATCAAGTGTTCCCGGCCAGCCCCCTAACGTGCTTGATAATTCCGGAAAAATCCACCCCGCCCTGCCCGGCGGCATCGAAGGACTGATAGATCTCCTGCGCATGCTTGCCGAGCGGCGTCACCGCACCTGCGGCCTTCGCGGCGTCCTGCGCCAGCGTCAGATCCTTCACCATCAGCGCTGAGGCAAAGCCCGGCTTGTAATCGTTGTTGGCCGGCGAGGTCGGCACCGGGCCCGGCACCGGACAATAAGTCGTTAGCGACCAGCACTGCCCCGACGAGGTCGAGGCGACGTCGAACAGCGCCTGATGCGAGAGCCCGAGCTTCTCAGCTAGCGCAAATGCCTCGCTCACCGCGATCATGGAAATGCCGAGGATCATGTTGTTGCAGATCTTCGCGGCCTGGCCGGCGCCGGCGCCGCCGCAATGGACGATCTTCTTGCCCATGTTCTCCAGCACGGGCTTGGCCGCCGCAAACGCACCCTCCTCGCCGCCGCACATGAAGGTCAGCGTGGCACCCTTGGCCCCGCCCGTGCCGCCGGAGACCGGCGCGTCGACGGAGAGCACGCCGTGCTTGGCGGCGAGCGCATGCGCCTGCCTTGCGCTCTCGACGTCGATGGTCGAGCTGTCGATGATCAGCGTGCCCTTGGCCATCGCGGGAACGACCTCGTTCCAGACGGAGAGCACGTGCTTGCCGGCCGGCAACATGGTGACGACCACATCCGCGCCTTTCACCGCGCCCGCTGCGCTGTCGGCAATGCCGGCGCCGTCGGCCTTGGCCTGGTTGCGCGAGGCCTCGACAAGATCAAACGCCACCACCTTGTGGCCGACCTTGACCAGATTGGCGGCCATCGGGCCGCCCATATTGCCGAGACCGATGAATGCGATCGTGGCCATTGTCGTTTCCTCCGCTTCAATATTCTAGTTGAACTTTAGCTCGTCGGCGCCGATCTCGGCGAAATATGGTGCCAGCATCTGCGGCGTCACATCCTCGATCCGCGGCGGCGACCAGGTCGGATTGCGGTCCTTGTCGATCACGGCGGCGCGCACGCCCTCGCGGAAATCGTCGCTGCGAAATACCTCCAGCGCGGCGCGATATTCGCGCACGAGACACTCTTCAAGACTGGACGTCGTGCGTGCGAGCCGCAAGAGCTTCAGCGTCACCACCATGCCGCGTGGCGATTTTTCGCCGAGCGTCTTCAACGTGGCGAGCGCAAACTCTGAGCCGTCGCGCTTGAGCGCCGCAACAATATCTTCCATACGGTCGAAGCCGAACAGCGCGTCGATGATCGGCTCCTTCGCAGATACTGGTCCTGCTGTCTCGCCGGTCGCAAAGCCGTTGATGATCTTGCTGACCTCGGCCGCGGTCGCATCGGAGCGCAGCTTCGTCAGGGCGTTGCGCAGCTCCGGCAACTTCACCGCCGGCACGACCCAATCGGCGAACTTCGCATGGATCGCGTCCGGCCCGTTCATGGTCTGGCCGGTCAGCCCGAAATAGGTGCCGATCTCGCCCGGCGAATGCGACAACAGATAGGTACCGCCGACATCGGGGAAGAAGCCGAGACCGACTTCCGGCATTGCCAGCTTCGTGCGATCCGTCACGACACGATGGCTGGCATGGGCTGACAAACCGACGCCGCCCCCCATCACGATGCCGTCCATGAAGGCGACATACGGCTTCGGGAACTTCTTGATCCGGGCATTGAGGATGTACTCCTCGCGCCACAGGATCTTGCCGAGGTCACCGTTGACCTTCGAGCTTTCCCAGAGTGTGCGGATGTCGCCGCCAGCGCAGAGCCCGCGCTCGCCGGCGCCTTCCAGCAGGATCACAGCGACGGCCGCATCGGCCTCGAAGCGGTCGAGCGCCTTGTCGATGTCGCGAAACATCTCCAGCGTCACGGCATTGAGCGCCTTCGGGCGGTTGAGGCGGATCACGCCGACTGCGCCCTCGACACGGGCGATCAGGTCGCCCTCTTCCACGCCACTCATCGTGCGCCCTCGATCAGCTTGCGCGCCACGATGAGCCGCATGATTTCATTGGTGCCTTCGAGGATCTGGTGCACGCGCAGATCGCGCACGATCTTCTCGATGCCGTATTCGCTTAAGTAGCCATAGCCGCCGTGAAGCTGGAGCGCATGGTTGGCGACCTCGAAGCCGACGTCGGTGCCGAAGCGTTTTGCCATTGCGCAGAGCATGGTGGCATCAGGATCCTTGCGATCCAGCGCCGCGGCTGCGCGCCACAAAAAGGTGCGGGCGGCCTCGAGCTCGATCGCCATGTCGGCGAGGCGGAATTGCAAGGCCTGGAATTCGTCGAGGCGTTTTCCAAAGGCCTTGCGCTCCTTCATGTAGCTGCGCGCCTTTTCGAGCGCTACTTGCGCACCACCGAGCGAGCACGCGGTGATGTTGAGGCGGCCACCATCGAGGCCGGCCATCGCGATCTTGAAGCCGGCGCCCTCCTCGCTGAGGCGGTTGGCGACCGGCACGCGGGCATTCTCGAACATCACGGCGCGGGTCGGCTGCGCGTTCCAGCCCATCTTGCGCTCATTGGCGCCAAACGAGACGCCCGGCGTCTTGCCGTCGATGACGAGGGTCGAGATGCCGCCGGGACCATCGCCACCGGTCCTGACCATCGCGACCAGGAGGTCGGTGCCGCCGGCGCCGGAGATGAACTGCTTCTGGCCGTTGAGCACGTAGTGGTCGCCGTCGCGCACGGCACGGGTGCGCAGCGCCGCTGCGTCCGAGCCGGCGCCCGGCTCGGTCAGGCAATAGCTCGCGATCAGCTCCATGGTGCAGAGTTTTGGCAGCCATGTGTGGCGCTGGGTGTCGCTGCCATAGGCATCGATCATCCAGGACGCCATGTTGTGGATCGAGATGAAGGCCGACGTGGTCGGGCAGCCCGTCGCCAGCGCCTCGAAGATCAGCGCTGCATCGAACCGCGTCATGGCGGAGCCGCCGACATCGTCACGGATGTAGATGCCGCCCATGCCGAGCGTGGCGGCCTCGCGCATCACGTCGACGGGGAAATGCTTCTCCTCGTCCCAGCGCAGCGCCTGCGGCGCGATCTTCTCCGCCGCAAACGCCAACGCCATGTCGCGAATTGCGATCTGATCCTCGTTCAGAGCGAACTGCATGCCTAGCTGCTCATTTTTCTCGTCATTGCGAGGAGCGGAGCGACGAAGCAATCCATTCCTTCTTTCGGGGCGATATGGATTGCTTCGCTGCGCTCGCAATGACGACTGGGCTACAGCCCTACTTCATCAGCGGGATCGAGAACTCCGCACCTTCCTTGACGCCGGACGGCCAGCGCGAGGTTACCGTCTTGGTCTTGGTGTAGAAGCGGACCGAATCCGGGCCGTGCTGGTTGAGATCGCCGAAGCCCGACTTCTTCCAGCCGCCGAAGGTGTAATAGGCGATCGGCACCGGGATCGGCACGTTGATGCCGACCATGCCGACATTGACCTTGGCCGCGAAGTCGCGCGCGGCGTCGCCGTCGCGGGTGAAGATGGCAACGCCGTTGCCGTAGTCGTGGTCCGAGGGCAACGCCAGCGCTTCCTTGTAGTCGTGCGCGCGCACGACCGAGAGCACCGGGCCGAAGATCTCTTCCTTGTAGATCCGCATATCCTTGGTGACGTTGTCGAACAGCGAACCGCCGAGATAGAAGCCGTTCTCGTAGCCCTGCATCTTGAAGCCGCGGCCGTCGACGGCGAGCGTCGCACCTTCCTTGATGCCGATGTCGATGTAGCTCTTGACCTTCTCGACCGCCTCGCGCGTGACCAGCGGACCGTAATCGGCCGAGGGATCGATCGAGGTGCCGATCTTGAGGCTCTCGACGCGCGGGATCAGCTTCTCCATCAGGCGGTCGGCAGTGGACTTGCCGACCGGGACCGCGACGGAGACGGCCATGCAGCGCTCGCCGGCCGAGCCGTAGCCGGCGCCGATCAGCGCGTCGACGGCCTGGTCCATGTCGGCATCGGGCATCACGATGGCGTGGTTCTTGGCGCCGCCGAAGCATTGGCAACGTTTCCCGGTCTGCGCGGCGCGCTCGTAGATGTACTGCGCGATCGGCGTCGAACCGACGAAGCCGATGGCCTTAATGCCGGGGTCGTCGAGGATGGCGTCGACCGCTTCCTTGTCGCCGTTGACGACGTTGAGGATACCGGCCGGCAGGCCCGCCTCGATCATGAGCTCGGCAAGCTTCATCGGCACGCCGGGATCGCGCTCCGACGGCTTGAGGATGAAGGCGTTGCCGCAGGCGATCGCGGGGGCGAACTTCCACATCGGAATCATCGCCGGGAAGTTGAACGGGGTGATGCCGGCGACGACACCGAGTGGCTGGCGCATCGAATAAATGTCGATGCCGGGGCCGGCGCCTTCGGTGTATTCGCCCTTCATCAAATGCGGGATGCCGCAAGCGAACTCGACGACCTCGAGGCCGCGCTGGATGTCGCCCTTGGCGTCGGGCACGGTCTTGCCGTGCTCGCGCGCGAGCAGCTCGGCGAGCTTGTCGTAGTCGCGCTGGATCAGCTCCAGGAATTTCATCATGACGCGGCCGCGGCGCTGGGGGTTTGTCGCGGCCCACTCCGGCTGTGCGGCGCGCGCGTTCTCGACGGCGGCGCGAACCTCGGCCTTGGACGCCAACGCGACCTTGGCCTGGACGTCACCGGTCATCGGCTCGAAAACGTCGGCGGTGCGGCCCGAGGTGCCCTTGACCTCCTTGCCGCCGATGAAATGTCCGATTGAACGCATGGAATGATCTCCTTGGAAGTCGAGCCTGATCGCTTTGACAAATCCTATTGACCTGCATTTTATAGGATTCAAGTCTGAGATATTGCACCATAGATGTGCGAAAATGCTGGATCAAGGCGCTATCGATTGGGACGACTTTCGCTTCGTGCTGGCCATCGTGCGGGGCGGCTCGGTGTCGGCTGCGGCAAAACAGCTCGGGGTCGATCATGCCACGGTGATTCGCCGCGTCGACCGGCTGGAGAGGCATCTCTCGGCAAAACTGTTTGACCGGCGCAAGACCGGCTATCTCCTCACCGAGGCCGGCCAGCGCGTCGCCGACAGTGCGGAAGCGATGGAATCGACCATCGTCGCCAATCAGGAGCAGGTCGGCGGCTCGGTCGCACGGCTGACCGGCACCGTGCGGATCGGCGCGCCCGATGGTTTTGGCACTGCCTTTCTGGCACCGCGGCTGGCGCCCTTTGCGGACCGTTACCCCGATCTGGACCTGCAACTTGTGGCCACCGCTCGGCTGTTCAGCCTCTCCAAACGCGAGGCCGACATCGCCATCAGCCTGACCATGCCGAAGGAAGGCCGCATCGTCGGCCGCAAGCTCCTCGACTACCGCCTCGGGCTCTATGCCGCGCCCGGCTATCTCGAACGTTTCCCAGAGATCACGTCGCGCCAGGACCTGCCGCAGCACCGTTTCGTCGGGTACATCGAAGAGTTGCTGTTCACGCCGGAACTCGACTATCTGCCGCAGGTGTCGCCGAAGATCTCCGCACGTTTCCGCAGCGCCAATCTGATCGCGCAGCTCAATGCAACGCTCTCAGGCTTCGGAATCGCGGTGCTGCCGCACTTCATGGCAAGCGACTACCCGCAGCTCGAAGCCGTACTGCCCGAAGAAATCTCGATCACGCGGACGTTCTGGATGTTGATGCACGCCGACAGCAAGGACCTCGCGCGGATCAGGGCCGTCGCAGATTACATCAGCGAGATCGTGGAGCGCGAGCGAGCGCTGTTTGCTGGGCGATAACGTCGATTAGTAGGGCCCGAAGCACAACTGCCAGTTCCTCATGGTGAGGAGGCGCGAAGCGCCGTCTCGAACCATGCAGGCCCGTATCTCACCCGCGGCCATGCTTCGAGACGACCGCTTGGCGGTCTCCTCAGGATGAGGTCCCGAGGGGGCGTAGCTGGCACTAGTTCTGCTTCTCGCGCGCCTTCTTCGCGGCCGCGGCCTTCGGCTCACGCCGCGCGCCCTCGAGCGCGCTGTCCCGGCCCGCCTTCAGCACCTCGTCGGACAATTCGCTAGAGCCGGCGATGCGCGCCAGCAGCATGGTGCCGGCCATTGTGGCGAGCGTCGCAATCGCCTGTTTTCGTGCGGCCTTGCGCGGCATGTTCGGGATATAATCGGTCATCATCTCGATCATCTCGTCGAGCTTGCCGGCAAAGGCCTTCCGCGTCTTCGGGCTCTCGCGGGCGATCTCGGCGCCGAGTGAGGGGATCGAGCAGCCATGGCCTGGATTGTCGCGATGCAGCGCGCAGAGATAGCTATCCGCGATCAGTGCCAAACGCTTCTCCGGCGCAGCCTCGCTCGTGAGCTTGCGCCAATGCTCGATCGAGCGATCCATGGCGTAGGCGAAGGCCTCGATCACCAGCGCCTCGCGGGAGTCGAAATGCGCGTAGAAGCCGCCGTGGGTCAGGCCTGCCTCCTTCATGAGATCGGCGACGCCGATGCCGTGGGCACCTTTTTCGCGCAGCCGCACCGAGGCCTTCTTCACGATGCGGTCGTGGGTTTCCTGCTTGTGTTCCCGGGAATAACGCATGCGGATCTCATTGAATGTCGGAAATCATCTCATAACACGCAAACGTCGCGAACGGCGCATTAAATCGCAGTTAGTTGTTGCCGATCATGGAAAAGGTTGCGGTTGCATGCACCGCCAGCGCGCCCTTGCCGTCACGAACGAAACCTTCAGCGTAGCTGGTCTGGCGCCCCAGCTTGATCACCTTGCCTTCGGCCGAGATCAGGCCTGAACGGACCGAGAGCGGACGCAAGAAGGTCAGCTTCAGATCGAGGGTCACGGAGCCCTGCCCGGCCTCCAACCGGGTCGAGATCGCGCTCCCCATGGCTGTATCCAGCAGCGCCGCGGCGGTTGCGCCGTGCAAGAGGCCGACAGTATTTTCGAGATCTTCACGCGGCTCCAATTCCATGACGATCCGGCCCGGCTCGACCACCGCTATGGTGAAGCCGATGAGTTTTGCGAAGGGCGGCGGCGGCAGGCGGCCGTCGCGAATGCCCAGCATGGCGTCCATGCCCGACAGACCCATCGTCACCTTCGCAACCTGTGCAGGCATCTGCCAATCCACCACGCGCTCGCGCCGCTGGTCGGGCGAAAACAGGTCAAGATGATCGGATTGGGTCATGACCAACTCTTGTATGATTTACATCATACTATGTGGCGGACTTCGCGCTGGCAACTCCGCCCACCACCCGCTTGACAAGCCGGGCGTTTCGGCCCGGAAGTGACCTCGACCCGGTGCGCCCTGCGCCTGTCCACCAAATCTTCGAGATGCCACATGGAAATGCTCAACCACCATTGCGGCGTGACGCGTGATGCGCGCGGCGTCGTTCATGTCGCGATCTGCAACGCCGGCCCGCTCAACATCCTCGGCTCGCCCGTGACCGACGCCGTGCGCGAAGGCTTGCAGCGGCTTGCCACCGACCACGCGATCCGCGTCGTGGTGCTGCGCGGCCAGAGCGAAAAGAGCATGATCGGCGGCGCCGACATCAAGGAGATGGCGAAACTCGATCAAAGATCGGCCGAAGCCTTCATCAGCCGCCTGCGCGATCTCTGCGAAGCGGTGCGCGCCTTCCCGGCTCCCGTGATCGCGCGCATGCCCGGCTGGTGCCTCGGCGGCGGCCTCGAGGTTGCCGCCGCCTGCGACTTCCGCATCGCCGCCCATGATGCGCATTTCGGCATGCCGGAGGTGCGCGTCGGTATCCCCTCGGTGATCCATGCCGCGCTGCTGCCGCGCCTGGTCGGCTGGGCCCGCGCGCGCTGGCTGGTGATGACGGCGGAGAACATCGACGCTCCGACGGCGCTCGCGTGGGGATTGGTCGACAAGGTCGCGCCGCAAGGCGGGTTGGATGCCGAGGTCGAGCGCGTCGTGCAGGCGTTGCTCGAATGCGGCCCCGAGGCGCTGCGATCGCAGAAGGCGCTGCTGCGGCAATGGGAGGAATTGCCGCTGACGGAGTCGGTCAATCTCAGTGTCGAGGTGTTCGGCGAGTCGTTCCTGACCGACGAGCCGAGGCGGCTGATGCAGGCGTTCGTGAACTGGAAGCGATAGGGCTGTCGCCGCACTCGTCTCTGATTAGTAAGTCGCCGCCACGCTGAACATGTCATGCCTCGGCTTGAGGGGCATCCAGGACGCCGAGGCCTCTCCGTATCCCACGACGGCCTCTGGAATACTCGATCACCCGCCTTCGCGGGTGATGACAATGTGCCTCGAAGAAGCACCTCCTCGAATCGAACGACTAAATCTCATCCGAACGACGACATTTTCTCATCCCTGGCGCGGTTGCTTTTTTTGCGCCGCATCATATGATGAGCATAATTTTACTTATCCCCACAGGGAGTTTGTCATGGCCGAAGCTGCCGATCCCGTCGTCATCGTCTCCGCCGCCCGCACCCCGCTCGGCCGCTTCATGGGCGAATTGTCGCCGCTCCCCGCGCACAAGCTCGGATCGCACGTAATCGGCGCGGCGTTGGAGCGCGCAAAACTCGCGCCGGAGAAAGTCGACGAGGTGTTCATGGGCTGCGTGCTGCCAGCCGGTCAGGGCCAGGCTCCGGCGCGCCAGGCCGCGCGTGCAGCAGGTCTCCCCGACGCCACGGGTGCGACCACTATCAACAAGGTCTGCGGCTCCGGCATGAAGGCGACCATGCTGGCGCACGACATCATCCGCGCCGGCTCGGCCGAGATCGTGGTCTCCGGCGGCATGGAGAGCATGAGCAACGCGCCGTATCTTTTGGCCAAGGCGCGCGGCGGCTACCGCGCCGGCCATGACCGCATCATCGACCACATGATGATGGACGGGCTGGAGGACGCCTACGAGACCGGCCGCTCCATGGGCGATTTCGGCGAGGCGACCGCGGAAGCCTATCAGTTCACGCGCAAGGACCAGGACGCCTATGCGATGGAGACACTAAGTCGCGCGCGCAAGGCGGTCGAAGGCGGCGCGTTCAAGGCCGAGATCGCGCCGGTCACGCTCACCGAGAAAGCGGGTCCCCGCGTCATCGCCAACGACGAGCATCCGCTGAAGGTCGATCCCGCCAAAATCCCCGGCTTGAAGCCGGCGTTCCGCGCCAACGGCACCATCACGCCGGCGGCCTCCTCCGCGAACGCCGACGGCGCTGCCGCGCTCGTGCTGACCAAGCGCTCGCTCGCCGATCGGAGCGGCCTGCCGGTTCTGGCCGAGATCAAGGGCCATGCCACCCACAGCCAGGAGCCGCAATGGTTCACCACGGCGCCGATCCCGGCGATCCGCAAGTTGCTCGACAAGGTCGGTTGGAGCGCAAGCGATGTCGATCTGTTCGAGATCAATGAGGCCTTCGCCGTGGTGGCGATGGCAGCGCAGCGCGATCTCGGCATTCCACGCGACAAGCTCAACATCAATGGCGGCGCCTGCGCGCTTGGCCATCCCATCGGCGCGACCGGCGCGCGGCTGATCGTGACGCTGCTTCATGCGCTGGAGGCGCAGAACCTCAAGCGTGGCGTCGCGGCGCTCTGCATCGGCGGCGGCGAGGCCACGGCGATTGCGGTAGAGCGGCTGGCGCACTGACGCAAGAAAGTCTGAAAACGAGGGAACTCTGTCATTTGCGACAGAAGCCGTCCGTGCCATCCTCGAACTGACGCCGGTCTCTTGCGACCGCCCGTCAACGTTGAGGCCCAATGATCTCGAACTGGCTCGCGGCAGCACTTTCCCGCCGCAACATTCACTACGGCTGGGTGATGGTCGGCGTGACCTTCCTCGCCGCGCTGATCAGCGCCGGCACGGTCGGTGCACCCGGCGTTTTCATCGTTCCCCTGCAAAAGGAGTTCGGCTGGAGCACGGCCGAGATCTCCTCCGCGCTGTCGATCCGTTTCATCCTGTTCGGGCTGATGGCACCATTCGCCGCTGCCCTGCTCAACCGCTACGGCCTGCGCAACGTCACGCTCGCCGCGCAGCTGATCGTCGTTTCGGCGCTCGTGCTCTCGCTCGGCATGACCGAGGTCTGGCAGCTCGTCGCCCTCTGGGGCGTGGTGATCGGCATCGGCACCGGCATGACCGCCTTGGTGTTAGGCGCCACCATCGCCACGCGCTGGTTCGCAGCAAGACGCGGCCTCGTCGTCGGCATCATGACGGCGAGCGTCGCCACGGGTCAGCTCGTATTCCTGCCGCTGCTCGCAAGCCTCACCGAACGGTTCGGCTGGCGTCTCGCACTCGGCTTCGTCTGCATCATGCTCGGCGTCTCGGCGCTGGCAGTCCTGCTCGCGATGCGTGACCGGCCGAGCGATGTCGGCCTGCGCCCGTTCGGCGACGAAGAGACCGCGCCGCTGCCCGCTCCGCCGGCCAGTCACGGCTCGATCACCGGCGTTGCGCTCGGCACGCTGCGCGACGCCTCGAAGTCGACTGCGTTCTGGATCCTGTTTGCGACCTTCTTCGTCTGCGGCGCCTCAACCAATGGCCTCGTCCAGGTGCACCTGATCCCGATGTGCCTCGATTTCGGCATCCCGCAGGTGCAGGCGGCAAGCCTGCTTGCGGCAATGGGCATCTTCGATTTCTTCGGCACCATCATGTCGGGCTGGCTGTCGGACCGCTACGACAATCGCTGGCTCTTGTTCTGGTATTACGGCCTGCGCGGGCTGTCGCTGATCTTCCTGCCCTTTAGCGATTTCTCGTTCTACGGCTTGTCGATTTTCGCGATGTTCTACGGGCTCGACTGGATCGCCACGGTTCCGCCGACCGTACGGCTCACCGCGCAGAAGTTCGGGCCCGAGCGCGCCAACCTCGTGTTCGGCTGGATCTTTGCCGGCCATCAACTCGGCGCCGGCACCGCTGCCTTCGGCGCCGGTTTCTCGCGGACGGTGTACCAGAGCTATTTGCCTGCGTTCTTCATCGCCGGCGCGCTCTGCGTGTTCGCTGCCCTGATGGTGTTGGCGCTGTCGCGGCAGCCCAAGCCGAGGCCGCAAGCGGCGATGGCCTAGTACCTGATCGGGTGGTGACGCCGAACACCGCGGCATTGCCGAGGCGACACGCCGCGCGGTAACAGGCGATCTCGCGGCTTCGCTGCGCTGGCAGTGACGCCAAGCCTCCCGCGGACTTTGAGCCATATTCCCATTAGACTCCCGGGCACAAACGTGGACAATACCCCAGCACGTCACGTGCACAGTGCACACCAAAGATGCACCAGAGGAAACACATGCCGGCTGCCTTCCCGTCGTCCCCACCCGTGATTCCAGCCACTCCTTTGACCACCGAGATGCGCGATGCGTTGCGCGTGATCGTCGGCGAGAAGGGCCTGATCGAGGACGAGCACGGCATGCAGCCGTTCGTGACGGATTGGCGGGGATTGCTGGTCGGCGGTGCCGGTGCCATCGTTCGTCCCGGCAGCACCGAGGAAGTCTCCAGGGTGGTCCGGCTTTGCCACGAGCACGGCGTCGCGATCGTGCCGCAAGGCGGCAACTCCGGCCTAATGGGCGGGGCCACGCCCTGGCCGATGCACACCGGCATCGTGTTGTCGCTCGGCCGCATGAACCGCATTCTGGAGGTCGATCCCGTCGGCTATTCGATGACTGTCGAGGCCGGCTGCGTGCTGCAGACGCTTCAGGAGACAGCAAGCGCACACGACAGGTTCCTGCCGCTCAGCCTCGGTGCCCAGGGCTCGTGCATGATCGGCGGCAATCTGTCGACCAATGCCGGCGGCGTGCAGGTGCTGCGCTATGGCAACGCCCGCAATCTCGTGCTGGGGCTCGAAGTCGTGCTGGCCAATGGCGAGGTCTGGGACGGACTGCGTGCGCTCAAGAAGGACAACACGGGTTACGACCTCAAGCATCTGTTCATGGGCGCCGAAGGCACGCTGGGGATCATCACCAAGGCCGTGCTCAAGCTATGGCCCGCCCCGAAGGACGTCTGCACCGCGTGGCTGGCGATCCGCGATCCGCGCGCGGCCCTGGAAATCCTATCCGAAGCGCACGCGGCGTCCGAGGACAATGTCGGCTCCTGCGAGTTGATGAGCCGCGCCGCCATAGACATGGTGCTGCGCCATATCCCCGGCACTCAGGATCCGCTCAAGGCAGATACGTCATGGTACCTCCTGATCGAATGGTCATCCGCGCGCCCACGCCGGGACGGGACCGAGGGCATGTCCGAGAAGATGGAGCAGTTTCTCGCCGATCAGCTCGAGGTCGGTCGCGTGCGCGATGCAGTGATCGCGCACACGATCAGCCAATCGCGCAACATGTGGCGCATCCGCGAGGGTGTCGCCGAGGCCTCCCGGGCCGAGGGACCGGGACTGAGTTACGACGTGTCCGTTGCGATCTCCAGAATTCCCGAGTTCATCGATCTGGGGCTCAAGGCCGTGCTCGGCATTCTCCCGACCATCCGCCCCTATCCGCTCGGACACATCGGCGATGGCAATCTACATTTTTCATTTATGGGTCCGCTCGGCATGGATCAGCAGACGCTGACCCAATACAAGGGCGCCATCACGCGGGCCGTGAACGATCTCATCACCTCCATGGGCGGTTCGATCTCGGCGGAGCACGGCATCGGCGTCGACAAGCTCGACGAGCTCAGTCACTATCGCTCGAAGACCGAGCTCGACATCATGCGCACTATCAAGCGCGCGCTCGATCCGCAGAACATCATGAATCCCGGCAAGGTGTTGCGGCTGTGATCGACGCTGCGCCCGGCGCCAATCATTGGTCCAGCATGGGCGGGTCGCAAAGGTGGCGCGCCCCGTCCACGATCTTGTGAGTGTAGTGTGCGCGTCCTCAAGCCATCGAACCGCCGCGCGGGTTGACGATCGTGTACCCTCGCAATGAACGCGCATGGATCCGCGTCGCGTGCCCGCCCGAGTTGGCGTCATAGGCCATCCAGACGTCGCCCCCGAGGTGCTGCTCCAGAACGAAAACGTGTCCTCGTCGTGCAGCAACCATTCCTGGTGCGGGCGATGTCCGCGGAAAGCGCAGCCAATTGGCCGCAAGATTCAATTCCGGCACGATACGGCCGAACACGCGCAGAGCCGCGCCGCAGCCGCAGAAGGACGAAGGGCAACCGGCCGGACGGCCACCGATAATGTGCGCGCCGGATACACCGGAGACGGTCGCCGTGGCGGCACCCTCTGCATCAGTCACTGTCAGTTGCGTCGAGCGGTAGGCTTGTAGAGAAGACCTGGAAATGAGTGAAGACCTGGAAATGAGTGAAGATCTGGAAGTCAGTGAGGACCTGGAAGTCCGCTCGTTTCGCGTTCTCGAATACGAGAAGTCGCAGGGCATGGTGACATTGCATTCAGCGGCTTGATGAATGCGATAAGGCCGGGCTTCCGAAGCGACAGAACCTAGAACAAGGAAGACGCACGCAGAAAATACTCGCTTGAACATTGCAGGACTCCAAATGAGAGACCCTGCCCCGGACAACGAGAAACCAATAACAGTTTGGCTGAAATGGGCCAAAAGAGCGGCTAAAAACGGCCGCATTGCGCGACACAACCTGCAATCGTCGTCGCCTAAACGTAGCGACTGAGATAATTAACTCGCAGCGCACGAATGCCCGCTCAGCAGGTCAAGCTTACGGCATGCAACCAAGTGCAGTCCGGAACTGGAGCGTTGCGGAGGCACTTGATTGGCCAACATCCGGTGCGCACCCTGCCGCTCACTGCATCATAGCTGCCCTGCACACCCTTGACGCGGCAGAGAGCCGGTGGGCCAGCACGGACCCCGCCGAGCCGCCGCGCCCCATAATGAAGTCATACACGATTGGCGCGTCCTCTCGTTCTTGCCCGGAAGCGTAGCGCGTCTTGTTTTGAGGTCACGCCATGGCTGCCGCGACAAGGTTGTCGCGCACTCGCGATGATGGCTGAACATCACGGCCTGATCGAAAAGTTCTCCGGCGGCCCTGGCTTGCGCAGCGGCTCGGCGAGGCGCGCGAACTCGCACAGCAGCGACCGCGTCTTTCTGGGATCGATGATCTCCTCGACCCAGAATTTTTCGGCAGAGCGGAACGGCGAACGCAGTTTGTTGAGGCGCGCCTCGATCTCCTTCAGCTTCCCGGCCTGGTCCTCGGCCGCGTCGATATCGGCGCGGTAGGCGGCTTCGATGCCGCCCTCGAGCGGGAGCGAACCCCAATAGGCGGACGGCCAGGCGTAGCGGATCGAGAAACGATCGGCGGGCTGATGCACGACGCCGGCCACGCCGAAGGCGTTGCGCAGGATCATTGTGCACCAGGGCACGGTGGTCTGGTTGACTGCGGCCATGGCGCGGACGCCGTGGCGGATGGTGGCCGCCTTCTCGGCGTCGAGGCCGATCATGAAGCCCGGGCAGTCCATGAGATAGACGATCGGCAGGTGGAAGGTCTCGGCGAAGTCGACCCAGCGCGCCACCTTCTGGCAGGCATCCGCCGTCCAGGAGCCGCCATAGTGAAAACTGTCGCTGGCGAGCAGCAGCACCGCCCTGCCCTCGAGCCGGGCAAGACCGACGATAACAGGCTTACCGAAATTCTTTGCGACCTCGAAGAACGAGCCCTTGTCGACCACGGCGTCGATGATCGGGCGCATCTTATAGACCTGCTTGCGGTTGCGCGGCACCGCGCTCAGCAGCGCTTCCTCGGCGCGTTCCGGATCGTCGGTGCACGGCAAGGTCGGCGGCAGTTCGTACACCGAGGACGGCAGATAGGACAGGAAACGCCGCGCGCAGGCAAACGCCTCCTCCTCGGTCTCGACCGCATGATCGACCGCACCGGCGCGGGTCTGGATGTCGGCGCCGCCAAGTTCTTCCTTCGAGAGGTCCTGCCCCAGCGCCTTCACCACCGGTGGGCCCGCAACGAACATCGCGGACTTTCGGGTCATGATGGAATAGTGGCTGGCGGCAAGACGCGCAGCACCGAGCCCCGCGACCGACCCGAGGCCGAGCGCGACGACCGGTACGCGCGACAAATTCTCCGTCGTGAAGCGATACCACCGCGTGCCACCGATGCCGCCCGGCAGATTGGCCGCGCCCTTGGTCTCGATGGTCTTGACCGAGCCGCCGCCGCCGGAGCCTTCGATGATGCGGATGATGGGCAGCCGGAAGTCGTGCGCCATTTCCTCCGCCATCAGCGGCTTGGCCGAGATCGACGCGTCCGCCGAGCCGCCGCGCACCGTGAAATCGTCGCCGACCACGACCACGGTGCGGCCGTCGACGCGTGCGCGACCGAACACGCAGTTCGCCGGCGTCAGCTTCTGCAACTCGCCGCTGGAATCGTACTCACCGATGCCGGAGACCGCACCGATTTCGTGAAAGCTGCCTTTGTCGATCAGTCCGCCGATTCGCTCCCGAACAGTCAGCCGGCCCTGGTCATGCTGTCGCTTGACCTTGTCAACGCCGCCCATCTCCCGCGCGAAGGCTTCGCGCCGGGCTAGCTCGTCGAGTTCCGGCTTCCAGTTCATTCACTCCCTCCGAGTTGATCGGCTTGTTGTTGTTATGCACGGCCATGGCGACCGGTCTACGCGAGATACGGTTGTTAAAGGCGTCGCCCTCCGCGCCCTCCATCAGGCTGCCGAGCGAGCGGCCGAGCGCGAGCATCAACGGGGCGACTTCGTCATGAAGCCGCTGCTCGTCATACATTGCGGCCAAAAGACCGATCGTGACGACCACGAAGGTCTGATACTGCGGCGACCAGATCGGCACAGCGAGTCCGTTGATGTGCGGGCTCCAGAGGCCGCAGGCCACGACATAGCCGCGCTCGCGCAGCGATTGCCGGTTGGCCTCGATGCGGGGTTTGAGAATCTTCGCAGCCTCGGGCGCTTCCCGCTCCATGTCCGCAATGAAGGCGTCGCCCATCTCGGGCGCCAGCGCCGCGGTGTAGGCCGCGCCCGCGGCGGTCGAAGCCATCGAGATGCGGCTGCCGGTGCCCTCGTGCAGGCCGAGTGCGGTCGCTGAGCGCGCGAACTGAAGATAAACAAGATGGAAACGATCGGGAACGACGAAGCCGACCGTGCCCGGAACCTGCTCGGCGACTTCCTGAAGCCGCTGGCGGATCATGCTGCGCAGCTGCGCGCCCTTCATCATCGAAGCGCTCATCGCCACCGCGCTCGGGCCGATGCGATATTTCTGGTCGCGCGGCAGATACACAAGCTGGCCCATGCGGGTCAGCGTGTGCGTGAGCCGCGACACCGTCGAGCGCGGCAGACCGCAGCGATTTGAAATCTCGAGATTGCCGAGCCTGCTATCGTGGCCCTCGAAGCATCGCAGCACGTCGAACGCGCGCGATACCACCTGGATGACATCACCCTCACCGGCATCGCCGGCGAGCGCACCTTGCCTACTCAACCGCTCCGAACGTCGTCCCATGATCCCTACCGTTTGTTCCGCTCTGCGGAATTAAATTCCACTTGCAGACGACGCTACCTCAGGCATTTTGCGACGACAACAAAAAGGCGATGGCATGCCAGAAATTAAAATCGTTACCGAAGTCGCGGGCCGTATCTGCGCGACTCCCGTGCAAGTTGGAGGAACCGTCGCGGATGGCGATGACGTTGTGGTCGTCGAAGCCATGAAAATGGAAATACCGGTGCCATCGCCCGCGAGCGGCACGATCACATCACTGTTGGTGAAGCTCGACGACGTCGTTGCCGAGGGACAAGCGATCGCGATCGTCGCAAGCTGAGTGCATGGGGCCGTCATTTCCGCGACAATCTGTCAGTCGCATTGCGGCATTCGCGAGACGGCGTTGCCATCGCCCGATCCCGGTGACATGATCCGATTCAAGCAAAAAGTTCTTCGCGGCAAACGCGAGGATGATGGAGGGAAACATGCTTCGTGGGCTGCTCGTGCTCGCGCCTGCCTTGGTGGCGGGCATTTCTTTTGCGTCTACACGCTACGCGTTCGCCGAGGACATCAAGCTGCCGGCGACATTGACGTTCACCGCCTATGACACCGGCACCGCCGGCTTCAACATCGCAGTCGGCGTCGGCAAGATGATGAAGGACAAATACGGCACCGACGTGCGCGTGCTCCCCGCCGGCAACGACGTCGCCCGCCTCGCGCCGCTCCGCGCCAAGCGTGCGGCCTCCGCGGCGATGGGATCTGGCACCTATTTCGCGCAGGAAGGCGTATTCGAGTTCGGATCGAAGGAATGGGGACCGCAGCCGCTCCAGATCCTGCTCTCAACCGTCGACTGCAATTGCGGCTCGCTCGGCGTCGCCGCCGACACCGGCGTGAAGGAGCTGAAAGATCTCAGGGGCAAGCGTGTCGGCTTCGTCGTCGGCTCGCCGGCGCTGAATCAGAACTCGCTCGCAGTGCTCGCCTTCGCAGGGCTGACGCAGAAGGATGTCAAGGTGGTCGAGTTCGCCAGCTACGGCGCGATGTGGAAAGGCCTGATCAACAACGACGTCGATGCTGCTTTCGGCACCACCATCACCGGTCCTGCCAAGGAAGCCGAGACTTCACCGCGCGGGCTGATCTGGCCGCCGCTCCCCGCCAAGGACAAGGAGGGCTGGGCGCGGATGCAGAAGGTCGGCTCGTTCTTCTTCCCGCAGCTTGCGACCTGCGGCGCCGGCATCTCGCCGGACAAGCCGGTCGAGCTCGGCAACTATCCCTACCCGATCTTCGTCGCCTATGCCTCGCAACCGGCCGATCAGGTCTATGCGATCACGAAGGCGATGATCGTGAACTACGACGTCTACAAGGATTCCGCGCCCGGCGCCGGCGGGCTTGCCGCCGACCGGCAAACCAAGAACTGGGTGGTGCCGGTGCATCCCGGCGCGGTGAAGGCGCTGAAGGAAGCCGGACAGTGGACCGACGCGCAGGAAACGCACAACAACAAGCTGATCAAGCGGCAAGAGGTGCTTGGCGCAGCGTGGGCGGAGTACGGCAAATCCAATCCGCCATCGGATGACAAGGCGTTCCTCGACGGCTGGATGAAGGCCCGCGCCGCTGCGCTCGCCAAGGCCGACATGCCGAACGGGTTCGAGGATTAGAACAGGATCATGTCTTCTACTTCAGTCTCCACCGGCCCGCAGGACGAGGCCAAGCGGATCGTGTTCGACGATCCGCACGGCGCTGCCGGCAACATGCAGGAGGCGGAGGTCACGCGCGTGCGCACGTTGCGCGGCGCCTGGCGCTGGACGTTAGTAGTCGCGACGGCGGCAACCATCCTGCTCTGCATCAACCAGCAATTCTCGCTGCGCTTCTTCGTCGGCTATACCCAGCTCAACACCGAATACTTTTATCTTCTGATAGGGTTGATGCTGCCGTTCACCTTCCTGATCTTCCCTGGGACTGAACGCGCGCCGCTCGACCGGATTCCCTGGTACGACCTCGTCCTGTTCGTCGCGACCTTCGCGGCGGCGCTGATGCTAATGTCGAATGTGCGCAAGGCGGCGGAGGCCGGCTGGGAGTTCGGTGGGGCGCCCAACGGCGTGATCGCGGCGGGCCTCGTGATGTGGGTGATGCTGATGGAGGCGCTGCGCCGCACCGGCGGCTGGAGCCTGCTGCTGAGCGTCCTGCCCTTCACCGTCTATCCGCTGTTCGCCGAGGCCGCCTGGCTCGGCCCGTTCCGCGGCACCCAATCGACGCTCGAGCAAGCAACCGCCTACCACGTGCTCTCCGGCGAGAGCCTGCTCGGCATTCCCATTCAGGCTTTCGCCGACACCGTGATCGGCTTCCTCGTGTTCGGCACCGCGCTGATGATGACGGGAGCAGGAAAATTCTTCATCAACCTCGCCTTCGCACTGTGCGGCACCTTCCGCGGCGGCGCGGCGAAAGTCTGCATCTTTGCCAGCGGCCTGCTCGGCATGATGTCGGGCTCGATCATCTCCAACGTGCTCACCGCCGGCACCATGACCATTCCTGTCATGAAGAAGAGCGGTTTTCGCGCGTCCTATGCCGGTGCGATCGAGGCCTGCGCCTCGACCGGCGCGGTGCTGGCGCCGCCGGTAATGGGCGCGACCGCTTTCGTGATCGCGCAGTTCCTCAATGTCAGCTACGCCGATGTCGCGGTCGCCGCGATCATTCCGGCGACGCTCTACTACATCGGCCTGTTCATGCAGGTCGACGCCTACGCGGCGCGCCACGGCCTGAAGGGGATTCCGCGCGCCGAGCTGCCCCGCATTATGGATACGATCAAGGACGGCTGGTACTACGTCTTCGTCATCGCACTTTTGGTCGTGATGCTGCTCTACTTCAAGCGCGAGAGCCACGCGCCGTTTTACGCTACCCCGCTACTGCTGGTGCTCAACCAGTTCTTCTCCAAGGACACGCGCTGGACGTTTGCGACCATCAGCAAGTTCCTCGAGATCAACGGCCGCACCTTCGTCGAGCTGGTCGGCATTCTCGCCGGCTGCGGCCTGCTGATCGGCGCGTTCTCGATGACCGGCGTGGTGTCGAGCCTTGCCAACGACCTCCTGCACATTGCCGGCGACAATGCCTTCCTGCTGCTCGGCATGTGCGCGCTGACCAGCCTGATCCTCGGCCTCGGCCTGACGACGACGGCCTGCTACATCTTCCTCGCCATCCTGGTCGCGCCCGCGCTGGAGAAGCTCGGGCTCAATCGCATGGCCGTACACATGTTCATCTTCTATTGGGGCATGCTGTCGTCGATCACGCCGCCGGTCGCCATCGCCTCGTTCGCGGCCGCCGGCATTGCCGGCTCGCCGGCGATGAAGACCGGGTGGGAATCCATGTGGGTCGGCAGCATCATCTATTTTCTGCCGTTCTTCTTCGTGCTCAATCCGGTGCTGGTGCTGCAAGGGCCGAGCCCGTACCTCGCCGGCCTCGGCCTGATGGGGCTTGCCGCGTTCGGCACGCTGTTCATCTGCGGCGGCATCCAGGGCTACCAGCCTTTCGTCGGCGACCTCCGCGGTGCCGGCGCGCTGGAATGGCCGATTCGCATGCTGCTCGTGATCGGCGGGTTCGTGGTCGCGACTCCCGGCGGCGGGATCATGCCGCTGTCGCAGATGCAGGTGACGCTGCTTGGTCTTGCGATCCTCGTGCCCACGACTTTGCTCGCGCTTCTCCTGGTTCGCCGGCACACCATCGTGCCGGACGGGTTGCGCGCGCCCTGATTGCGTTGCACAAGTGAGGCGATGAAGCCGCACTCGTCCGCCGCCTCCGCCTGGACCCGCTCGAAACCGCCCTTGCTGCGGTTTCTGGACAATTGCCTCAACGAATTCTCTGCCGAGACCTCGGGCAGCGTTGCCGACTACATCCCCGAGCTGAGCAAGGCCGACCCTGCCCATTTCGGCATCAGCCTTGCGACCCTGGACGGGCATGTCTACGAAGTCGGCGACAGCCGAATGCCCTTCACCATCCAGTCGATGTCAAAACCGTTCGTGTTCGCGCTGGCGCTGGACCTTTTGGGAGCAGGCAAGGTCGAAAGCGCGATCGGTGTCGAACCTTCCGGCGATCCCTTCAACTCGATCCGGCTCAATTCGGAGAACCATCCCTTCAACCCGATGGTCAATGCCGGCGCAATCGCCTGCACGGGGCTTATCCACGACAGCAGGGGCGCGGCCGCTTTCGAGCAGATCCGCCTTGCGCTCAGCCGTTTCGCCGGACGCGATCTCGCCGTCGATGAGGCCGTCTATGCTTCGGAAAGCCAGACCGGCGACCGCAACCGGGCCATCGGCTATCTCCTCAAGACCAACGCCGTGATCTCCGACGACGTCGCGGCCGTGCTCGACGTCTATTTCCGGCAATGCGCCGTGCTGGTCACGGCGCGCGACATCGCGGTGATGGCGGCCACGCTCGCCAATCGCGGCATCAATCCGGTCACCGGCGAGCAGGTGCTGACGTCCTACGCGATCTCGCGCACGCTCTCCGTGATGACCTCCTCGGGCATGTACGATTATGCCGGCGAATGGATCTACCGGATCGGCATTCCCGCCAAAAGCGGTGTCGGCGGCGGCATCCTCGCCGCACTCCCTGCCCGGCTCGGCCTCGGCAGCTATTCGCCCAAGCTCGACAAGCACGGCAACAGCGTGCGCGGCATCAAGGTTTGCGAGGCGCTGTCCTCGCATTACGATATGCACATGCTCAACCGCAGCGACGACGCGCGCAACGCCGTCATCGCCGATTACGATATCGGCAGGAGCCCGTCGCGACGCGTGCGCCGGCCCCAGGAGCGCGAGATTCTTTCCGCGCATGAGCAGGAGGTGCGGGTCATCGAGCTGGTCGGAACGCTGTCGCTGTCGGCCGTCGACTACGTCTCGCGCCGGCTTGCAGGCCGTCCGCGGCCGCAATTCGTGATCTTCGATCTGCACCGCGTCACCTCCACCACGCGCGCCGGAGCGCGGCTAATCGCCGAAGCGTTCGAAGAGCTCGCCGCACTCAACGTCACGGTGGTGCTGTCGGGCGTCAGGCGCGCCTCCAAGGAATGGGACAGCTTGCGGGAATGGACGGCGGAGCTGAAGAACGTCCGCGACTTCTACCTGCTCGACACCGCGATCGAATGGGCCGAAGACCAGATCGTCTACCGCTATGGCGGCTCGATCGACTTCCACGAGACCACCGAGCTTACCGAGCAACCGCTGCTCGCGGGGCTGAGCGAGGACGAGCTGAGCGATCTCGCCGCAATCTGCACCGTCAGGAGTTATCCGTCCGGCGCCAAAATCGTCAAAACCGGCGATCCCGCCGATGCCGTGTTCTTCCTGCGCAGCGGCGCGGTGCACGTCACGCTGCCCGATGGTGTCAGGCTGGCAACGCTCACCGCAGGCATGGCCTTTGGCGAGATGGCGCTGCTGGAACCAACGCGGTCCGCCGACGTATTCGCCGACATGGCGGCGACCGCGTTCGAAGTGGCCTTGAAGGATTTCGAGCGCTTCCGCGAGCAGCACCCGCGCGCCAGCGAGCGCATCATGCGCAATCTGGCGCAGCTATTGGCCGACCGTCTGATCGTGGCGAACGCGAAGGTGGATATTTTGACATCGACGTAGCGCTGGGCGAGGTTCTTCGCCTCTCCGCGACCGGGAGAGGTGATCCGAACCGGCTCAGCGGCTCGCGGCCTCGCTTAGGCGCCGGTTGATCCTGGCTGCGCTCGCCTTGAGCACGTCGGATGGCTGCTGGCCAGTGGCCGCACACAGGCACGCCCAGTAGTAGACGACATCGCCGAGTTCATCGACGAGACCCGCCTGATCCAGCCAGCCGTCGCGGAGCAGCTTCTTGATGTGATCGGCGACCTCGCCGGCTTCGCCGGCAAGGCCAAGGCCGAGATAGGACAGCCGCTCGTTGGACGGATGCTCTTCGACTTTCCCAATGCGCGCGGCCCAGGCCGCATATTCATCGATCGTCATCGGCATCCCTCGCCGCTCCTAAGAATCAGCCCACCACTTCCGTGACCGGCTGAAGATCGATCTCGAAGGTCTCCAAAAACTTTGACGTCATGATGTAGAAGCCGACCGAGAGCTGGAGCTCGATCAGCGCGGCCGGCGTCAGCTTCGACGCGATCGCCTTGAAGGTCGCGTCCGCGGGTTTGTTCAACTTCACGATCTCGTCCGTGAACGCGAGCGCGGCGCGCTGCACCTCGTTGAAGCAACTCGCGGCTTGCCAATTCTCAAGCGCCTCGTTCTGCTCGTCGGTGACCCCGACATTCTTGCCGATGCGCTTGTGCGCGACGATCTCGTACGGCGCCTCGCACAGAATACCGGTGCGTGTGATTGCAAGCTCGCGCACCACCGGATCGAGCTCACCCTTGTGGCGGATGGCGCCTCCCAAGCGGCAATACTGCTCGAAATAGCTCGGCGAGTGCGCCATCATGAGGAAAATGTTGGCGTTGCGGTTCTTGTCGAGGATTTCGCGGGTGCGGTCGGAGGCCTTCGACGGGTCGCTGTAATTGATGCGGGCCATGATTTTCCTGAAGTCTTCTCGGAGATTTTGATGCTTTTTGTCGTTGCCGGCGAGAGCTCCCCGAAACTCTATTCTTGCGCTGACGCAGGAGCAACATCATCGAGTCAAATTGCCGCCGCATTGCTGATCGACCTTGACACAGTCGATATTCGCCGCGTGGGGACAGATCGCGGCGGATACTCGTAAGTGGGGTGTTCCGAGTAAAACAATTGGCCGTCGGGTGCGCTAGCCGCACATCGATGAGTCACGCCCAAGTCTAGGGAGAAAAAGGCATGAAGGAAGCCATCAAGGGGGCGGCCTCGGGAGCGCTCGCGCATATGCTGGCGGTGACGGCCATGCTCGTCATCGCCAGCATCTTGTTCTACGGGCGTTAGAGCATGATCCGGAAAAGTGTGTAGCGGTTTTCCCTCGCGACAAACGCGGAAGGCGTTCGCGCGGAGATCATGCTCAAACAATAACCTAAAGCGCGATGACGATTTATCCTAATCTCATCGCGCTTTAGTCGGAGGTTTAGAGTTTTCGTCATTCCGGGGTGGCGCCTCGCACAGCGCCAGGCCCAGAATCCCGTTCCAGGCCCGGTCCTTTGGACCGCCCCCGAATGACGAATCCCGCTACTCTCTCATGCCTCTTTGGTGAAGAACGGCACGAGCTTTCCGGCAAAGAGCCTGAAGCTCGCGGTGACGGAATCGCCGATGGCCAGCCCGGCCTCGCCGTGCGCCATCAGGCGAAAACCCTCATCGCAATCGACCAGCAGGATGTTGTAGGGCACCTGCGCGCGCGTCTCGGGCGTTGCGGCGCGGCAGACCAGCGAGGTCGCGTAGACCCTGCCCTTGCCGCTGGCGCGCTCTTCGTGCGGATCGGACACGCCGCAGGCGGCGCAGAAGGCGCGGTGGAAATACTGCACATGGCCGCAGGCGGCGCAGGTTTGATAGGTGATAGCCTGTTCGCCCTTGGTCCAGTCGCCCAGACGCTCGCTCATCGCACCCGCTCCAGGAACATGCTCACATGGGACGACAGCACGCCGCCGTCGCCGTGCAAGAGCGCGATTGAGGCATCGCGCACCTGCCGATTCGCCGCCCGTCCCGTCATCTGCAGATGCGTCTCGACCAGATGCGCCATGGCGCCCCCGACGCCGCAATGGCCGTAGCTGAGCAGGCCGCCATGGGTGTTCAGCGGCATCGCGCCGTCGCGGTTGAAATGGCCCGATCGTACACGGGCTGCAGCCTCGCCGCGGCCGGCGAGGCCGAGGTCCTCCAGCAGCATCGCGAGCGTGATCGTAAAGCTGTCGTAGATGGCGGCGTAGCGCACGTCCGAGATCGCAAGGCCCGTCGCCTCCTTGGCGCGCGCGATCGATATTTCTGCGCCGAGTTCGCTGAGGCCGGGTGCGGCCGTGACATGCTGATGGGTGTGGGCCTGCGCGCAGCCACGGATGCGCACGCCCGCCTCCCCGGTCCGCTCGCCGCTGACGATGAATGCAGCGCCGCCGTCGGACACCGGACAGCAGTCGAGCAGCTTCAGCGGCATCGCCACCGGTTTCGAGGCCATGACGTCGGCGACCGTGATGGGATCATGGAATTGCGCGCCCGGATGGGTGCACGCATGCTTACGCATCAGCACCGCGAACTCGGCGAGATCCTCTTCGGTCACGCTGTATTCGTGCATGTAGCGGGTGGCGACCAGCCCATAATAGGCGGGAATTGTCGGGCCAAGCGGCACCTCGTAATCGGGATGGCCGACCTGCGCCAGCGCCTGGATCGCGGCGTCGCGGCTCTGGCCCGTAAGGCGGTTCTCGCCAGCGACCACGAGCACGTGGCGCGCGAGGCCTGCTTCGACGAGGTGATGTGCGAGCATCGTCATCGCGAGACCCGTGGCGCCGCCAACCTGGACGGCGTGGGCGTAAGCGGGGCGGATGCCAAAATGCTCGGCGAAGACGGTCGCCAGCATAATGTGCGGCGAAACGGTGGAGTAACCGCAGAGGATGCCATCGATCTCGGCGCGCTTCAGCCCGGCATCGTCGAGCGCAGCTTGCGCAGCCTTGCTCATCAGGTCGAGCGAGGATGAACCTTCGTGCTTGCCGTAAGGTGTGAGGCCGACGCCGGTGATGAAGCTCATGGGTCCTCTTCGTTATTTCCGGGCGTCCGAAGGGCCGAACCCGGAAGCTCGAGGATCCCGGGATCTCGCTTCGCGAGCCCCGGAATGATGGATGAGAGAGCCGTCGTCATCGTCGTTTCCCTACTCCGGCGCCGATCGCGTGACGCCGTCGCGGATCATGGCTGCGATCTCGTCGGCAGAATAGCCGATCTCGCGCAAAATCTCCGCGCCATGCTCGTTGAGCCGCGGCGCGAGCCGAACCGGCACCGCCTCCGTGTCCGACCAGGTGGCCGTCACCTTCATGCTGCGGATCGGCCCCTCGGTCGGATGGTTCACGACCGGGAAGAAATTCGTCGCTTCCAGGTGTGGATCGTGCAGGATCGATGCGAGGTCGTGCATCGGCATCACCGGCACGTCGGCCTTGGTCAGCAGGTCGATCCATTCGGCCGTGGTGCGCGTCTCAAAAATGCGCGCGAGCTCGGCATAGACGACGTCGATATTGGCAGCGCGGCCGGCGAAGGTTGCGAATTTGGGATCGGCGCGCAGATCGTCGCGCCCCGTCGCCTCAAAGAAGTTCTCCCACTGCTTGTCGTTGTAGACGATGACGCTGAGATAGCCGTCGGAAGTCTTGTAAGGCCTACGGTCGCGCGAGAGGTGGCGGGCGTAGCCGCCCTTGTCGAGCGGCGGCTCATAGGTGAGCCCGCCCATGTGATCGCCCATCACGAACCCGGCCATGGTTTCGAACATCGGGATGTCGACGCGCTGGCCGCGGCCGGTGCGGTCGCGATGCACGAGGCTGGCGCAGATCGCGCCCACCGCGGTGAGGCCGACGATGCGATCGACCAGCGCGTTGGGCACGTAGCGCGGGACGCCGTCGCCGGTCTGCGCCATCAGCGCCGGCAGCCCGGTCGCTCCTTGAATCAGATCGTCATAGGCGGGTTTTGCGGCATAGGGCCCGTCCTGGCCGAAGCCGAAAACGCCGGCATAGACGAGACGTGGATTGATCTCGGAAACGACATCGTAGCCGAGTTGAAGCCGCGCCATCGCCTGCGGCCGGACATTGTAGACGAGAACGTCGGCGCCCCGAAGCAACCGCAGCACGGCATCGCGCCCCGCAGGCTTCTTCAGATCGAGGCAGATCGAGCGCTTGCTGCGGTTGGTGTTGAGGAACACCGGGCCCATGCCGGCGTGCCGCATCGGGCCGATCAGCCGGGTGACGTCCCCGTCGAGCGATTCCACCTTGACGACGTCGGCGCCGTAGTCGCCGAGCATCTGGGTTGCATAAGGCCCCATCAGCACGGTGGTCATGTCGATGACCTTGATGCCCTTCAGCGGCCCCATCGCTTGCTCCCGATTGCCCAGGGCTCAAACGCCCTGCGATGTCGGTTCAGCTAACGGCAGCGCCGTCGCTCGCGCAAGGGCAACCGGCGTATGGCGGCATGCATCGCGCGGCGATATCGACCGCTATTTCTTCTGGCGGGATTCGCGGATCTT
The DNA here is from genome assembly GCF_023073735.1 of Bradyrhizobium sp. 160. NCBI lineage: Bacteria > Pseudomonadati > Pseudomonadota > Alphaproteobacteria > Hyphomicrobiales > Nitrobacteraceae > Bradyrhizobium > Bradyrhizobium sp. 160. Next base: position 166,548 of record NZ_JADPKD010000047.1, read on the forward strand.
GATGAGACGGTCGAGTTCGTCGTTCTGCTGATTGATGCGGTCGGCGATCCGCGACTCGTTCTGCTCACCCGAGGCGGCAGCGGCCTGCTCGATGAGCTGGCGGATATTGTCCTCGAGGATAGCGATGCGATGGTTCAGTGCGTCCATCGACAGCGAGTCTTCGTAGTCATTGCTCATGATGCATTTCCCGCAAAGTCAATCAGGAGCCGTAGGGTGGGCAAAGCGTAGCATGCCCACCGTCATCTAGCGCAAGAAAACAGGTGGACGCATGGCGCCTTTGCCCACCTTCAGGACTGAGCTTACTTCAACGGCTCCAGCACGGAAACGTAATTGGCGACCGCCGCACCGCCCATGTTGAAGATCCCGCCGAGTTTTGCGTTCTTGAGCTGCATGCCCTCGGGCGCCTGTCCCGCGAGCTGCATCGCGGTCATCACATGCATGGAGACGCCGGTGGCGCCAATCGGATGGCCTTTGGCCTTCAGGCCGCCGGACGGATTGACCGGCAGCTTGCCGTCCTTCAGCGTCCAGCCCTCCTTGATCGCGCGAGCACCCTGCCCCTTCGGCGTCAGGCCCATCGCTTCGTACTCGATCAGCTCGGCGACCGTGAAACAGTCATGGGTCTCGACGAAGGAGAGATCGGAGAGCGTCACGCCCGCCTTTTCCAACGCGCGCTGCCACGCCACGGTGCAGCCCTCGAACTGGAGGATGTCGCGCTTGCTCATCGGCAGGAAGTCCTGGGCGTGTGCGGTGGCGCGGAAGCCGATCGACTTGCTCATGCTCTTGGCGGTCTCGGCATCGGCCAGCACCAGCGCCGCGGCGCCGTCGGAGACCAGGGAGCAGTCGGTGCGCTTCAGGGGACCGGCGACATAGGGGTTCTTCTCGCTCTCGGCGCGGCAAAAGTCGAAGCCAAAATCCTTGCGCATCTGGGCGAAGGGATTGGCGACGCCGTTCTTATGGTTCTTGGCCGCGATCAGCGCCAGCGCATCCGACTGGTCGCCGTATTTCTGGAAATAGGAGCTGGCAATCTTGCCGAATACGCCGGCGAAGCCGCCGACCGTGTCGCCGTCCTCGGGCAGGTAAGACGCCTTGAGCAGGTTCTTGCCGATCTCGGGCCCCGGCGTGCGCGTCATCTGCTCGACGCCGACGACCAGCACGATCTTGGCGGCGCCTGCGGCAATCGCGCGCAGGCCCTGGTGCACGGCGGCTGAGCCGGTTGCGCAGGCGTTCTCGACCCGGGTCGCCGGCTTGAAGCGCAGCTTCGGGTCGGCCTGAAGCACCAGCGAGGCGGTGAAATCCTGCGGCGAGAAGCCGGCGTTGAAATGGCCGAGCACGATCTCGTCGACATCGCCAGCCGAAATGCCGGCATCCGCCAGCGCCTCGTTGGCGACGCGCGTGACGAGGCTTTCAACGGTTTCGGTATCGAACTTGCCGAACGGCGTATGCGCCCATCCGACGATGCTGGCGGTCATGGTCATTTCTCCCTGGGGTCTCTTCCTGAGTTAAGTCTTAGCCCAGGGATGGCAAGACTTCACGCGGCTTTCAGGGCCTTGAGGGTACGCTGGCAGATGGCCGTTATGCCGGCCCAGTTCCCGGCCCTGATTTCGGCCGTCGGGCACAGCCAGGAACCGCCAACCGCGACCACATTGGGCTCGGCAAGCCAGGTCGCCGCATTGGCCTCACTGATGCCGCCGGTAGGGCAGAACCGCACGCTCGGGAAGGGCCCGCCGAGGGCGCGAAGGCCCTTGATGCCGCCGGCCTGCTCGGCCGGGAAGAATTTGGCGACGTCGAAGCCATGGGCCAGCGCCATCATCAGCTCGGAGGCGGTCGCGATGCCCGGCGCGAACGGCAGGGCGCTGTCGGCAGCGGCCTTCAGGAGGTCGGGGGTCAAGCCCGGGCTGATGCCGAACTTGACGCCGAGCTTTTCGACGCGGGTGAAGTCGGCCGCATTGAGAATTGTACCGATGCCGACGAGCGCCTCGGGGACCTCAGACATCATCGCCCTCGCTGCCTCGATCGCAACAGGAGTGCGCAGGGTCACCTCCAGCGTGCGGACGCCGCCGGCAACCAGCGCACGCGCCAGCGGCACCGCATCCTGGATACGATCGATGGTGAGGACGGGAATGACGGTCGCCGCCTTGAACAGCGCGACAAGGTGATTTTGTTGGGCACTCGTGGTCATCGTTGTGGTCGCTTCTTCACTTGGTCGCCTGGCGAGAGGCCGCCGGCCGGTGCCGCTTCTTCGGCGGCATGGCATAGCCCGGAATGATGGCGCCAGGATAGCAAATCACGAGGCTGGCGAGGCGATGCCCGGCCTGGGCGGCTTCGACCGGCTCCGATCCGGCGAGCCGGGCGGCGATATAGGCCGCGGCAAAGCTGTCGCCGGCAGCCGTGGTGTCCACCACCGGCTTGGTCATAGGCTCGGCGCGGACCTCGTCAGTGCCGCCGGGAAAGCGCAGGAGGCTCACCGGCTCGGCGAGGCGGAATACGAGTTCCGGAGAAGGGATGCGGGCGATCAGCTGCTCGTGGCTTTCGCCAGGATAGAGCGCGAGCAGGTCCTCGATCGAGGTCAGCACGATGTCGGCGGCCGCGAAGGCCGTGGCAAACACATCGCGCGCGACATCGCGGTCCGGCCAGCCGCGCGCGCGAAAATTGGTGTCGAACACGAAGCGGGTGCCGAGCAGGCGCGCGCGCTTGATCGCCGCGAACAGGCGCTCGCGTCCGGGCGCGTCGTAGATCGAGAGCGTGATCGCGGAGAGATAGACGATGTCGTAGCTCATCAGCGAGTTGAGCAGCTCGTCGGTCTCCGGCAAATTCATCAGCTGCCGCGCCGCCGCGCTGTCGCGCCAGTGGAAGAACTGGCGCTCGCCCTTTGCATCCAGCTGGATCATGTAGAGACCGGGCAGCTTGCCCGGCAACCGCACGACGCGCCGCGTGCCGACGCCCTCGGTAGTCCAGGCTGCGATCATCTCATCGCTTAGGGCATCATCGCCGAGCGCGGTGAGATAGTCGACCTTCACCTCGAGCCGCGCCAGGTACACCGCCGTGTTCAGGGTGTCGCCGCCGAAGCCGCGCGAGTACAGCCCGCCGCCCTGCCCTTGCGTCGCGGACGATCCGGTCGAATGTCCGCCCTGGGCCTGCCGGAGCTCGACCATGCATTCGCCGATGCAAGCAACGCTCGCCATCATATGACCCGCTCAGTGCGCGATCAGGCGACGAAATTGCCGCCGAGCTCGTCTTCGATGTGAATGCGGATGATGTCGTCGAAATTCTTCTCGGCGGTGGTGAAGCCGAGCTCGCGCGCGCGCTTCGCATCGAAATTGCGCGGCCAGCCGCCGACGATGCCGACGATGAAGGGATCGGGCTCGTGCTTGATGCGCGCGGCGACCTTCTCGCCCGCAACGCGCTTCAAGGCCGCGATCTGCTCGCCGACTGTCGCCGACAGGCCCGGCATGGTCAGATTGCGGCGTGGGCCGACGGTGGCGAGATCCATGGTGCCGGCGTGGAGCAGGAAGCCGACCGCGGAGCGTGGCGTGGCGTGCCAGTGACGGACGTCCTCGGACACCGGGAGGATCGCTTCCTTGCCGGCGAGCGGCTCGCGCAGGATGTTGGAGAAGAAGCCCGATGCCGCCTTGTTCGGCAGGCCCGGGCGGATGCAGATGGTCGGCAGGCGGATGCCGATGCCGTCGAGGAAACCGCGGCGAGAATAATCAGCGAGCAGGAGTTCGCCGATCGCCTTTTGCGTGCCGTAGCTGAGCAGCGGTGTGTGGAAGAATTCGTCGCCGATCGCGTCCGGAAACGGCGCGCCGAACACCGCGATCGAGGACGTGAACACTACGCGCGGCCTGTAGCCACCGCCGACGAGGCGGATGGCATCGAGCAGCATCCGCGTGCCGTCGAGATTGATGCGGTAGCCCTTCTCGAAGTCGAGCTCGGCTTCGCCGGAGACGATCGCGGCAAGATGGAAGATCACATCGGGACGGCCGGCGATCAGCTTTTCGGCTGCGCCCGGCACGGCGAAATCGCCGGACACGGTCTCGACGGGGAAGCCGGCCTGCTCTGGCTTCTTCGGCTCGACCACGTCGTGCATGGTCAATTTCGTGATGTCGCTCTTGCCGAGCCGGCCGTCGCGCAGCAGCCGTTCACAGAGTTTGCGGCCGACCATGCCGGCGGCGCCCAGAACCAGAATGTGCAAGAGCCTACTCCTTCTTATTGGCCGGAGCGCGCCGCTCCCAACGCGCCCTCGGCAAGCCCCGCGATCATTCCTTCACGGCGCCGGTCATCGCCGACACATAATGCTCCACGAAGAAGGCGTAAAGGATGACGAGCGGCAGCGAGCCGGCCAATGCTCCCGCCATCAGCGAACCCCAGCGGTAGATGTCACCGTCGACGAACTCATTAACGATCGCGACCGGCACCGTCTTGTTGCTGGTCGACTGCAGGAACGTCAGGGCGTAAATGAACTCATTCCAGCACAGCGTGAAACAGAAGATAAAGGCCGAGATCAGGCCGGGGATTGCGAGCGGCACGACGATCTTGATCAGGATCTGCCAGCGGCTCGCTCCGTCGATCAGCGCGCATTCCTCGAGCTCGAAGGGGATGGTCTTGAAATAGCCCATCAACAGCCAGGTCGAGAACGGGATCAGTATCGTCGGATAGGTCAGGATGAGCGCCAGCGGCGAGTCGAAAAGGCCGTACTGATACACGACGGTGGCGAGCGGAATGAACAGGATCGACGGCGGCACGAGATAGGCGAGGAAGATCAGCCCCCCGACGAGATTGGCGCCCTTGTAGCGCAACCGCACGATCGCGTAGGCCGCGAACACCGATGCGATGATCGAGAGCACCGTGGCGCAGATCGCCACGTACATCGTGTTCCAGAGCCAGTACGGATAGTAGCTCTCGAACAGCAGCTTGTGGAAGTGCTTGAACGTCGGGTTCCAGGTCCAAAACGGATTGTACCTGTCGAGGTCAAGCAGCTGCTCGTCGGGCTTCACCGACGTCAGCGCCATCCAGTAGAACGGGAACAGCAGGACGACGACGATGATCGCCAGCGGCAGATAGAGCGTCACCAGTCGGCGCGGCACCGACTGCAGATAGCTCATGCCTTCGCTGTGATCATCCTTCGCGACTGTCGGCGCCGAGCCATGCAGCACGGCCTTGAGATCGATCCGCGAGGTGGGGAGATCAGTCATTGCTTTCCCCTTGCTGCCACTTGCGACGCTGCAAGCCGAACCAGGATACCATGATCGCAGCCAGCAGGAATGGAATCATGGCGCTTGAGATCGCGGCCCCCTCGCCCAGTTGCCCCGCGATGATCGCGCGCTGATAGGACAAGGTTGCCATCAGGTGGGTGGCGTTGACCGGGCCGCCGCGAGTCATCGCCCAGATCAGCTGGAAGTCAGTGAAAGTGAAGAGCACGGAGAAGGTCATCACGACAGCGATGATCGGCGTCAGCAGCGGATAGGTGATGTACCGGAAATTCTGCCAACGCGTGGCACCGTCGAGCGTTGCTGCTTCATACAGCGACGGCGAGACGGTCTGCAGGCCAGCGAGCAGCGTAATCGCCACGAACGGCACGCCGCGCCAGATATTGGCGAAGATCACGCAAATACGCGCCCAGGTCGTGTCGCCCAGGAAATTGATGTTCTGGCTGATCAGGCCGAGATGCTTCAGCGACCAGGAGATGATCGAGAATTGCGAGTCGAAGATCCACCAAAAGGCGAGTGCCGAGAGCACGGTCGGAACGATGAAGGGGATGAGCACCATCGCGCGCAGCATCGCCTTGAAGGGCATGTGCTCGTTGAGCAGCAGCGCGAGATAGAGCCCGACCGCGAATTTGAGAGCGCTGGCGACAAAGGTGTAGAGCAGCGTATTGAACACCGAGAGCCAGAAGATCGAATCGTCCCAGAGCCACTCGTAGTTCTCGGTGCCGATGAAGTGCCCGACCCTGCCGATGCGCGTGTCCGTGAAGGACAGCCAGATGCCGAGTCCCAGCGGATAGGCCAGGAAGAAGATCAGGAACGCCATGGCCGGCACCATGAACCAGAAGCCGAGCCAATTGCGATTGTGTCTGAGCTGGGTCCAGGCGCTAGCCTCGCTCATCTGAGGCTTGGCCCGGGGAATTGCGACATCAGCCATGCCCGATATCCCTGATCGAAATGTTGACGAGCGGGCGGCCGGACGGCCGCCCGCTCCGTGACCCCTCAGCGATAGATGCGCTTCAGCTGGCGCTCGGCTTCCGCCATCGCGCCCTTCGCATCCTTGGCGCCGGTGCAGTAATTGGCGAACATGTCGACCACGATGAAGTCGGCGATCGCAGTTGCCGCCTTCTCGCCGACGGTGCCGATGCCGGATGCCGGCAGCGTGCGCTTGGACGCCTGCGAGAACACGGCGTTCTTGGGATCCGCCGTCCAGACCGGCGCCGATTCATAGGCGTTCAACGTCTGCGTCAGATAGCCCTGCGCCCCCTCCAGCCACTTCTCGTAGTTCTCCTTCTCCAGCATGAAGGCGACGAACGCCTTCGCCGCATTCGGATATTTGGTGAAGTTGAAGGCGAGGATCGGCAGCGCCAGCTGCAGCTCGGTCGGCTTGCCGACCGGTCCGACCGGCCAGAGCGCGTGATAGGTGTCCTCAGCGAGTTCTTTCTTGCTCGGATCAGTCTTGGCAGCGACGTAGATCGAGATGCCGTTCGCCGTGCAATAGAGCTCGCCCGCGAGGAAGGCCTTGTTGTTGGATGAATCATTCCAGGACGCGGTGCCGGGGATGAAGGTGTCGTACAGCGCCTTGCAATATTCCAGCGCCTTCGCCGTCTCCGGCGAGTTGATGATGATCTTGTCGTTTTGGTCGACCGTGTAGGCGCCGTGCCCCCACAGAACCCAGTGCAGCCATGAGTTGCCGTCGCCCGAGGCGTGCCCGAGCGCAAAGCCGGCAGGCGTGTTGTTCGCCTTCAGCGCCTTGCACATCTCGAGGAAGCCGGGGAAGTCCTTCGGGAATTCCTTGAAGCCGGCCTTGTCGGTCGCCGACTTGCGGTAGGTCATGTAGCCGCCGTTGGTGGCCACGGGAATGCCGAGCCAGTCGTTGCCGAACTTGCAGGTCTTGGCCGCCGCATCGGTCCAGCCGCCATACTTCTTGCCGAGGTAATCGGCGACGTCGTTCATCTTCAGCACTTTGGTGGGAAACAGCTGCGGCAGCGTGTGCAAGCCCCAGGCGAGATCGAGCCCTGAGCCGGTATTGGCCGCAACCGATGCCTTCGGCTGCACGTCCTCGAAGGATTCGCTGAATACGTTCATCTCGGTGCCGGTCGCAGCCTTGAACGCCGCAACCATCGCGTTGAACGCATCGTCCTCCTGCGGCACGAAGCGCTTCCACCGCATCACGGTCAGCTTGGCACCGGGCTCCGCCTTCCACGGCGCGCTCTGCGCCCAGGCCTTGGCGAAATCGAACAGTGCCGGCCCAGTCAGCATGCCGGTCGCAGCCAGAGCCGTTCCGCCCTGAAGCAGAGTCCGGCGGGTAAAGTCTTGCATATCGTCCTCCCTGTGATGCTTTTTCTTGTCTTACGTCTTGCGCTAGGCGTTCAGGCGCTTGCCTGTGGCCTCGTCGAACAAATGCACCAGCGACGGGTCGGGCTTCAGCCGCACCTTGTCGCCCGGGTTGAACTGGTGGCGCTCGCGGAAGACCGCGACGACCTGCTCGCCGCCGACCTTGGCGAACACCTGCGTCTCCGAGCCGGTCGGCTCGACCACGATGATCTCCGCCTCGGCGCCGTCATCGGCGATGGTGAAATGCTCAGGCCGCACGCCATAGACGGCAGGACGGCCGTCCGACGCCGTCGGCGCCGTCTTGAGCGGCAGCTTGACACCGTTCGGCCCCTCGAAGGTGGCAACGCCGTTGACGCGCACATGACCTTTGAGGAAGTTCATGGCGGGCGAGCCGATGAAGCCGGCGACGAACTGGTTGTCGGGCTTGTCGTAGAGCTCGAGCGGCGTGCCCATCTGCTCGACGATGCCGTCATGCATGACGACGATCTTGTCGGCCATGGTCATGGCCTCGATCTGGTCGTGGGTGACGTAGACGGTCGTCGTCTTCAGCCGCTGGTGCAGCTCCTTGATCTCGGTGCGCATGGCGACGCGCAGCTTGGCGTCCAGGTTCGACAAGGGCTCGTCAAACAGGAACACCTGCGGATCGCGCACGATGGCGCGGCCCATGGCGACGCGCTGACGCTGGCCGCCCGAGAGCTGGCGCGGATAGCGATCGAGCAGCGGCGACAGCGCCAAGATCTCGGCGGCGCGCTTGACGCGCTTGTTGATCTCGTCCGAGCTGGCATTCCGCAGCTTCAATGAGAAGCCCATGTTCTCGGCCACCGTCATGTGCGGATAGAGCGCGTAGTTCTGGAACACCATCGCAATGTCCCGCTCCTTGGGCTGGACATTGTTGACGACGCGGTCGCCGATCGAGATCGTGCCGGAGGTGATGTTCTCGAGACCGGCGAGCATGCGCAGAAGCGTCGACTTGCCGCAGCCGGAGGGGCCGACCAGAACGACGAACTGGCCGTCCTCGATCGGAATGGTCACGCCGTGCAGGACTTCAAAATTGCCGAACGATTTCCGCACGTCGCGGATTTGCACAGACGACATCTAGCTCCCTCCTTGAAAGTCGACGACGCCCTTCGCGCCGCGACCGTCTTGCTTTTTCAGACTTTACCGAACCCGGCCCGATCATAGCGAGCAACATTGTCGGCAGTTTGTGCGGTTTTGGCAATTTGTCTTTGGTTAGTCGTTGCTGGTAGCGCTGTCAACGTTCCTTTGTTTGCGACCGTGACTGTGTTAAGAGCAGCAATGGGTCGAAAACGCACCAAGTCAGGCAAGATCCGGCTGGCGGAAGTCGCCGAGCTTGCCGGCGTCAGCCCGATCACCGCGTCCCGCTTCTTCCGCAATCCGGAAGCACTGTCGGTTGCCAAGCGGACGCGGGTCGAGAGCGCCGCCAAGGAGCTCGGCTATGTTCCGAACCTTGCTGCACGCGCGCTGGCCTCGCAGCGTACCGAGGTGATCGGTGTATTGATCCCATCCCTCACCAATAACGTGTTCTCCGACGTGCTGCGGGGCATCTATGACGCCTCCGAAGGCAGCCGTTACTCGATCCAGCTGTCCAACACCCGCTACAGCATCCTCCAGGAGGAGAAGCTGCTGCGCCTGTTTCTGGCGCAGAAGCCGGCCGGGCTGATCGTCACCGGCATCGACCAGACCGCAGAATCGCGCGCGATGCTGGAGGCTGCCGACTGCCCGATCGTGCAGATCATGGAGATTGGCCCCAATCCAGTCGACATGATGATCGGCTTTTCGCACTATGATGCTGCGCGCGCGGCAGTTGCCCACCTGTTCGCGCAGGGTCACCGCAAGGTCGGCTTCATCGGCGCGCGGATGGATCCGCGGGTGCAGCGGCGGCTCGATGGATATGTCTCGGCCATGAAGGATGCCGCCCTGTTCGAGCAGCGGCTCGTCGTGACGACGGCGACGCCGACATCGGTGACGCTCGGCGGCGCCCTGTTCACCGACCTGCTTGCGCGGGACCCCGGCATCGATGCGGTGTTCTGTGCCAATGACGACCTCGCGCTCGGCGTCCTGTTTGAATGCCGGCGCCGGGAGATCGCCGTCCCGGAGCAGATCGCGATCGTCGGATTCAACGACCTCGAATTCATGGCCTCAGCCGTCCCCACCCTCAGCAGCGTGCGCACCAATCGCTATGAGATGGGGAAAACGGCCGCGACCATGCTGATCGACGCGATCGATGGACGGCGGCCCGAGCAGCCGGTGCTCGACCTCGGCTTCAAAGTGGTCGAGCGGCAAAGCTCGTTGTCGCGGCGTTCGGACAATCGACCAGCCGCTTCCGGAGCCGGCGCCGCCAACAAAATGGTAGCGTTACCAAGCAGCCAAGATTAGTATCGTACTTGTGAGGAAATGACCCGCCAGCGGGCCGGCAGACCATCGCTCGCGCCGCTGGGCATCGCACCAGCCGACAGATTGAGACGGACGCCAGTGCGTTTGCATTGCAGGAGAGACCAATGACAAAAAAGCCAACCAATGGGCACGCTGCCGGCAACGGCGCTCGCCGCCACCTTCGCTCGCAGGAATGGTTCAACAACCCGCACAATCCGGGCATGACCGCGCTCTATATGGAGCGCTATTTAAACTACGGCCTCACCCGCGCCGAGCTTCAATCCGGTAAGCCGATCATCGGCATCGCGCAAACCGGCAATGATCTCTCACCCTGCAACCGCCATCATATCGAGCTGGCCCATCGCGTCCGCGAGGGCATCCGCGAGGCCGGTGGCATTGCGATGGAATTCCCGACCCATCCGATCCAGGAGACCGGCAAACGTCCGACCGCGGCGCTCGACCGCAATCTCGCTTATCTCGGCCTGGTCGAGATCCTCTACGGCTATCCCCTCGACGGCGTGGTGCTGACCACCGGCTGCGACAAGACGACGCCCGCCTGCATGATGGCCGCAGCGACCGTCAACCTGCCCGCGATCGTGCTGTCGGGCGGCCCAATGCTGAACGGCTGGCATGCCGGCGAGCGCACGGGCTCCGGCACCATCGTCTGGAAGTCGCGCGAGCGGCTCGCCGCCGGCGAGATCGACTATGAAGAGTTCATGGAGATCGTGGCCTCCTCGGCGCCCTCGGTCGGCCATTGCAACACCATGGGCACCGCCTCGACCATGAACGGGCTCGCCGAAGCGCTCGGCTTCTCGCTGCCGGGCTGCGCGGCGATCCCCGCCCCCTACCGCGAGCGCGGCCAGATCGCCTATGAGACGGGCAAGCGCATCGTCGAGATGGTCTGGGAGGATCTGAAACCCTCGGACATCCTGACCCGCAAGGCGTTCGAGAACTGCATCGTCATCAATTCGGCGATCGGTGGGTCGACCAACGCGCCGATCCACATCAACGCGCTGGCCCGCCACATCGGCGTCGAGCTCTCGATCGACGACTGGCAGAAATTCGGCCACGACGTGCCGCTGCTGGTCAACATGCAGCCGGCCGGCTTCTATCTCGGCGAGGAGTTCCACCGCGCCGGCGGCGTTCCGGCTGTGGTGCGCGAGCTGATGAAGCACAAGCGCATCCATGAGGACGCAGTGACAGTCAATGGCCGCGGCATCGGCGAGAACTGCAGGAACGCACCGGCGCCCGACAACGACGTGATCTGGACTTACGACAAGCCGCTGGTGAAGGACGCCGGCTTCCTGGTGCTAAAGGGCAATCTGTTCGATTCCGCGATCATGAAGACCAGCGTGATCTCCAAGGAGTTTCGCGACCGCTATCTCAGCAACCCCAAGGACCTCAACGCCTTCGAAGGCCGCGCCATCGTGTTCGAGGGGCCCGAGGATTATCACGAGCGGATCGACGATCCCTCGCTCGACATCGACGAGCGCTGCGTGCTGTTCATCCGCGGCACCGGGCCGATCGGCTACCCCGGTGGCGCCGAGGTCGTGAACATGCAGCCGCCGGCAGCATTGATCAAACGCGGCATCCTGTCCCTGCCCTGCATCGGCGACGGCCGCCAGTCCGGCACCTCGGGTTCGCCCTCGATCCTGAACGCCTCGCCGGAAGCGGCGGCAAATGGCGGGCTCGCCATCCTCAAAACCGGCGACAAGGTGCGCATCGACCTCAACAAGGGCAGCGCCAACATCGTGATCTCGGAGGAGGAGCTGAAGAAGCGCCATGCCGAACTCAAGGCCAGCGGCGGCTTCAAGCATCCGCCGAACCAGACGCCGTGGCAGGAGATCTATCGCAATACGGTCGGCCAGCAATCCACCGGCGCCTGCATGGAGCTCGCCACGCGCTATCAGAACGTCGCCGGCACCTTTGGCGTGGCAAGAGATAACCACTAGCAGCCACACCGTCATTGCGAGCGAAGCGAAGCAATCCAGAGATAGCTCCACGGAGATGGCCTGGATTTGCTTCGTCGCAAGAGCTCCTCGCAAAGACGTGGGTTGGCATTGAAACTACACGAAGGAGAACAAGAACATGGCAGACCGCCTCAAGGGAAAGCGGGCCGTCGTCACCGCTGCAGCCGCAGGCATCGGGCGCGCATGCGCCGTCGCATTCGCGCGTGAGGGCGCGACCGTCATCGCCACCGACATCAACGAGAGCGGGATTGCCACTCTGGCCAAGGACGGCGTCGCCGAAGTCGCAAAACTCGACGTCCGCAACACCGCCGACGTCAACGTCTTTGCCAAGCGTGTCGGCAAGATCGACATCCTGCTCAACGCTGCGGGCTTTGTGCACCATGGTACGATCCTGGAGTGCTCGGAAGAGGATTTTGACTTCTCGTTCGACCTCAACGTCAAGTCGATGCACCGGACCATCAGGGCGTTTCTGCCCGAGATGCTGGCAGGCGGCGGCGGCAGCATCGTCAACATCTCGTCCTGCGCGGCGCTGCGGCCGCCGGCCAACCGTTACGTCTACAGCGCGTCGAAGGCGGCGGTGTCGCTGCTGACGCGCGCGGTCGCGCTCGATTTCATCACCAAGGGCATCCGCTGCAACAGCATCTGCCCCGGCACCGTCGAGACGCCCTCGATGCTCGACCGCGCCGCCGCGCAGGGGCCGCAAGGCAAGGAGATGTTCATCTCCCGCCAGAAGATGGGCCGGCTCGGCACCGCCGACGAGATCGCAGCGATGGCGGTCTATCTCGGCAGTGACGAAAGCGCGTTCACCACCGGCGTCGACCTCGTCGTCGACGGCGGCTACATGCTCTGATGTTCAGGGGTCAAGTCTCATGAACAAGATCGATCTCAACGGCCGCGCCGCTGTCGTCACCGGCGGCGCGCAGGGCTTTGGCCGCGCGATTACCGAGCGCTTCGTCGCCTCCGGCGCCAAGGTCGCCATTTGGGATTTCGATGCCGCGCTGGCCGAGAAGACGGCGAAGGAGATCGGCGACGGCGTCCGCGTCTTTAAGGTCGACGTCACCGACACCGCAGCCGTCGAGCAGGCCCGCGATGCGACGCTGGCCGCCTTCGGCAAGATCGACATCCTCGTCAACAATGCCGGCGTCGCCGGCGTCAACAAGCCGGTCTGGGAGACCGACCTCGAGGAATGGCGCAAGGTGCTGCGCATCAACCTCGACGGTCCTTTCATCTGCTGCAAGGCCATCGTGCCTACGATGCTCAAGCAGACATACGGGCGCATCGTGAACATCGCCTCCATCGCCGGCAAGGAAGGCAATCCGAACGCCGCGCACTATTCGGCGTCCAAGGCCGGTGTGATCGCACTGACGAAATCGCTCGGCAAGGAGCTCGCCGCCCACGACATCCTCGTCAACGCGGTGACACCGGCGGCGGCGAAGACCGCGATCTTCGATCAGATGACGCAGCAGCATATCGACTTCATGCTGTCGAAGATCCCGAAGGGGCGCTTCGTGCTGGTGGAAGAGCTGGCCGCGATGGTGGCCTGGCTCGCATCCGAGGACTGCGCGTTCTCCACCGGCGCGGTCTTCGATATCTCGGGCGGTCGCGCAACTTATTGAGGACATCATGATCCGGGAAGGCGGATGCCTCTGCGGCGCGGTGCGGTTCAAGGCGGAGGGCGAACCGCTCAACGTCCGCATCTGCCATTGCCGCATCTGTCAGAAGGCAATGGGCTCGCCCTACTTCGCCCGCGCGCAATTCGACCAGCGCGCGCTCAGCGTCGAGGGCGACACCGCCCGCTTCGCCTCCTCCGAGAACATCGACCGCGTGTTCTGCAAGCGGTGCGGCACGCGGCTGTTCGCGTGGCGCCGCAACGGTACGCTCGCCGGCGTCGCGCTGGCCACGTTCGATGATCGCAACGCCTTCGCGCCCACCGAGCACATCTGGGTCTCGGAAAAGCTTGCCTGGCTGAAGCTCGACGACGGCCTGACGCAATATCAGACGACGATCCCGGCTTGATGTCAGGCCTGGTTTGAAGCGGATGCGCTCACCGCCTGAGCACGCTGGTCCGTCGTCCCAATCCATATCCCGACAAACACCGCGACGATGCCGGCCGCCAGATTCCAGCTTAGCGGCTCGTGCAGCAAATAGGCGCCAACCAGCGATGCCGTTATCGGATTGACCGTCACCGAGATCGCGACACGCGTCGGCGTGGTCCGCTCCAGCGCGAAGGCCCAGAGATAAAAGGTCAGCGCGGCTCCGAAGGCCCCGAGATAGAGCGCTGCGAGCCATTGCGGTGTGCCGAAGCCGGTCACCGGCACAAAACTGCTGCGCACATATGAGAGCAGGATGAGGCAAGTCGCGCCTGCCGCCATGCTCATCGTCGTGAAGGCGATCGGGCTGGAACGCCGGATCAGCGGCTTTGACCAGATACCGTAAAGTGCCATACACACGGCCGCAGCGATCATCAACAGATCGCCCCGCCAGGCGCCCGACGGCGCCGAAGCCAAGTCGAAGAGAAGCGCAAGGGCGACGCCAAACGTCGCAATTACGACACCGATCGACTTGCGCCAAGTGAGCGATTCGGCGCCGAGCGCAGCCCCCATCACGAGCGAGAGCAGAGGCAGCGTCGACAAACCGAGCGCGCCGCGCGCGGCGGTCGTAAATATCAGCGATGCATTGAACAGGATCGGGAACAGGGCGAAGAACAAAAGGCCAAGCCCGATCGCGGCGATCCGGTCCCCTCGCCCCGGCCAGCAGTCTCCGCGCAGCAACGTCAGCGGCAGCAGCAGGAGAAAGCCGATGCCGAACCTGAACGAGCCGATCGCGAGCGGATCGAGCATATTCACGAGATAGCGCGTGGCGCCGATGGAGGTGCCGCCGAGGCCGCTCGACAGCACGGCAGCCAAAACGCCGGAGATCTCGGTCACGATTGCTCCCATCAATGCTTCGAACGCAGCATAAGAGGCGCGCCGAAATGGGGAATGGATTTTCCGTCATGCTGGGATAACGTTACGTCATGACCACACCAGATCTCGATCCCAGTCTGCTGAAAGCATTTCTCGCGGTCACCGAGCATCGTTCGTTCACCCGCGCGGCCCACGTCCTCAACCGGACCCAATCGGCGGTGAGCGTTCAAATCAGGCGCTTAGAGGAGCGGCTCGGCACAAGATTGTTTCAGCGCACCAGGGCCGGCATCCTGCCGACCGCGGCAGGCGAAGAGTTGCGCGCCTATGCGCAGCGCATTCTCGCGCTCAACGCGGAGGCGGTCGGGGCGCTTCGCGCACGCAAGGCCGAAGCCGTGGTCCGCCTCGGCGTGATGGACGACTACGGCACCATCGTCATTCCGCCCCTGCTGACGAGCTTTGCCAAGCATCACCCACTGGTCCGGATTGAGATCGAGACGGGACTGACCGCGACGATGCCGGCGCGGCTCGGCGATGCCTACGATCTCGTCATCGCCATGCATCCGCAAGGATGTGGCGACGGCGAGCTCTTGAGGCGTGAGCAGGCGGTCTGGGCGGCTGCCTCATCCTATCGCGCCGCGGCGCATAATCCCCTGTCCGTGGCACTCTACCCGCCAGGGTGTCTGTTCCGGCAATGGGCTGCGGAGGCGCTCGACGCCGCTGGCGTGCCCTGGCGCCTGGCCTATGTTAGCCGGACGCTCGCAGCAGTCGAGACGATTGCGGCTCAAGGCCTCGCGGTGACGGTGGTGAAAGCAGGGACCTTGCCGGCGAGCCTTCGCGTGCTGTCCGATCGTGACGGCATGCCGCCATTGCCGCCGGCGGAAATTCGCCTTCACCGTGCGCGCCACCTATCATCCGCAAGCGGCCTTCTCGCGGACCATTTGCAACGGGGAATTTCGGAATTGAGCGCCATATAGCGGTAGATTGTGAAGGGTTGTGGCCCTATACGGCGTGCTTTGGGAGGCGCGCGGGCAGAAGCCGAAACGGATGAGCTGGTGAACATTTCTTTTTATGATCCATCCGTCTGGGTAATGCCGGTGCTGCTCGCCATCACCTTCCATGAGGCTGCGCACGCCTTCGTCGCGCATCAGCTCGGGGACAACACAGCCTCGCAGCTCGGTCGCGTCAGCTTCAATCCGCTCCGCCACATCGACCCGTTCGGGACCCTGATCCTGCCGGCGATGCTGCTGTTTGCGCATTCGCCGTTCCTGTTCGGCTACGCCAAGCCGGTGCCGGTCAATTTCCGCAAGCTGAACAACCCCCGGCTCGGCATGGTCTGGGTGGCGCTGGCCGGGCCCGTCACCAACATCCTGCTGGCGCTCGCCGCCGCCCTCGCCTTTCATGCCCTGCCACTGGTGCCCGCGAGCTCGGCGAAATGGGTTGCGGACAACCTCAAGAATGCCCTCGTGATCAACGCGATCCTGGCGGTGTTCAACATGATGCCGATCCCACCGCTTGACGGGGGTCGGGTCGCGGTCGGGCTGTTGCCGCAGCGGCTTGCCTTGCCGCTGGCCCGGCTTGAGCCAGTCGGGATGCTGATCCTGATCGGCCTCCTCATCCTGCTGCCGCTGGCGGGTTCGCAGTTCGGTCTAAATCTTGATGTTATTTCAGCAATACTGCGAACGTTGACCGGTTATGTGATTCAGGCTGTTCTGTTCCTGACCGGCAATGTTTAGTTGAACAGCGACACCCGAACACAAGCCGAAAGGCCAGAGGCCGACTTGGTCAAAGCTGCCGATATGCTGATCGCGCGACGCGCCGACACCCGCGCCCGCGCCGATTTTGCCACATGGAAGATGATGGCCAAGCTCAACGGGGCGTCCGCGCTGCCTGCGGAAGCCCAGGAGTTCCTCGCGAGCTACAAGAAACTGCTGGCGGAGATGAGCGAGGGCGAAGCGACCGAGGCCACCATCGGCGCGATCTACAAGGCCTACTATGCCGAGATGGGCGGCGCGGGAACGCCGCCTGACGTCCGCCCCCGTCCGCCTGAAACGGCGGCGGACAATGTTACCGTCTTCCGCCGCCCGACCCCCAAGCCGAAGAAGGCCGCCGCCTTCGGGGCGACGGCATTCGCCGGAACCCAGAAACGGCCGCTGCCGGTGGCGCTGATCTTTGCCTGTCTGGTCGTGGTGTATGTCGGGATCCGGCTCTACTGGCGCTGAGCCGTCTTCTTCTTTTTCTTGGCGTCCGGTGGCGTGAAAATGATGTCCACGGTGCGCTCGAACCGGTCCTCTGTCAGCCCGGCGGGCGGCTGCGGAATGGGATCGGATTTACGGACAATCGAGACTGCCGCCGCATCGTAAGCCGCGTCCCCGGACGACTCAACGACATCGACCGAAAGCACGTTTCCTCTGCGGTTGATCGCAAAGCTCACTTTGACCTTCTGGTTATGGGGCTCCTTGCCCTCCGGATTGACCTTGTGGGCCGCCAGATGCGCGCTGATCTTGCGGTTCCAGTCCGCGGTAATCTTCAGGATGTCCTTGCCAAGCCCAAGCACCGGCGCCAGGGCCTTCTCAGCCTCGCGCGCGTCTTCATCGAGTGTCTGCCGCGCGGTCGCAACCGACTTCGGCGAGGCCTCGGCAGCGGGAGTTTCGACCGCTGCGATTTTCGGATCCTCGTCCTGCGGCTTCTTCGAGATGTTCTCCGCAACGACTCGATCGGGATCGTCGACCTGTTGCGACTGATCCTTTGGCAGCTCGGTTTCCTTGGTCTCGGCCTTCTGCTCGGGAAGCGCCTGCTGCTCCTGCATCGCTTCGCTGTCAGGCCCGGGCGGAAGGTCGGTATCGGGTGCCTTTGGCGAGGCCATCTCGACGGCGAACTCGGCGCCGGCCGCACCCAGACCATCGTCGCCGTCATCGGCTTGCAGGTGTGCGAGCGCGAGCGCCGCACCACCCAGATGAAGCGCGAGCGCCGCCACCGCCGCCAAGACCCAAAGCTTCCTGGATGGTCTGGGTTCGTTCGACATAGTGCGCCTCTAAGGCTGAGCGGCGCCTGCCGAGGGCGCCCCCGGAGCGCCTTCCAGCGCGACCAGCTTCACCCGCGTATAGCCGCCTGAGCGCAAGAGCTCCATGACACCCATCAACTCGCCATAGGGCACCGAGCGATCAGCACGCAGGAAGACATATTTGTCTTTGCTCATGTCGGACAAACCGTCGAGGGTGCCGATCAGCTCGGCGCGGTGGACCGGGTTCTCTCCGATCGCAAGCGTCAAATCGGGCTTGATGCTGAGATAAGTCGGCTTGTCCGGCTTCTTCTGCGGCGTCGCGCTCGACGTCGGCAGATCGATCGGCAGGTCGACGGTCGAGAGCGGCGCTGCGACCATAAAGATGATCAGCAGCACCAGAATGACGTCGATGAACGGCGTGACGTTGATGTCATGCGTTTCCGAGAAATCGTCGTCTTCGCCGTCGTTGTCTGCGAGCGAAACGCCCATGGTTCACTCCGCTGCGCGCGAATGCACGCTGCCGTGGCTGCGATCGAGATCGCGCGAGAGCAGCCGCCCCGCAGCGCCCGAGGCGCGGCTGACGAGCTCGAGATAGCCTTTCGTCACGCGCGCGAAATGGTTGTAGATGATGACGGCGGGGATCGCGGCGACGAGACCGATTGCGGTGGCGAGCAGCGCCTCGGCGATGCCGGGCGCGACCACGGCGAGGTTCGTGGTCTGCGACTTCGAGATGCCGATGAAGCTGTTCATGATGCCCCAGACCGTGCCGAACAGGCCGACGAAGGGCGAGGTCGAGCCGATGGTGGCGAGCACACCCATGCCGATGCGGATGCGGCGCTGTTCCGCGCGCACGATCTCGGCAAAGCTCGAAGCGGCGCGTTCCTTGATGCCGGCATCGCTGGACAGGCCGGCCGACATCCGCGCCTCACGCAGCGCCGCCGTCAGGAAGGATGGCAGGATGCCCTCCTTAGTGCCGAGCGCCATCTGGGCTTCCGCGAGCGAGCGCGCCTCGGCGGTCTTCTTCAGCGCCGACCGCAGCTTGGTGGAAGCAACCGACAGCTCGATCGACTTTGCGATGAAGACGGTCCAAGTCACCAGCGAAGCAAAGGCGAGCCCGATCATCACCGCCTTCACGATGACGTCCGCCGACATGAACATCACCCAGGGCGACAATTCCTTCATGGCCGGCGCGATGGCGGCCGCTGCATCGGGCTTGGCGGTCGTCGAAGCGGCAGTCGCGGGGGGCGCCGTCGCAGCAGCGGGCGCGGTTGCGGTCGAAGCCGAAGGTGCCGGGGCCGCAGGTGCGGTATCCGCTGGCAGCGCACCGACCGGGGCCGGCTGGGCCGTCGACTGCGCCGGCGCCGGCGGGGTTTGTATCTGGGCGGAAGCAGGAGATGCGAGCCAGGCGGCCGCCAGCATCGCGGCGGCGGCAAGGCTTGCTTGGAAGGTCATGATCTTCATACTTCGGCCCAGTAGCGAATGAGGTTGTGATAGATACCCGTCAATTTGACCGTTTCGGGATCGTCACGCCCGAGCCGTTCCACCAGCGCCTGAATCGCGGTGTCGAGGTCAAAGATCATGCTTCGGGCTTGATCGTCCCGTACCATGCTCTGAAGCCAGAAGAAAGACGCAACCCGCGTTCCCCTCGTCACCGGCGTGACCAGATGGAGGCTGCTCGAGGGATAGAGCACGCAGTCGCCGGCTGGCAACTTGACTTCGTGGGATCCGTAGGTGTCCTCGATCACAAGTTCGCCACCATCGTACTCTTCCGGCTCGGTGAGGAACAGTGTGACCGACAGGTCTGTGCGGATGCGAAGGCCGGTCAGGCGGTCGCCGCGGATCGCATTGTCGACGTGCAGGCCGAAATGGTGACCGCCGCTCGCCGCATAGCGGTTGAACAGCGGCGGGAAGATCTGGAGGGGGATTGCCGCCGCGATGAAGCGCGGGTTCGACGTCAGCGCCGCGATGATGCGGTTGCCGAGCTTGCGCGCGACTTCGCCATCCGGCGGCAATTGCTCGTTGCGCTTGACCATCGCCGACTGCGCGCCGGCGGTGGAGCGGCCGTCCTCCCAGTCGCTGGCGTCCATGATGCGGCGGAAATCCGCCACATCATCCTTGCTGAGAGCGTTTTCGATGCATGTCAGCATGAAACTCGTTGTTGCTCCATCAGTAACGCGCGGAGAGCACCACATAGGCGGCACGGCCCGGTGCTTCCAGCACGAACGGCGCTGCGCTTTGGTACAGCGCGTCGTAGTAGCGCTTGTCGAAGATGTTGTTCACGAACAGTTTGAGCTTCCAGTGCTGATCGAGCTTCGCCTCCGCGAACGCGTCAAAGCGCCAGTAGCTCGGCAGCGACGTACCCTGATTGGCCGCGAGCAAAGTGCCGCCATAGATTTTCGAGCGGTATACCGCCTGCCCGCCCAGTTCCCAGGTGTCGTTGAGCTGATATTTCGACAGCAAGCTGAACGACTCGTGCGCGATATTGGCGAGCGGACGCCCGACATTGGTCGGATACAGCGTCCTGTTGGCCGACGGCGCCAGCGACTGTGTCACTTCCGACTGCATCAGCACGAGACCGCCGAACACACTCCATTTGTCTGTGATCTTGCCACCGACGCCGAGATCGATGCCGCGGATGCGATAGGCGGCACCGGCCGTGATGCACGATATGTTGCCGGTCGTTCCGGTCGGATAGACACATCCCAAGGGGGCAGCAACGGCCGCGCTGCCAACATTCTGTGACTCGCGGGCGTTCTCTTTCGTCGTCTGGAACAGCGCGGCGGTCAGCAGCAGATGACGGTCGAACAGCTCCCATTTGGTGCCGAGTTCGATGGCCTTGTTTTTCTCAGGGCCGAATATCTGCGTGTTTCCGCCCGGCAGGGTCGGATTGAGGCCGCCGTACGCTGTGCTGGTACCGTCGAACTCGGCACCGACTGGATTCGCAGAAGTCGCATACGCCACATAGACGCTGCCGTTCGGCAACGGCTTGAGCGTAAGCCCGAGATTGAAGTTGGGAATCAGGAATTCCGCCGACTGCTGACCGAACGCGCCGTTCGCAGCATAGCCGGTGGTCTTGATACTGTAATCGTCGTAGCGAAAACCGCCATTGAGGATCAGGAGGTCATGGTAGTTCGCACTATCCATGACGTAGCCGCTGACCGTGTCGATGCCGATCTTGGTCGGCAGACCCGAAAGCGAGGGAATTCCAAACGGAAGATACGTATTCTGAGGAAAGAAGACGCTGGTGTTGGTCGGCGAGCCGGATGGGCTGGAGGGAATGCCGGTGGCCTCCGAGGTCAGCCCAAGATACCTGTCGATCGAGGACCGCTCACGATCGACTTCGACGCCCGCAAGCGCAGTATGCTTGAACCCCGCGCCGTCCAGGAACTTGTAAGTCGCCTCGGTCTGGTTGGCGAGCACGTCGGTGATCTGAAAACGGCTCTGGGGATTGGACGTCAAGGTCGACGCCGAGAGCGGGTCCTTCAGCGAAGGCGCTTCCGGCAGCGTTCCGATGTAATTCTGCGTCGAACGCGACGCGCGAAACTTGTTGCTGATCATCAGATCGGGGGTGATCTGCACCTCGGCATTGATCGTGCCGATGTCCTGGCCGGTCCGGAAGAAGTCGCGATTGACGAAGCCGTACCAGTTCTTGCGGCTCGCTCCGAAATCCGGGAACGGACCGCCAGCGGTGGACGCGGTGCTCGGCCGATAATAGGGCACGCCGAAGTCCGGAAGACCGGTCAGTTCAGTGTGGATGTAGTTGCCGGTGACCCTGATCGTATCGGTCGGCTTCCAAGTCGTGGCGACGAAGGCGCCGTTCCGGTTGTCGGTGACATAGTCGCGGCCTGCGACATTGGCGTCCTGAAACAAGCCGCCGACACGTACGGCGAGCGTCGGGTCGATCACCTGGTTGACATCGAGCGTGACACGCTTGGTCTGGTCGGTCCCGAACGTCGAGTCCATGTTGTAGAAGCTCGCCCCGGTCGTCGCCTGCTTGGTGACGATGTTGATCGCACCACCGGCGACACCGCGGCCGGAAAAAGTCGAGCCCGGACCACGCAGGATCTCGACCTGTTCGGTGAAGAAGTTCTCACGCACGCTGACGCCGGAATCGCGCACGCCATCGATGAAGATGTCGTTGCGCGCGTCAAAGCCGCGGATGAAGAAGCGGTCGCCGAACGCATTGCCGCCCTCGCCCGAGCCCAGCGTCACGCCAGCCGTGCTGAGAATGGCCTGCTTCAGCGTCGTGGCGTTCTTGTCCTCGAGGACTTCCTTGCTGAGAACGGTGATCGACTTCGGCGTATCGACCAGCTTCTCCGGAAATTTGCCGCCAGCCTGGACGTGGTCGACCTTGTAGGGCGCGGCCGGGTCGGCATAGGGATTGGCGTCGGCTGGGCCGGACGGTGTGGTGGGAGCCGTCTGCTCGGCCTGCTGCCGCTGCGCGGCGCGGCGAAGCGCGTTACGGGCTCGGACCTGCTCCGGCGAAGGCTTCGAGGCCACCGGACGCGGACGTTGGACCGGAGCATCGACTGTCACCGGCGGCAGGTTCGACTGCTGTGCTTCTGCGCCGCTCGACACCGACGCCACCGCAATCAAGCTCGCGACTGCCGAAACCTTCTTGCCGGAAATGCCAGCGGACTTCTCATCCATCGAGTTGAACGCTACGACCGAACGCAACGACCTCGGTGCGACCACCTGCCCCATTACCAAACGCCCCATCTTCCTGTTCGCTCATTCACTTCGATGAACGATGGGCTGTGGTATCGGCCACAAAATAGCGGGTCAATGCGAGCACGCCGCGAGAACGCTTGAATAGGTCCAGATCAAAACGATTCTAAACTGCCGTTTGAAATCATTCTAAACAAAGATTGGAGTCGTTCTAAAACGAGCGCGAAATCGGCGTCGTGCTCGTGGCATCAGTCGCTGCTCGGCGGCTTCATCAGCGAGAACAATTCGTCGACAGTTTTCTGCGCGACCGCACGCACACGATCGGTGTTGTCCATCCCCGCGATGTTGACGCCGTTGACGACGGCTTTGATCTCGTCGCGGAAGTCGGTGAGAAAGCGCAAGGGATCGCGCTGCTCGTTGGCGACGCGCGCGATCAGCCCCGTGATCAGAATCTGACACGCGATCAGCTTACCGTTCAATTCGTCCATCCCTGCGCTCCATTCGTGGCGGCGCCGATATGACCGATGCTGATTTTCCTGACAACCGAAACGGCCTGCGCGCGATTTAGAACCGTTCTCGTGACCCGCGCGACCTGGAGGCTTTCCGCGGTGTCCCGCAGCGCCACACACACGGCGTCCGGGCATTGGATAACGTTCGCACGCGGATCGTTCGCGCCGAAAAAATGCAGCATTGCACCCCAACGCGCCAGACTGCTGCATGCGGTGCAAAGCTTTCCAATTGTTTAGGATTCTCGACCGATAGTGCTGTTTACACTTAAACTTGGCGTGTATTATACAAGCGCGCTGGAACCCTATGATTGCCCCATAATTCGTAGCTTGGGGGCACGAGAGCCGCCGAGCCGATATGAAAAAAACACGGCCGATCCTCTGGATTCTGATCATCGCGGCCGTGGGCTCCGCGAGTTACTATGGTTGGCAGAAATTCGGCTCGCCTGGGGCCGGAAAGACCCAGACAGCCCAGAAAGCTCCGCCCCGGCCGCAGCCCGTCCCGGTCAGCGTTGCCCCGGTCCAGAAGACCGACTTTCCGGTCTATCTGACCGGTCTCGGCACGGTTCAGGGCTTCAACACTGTCCAAGTCCGCAGCCGGGTGGATGGTCAGATCGACAAGCTCGCCTTCCGCGAAGGCCAGATCGTCCAGCAGGGCGAGCTTCTGGTCTCGATCGATCCCCGTCCCTATCAAGCTGCGCTCGATCAGGCCAAGGCCAAGAAGGCGCAGGACGAGGCGAACCTCGCCAACGCCAATCTCGAACTCCAGCGCGCCATGAGGCTCGGTGAATTCGCGACCGCACAGCGGGTGGATACCCAGCGCTCCACCGTCGCCCAGCTCACCGCCCAGATCGCCGCCGACGACGCGGCGATCGCCAACGCCCAGACCCAGCTCGACTACACGCAGATCAAGTCGCCGATCACAGGCGTCGCAGGGCTGCGCCAGGTCGACATTGGCAACATCGTCAACGCATCGACGCAGACCGGCATCGTCACGATCTCGCAGGTCGAGCCGATCGCCGTGATCTTCACGGCACCGGAAGACCAGCTTCCCTATATCAGCGAAGGCCAGAGGGCCGGCGCGCTCAAGGTGATCGCCTTCACCACCGACGGCAAGAAGACGCTGGCGGAAGGCAAGCTCGCCGTCATCAACAACCAGGTCGACACGAGCAGCGGGACTATTCGGCTCAAGGCGGTGTTCGACAATAAGGACCACTCGCTGTGGCCGGGCCAGTCGGTTTCGACGCGTCTTCTGGTGCGGACGCTGAGGGATGCGACCGTCGTTCCCGATGATGCAGTCCAGCATTCGACCAACGGCCTGTACGCCTATACCGTCAATCAGGACGACAAGGCCGAAGTGCACAAGATCAAGGTCAGCTATGGCATCGATGGCCGTTCGGTCATCGATGAAGGCCTCACGCCCGGGCAGCAGGTCATCACCGGCGGTCAGTTCAAGGTGCAGCCTGGAAGCCTCGTCTCGACAGCGGTGGCGAGCTCGGATCCGGCCCAGAACAAGGTGCGACAGGAATGACCGAGGGCGGGATTTCGGCACTCTTCATCCGTTATCCCATCGGCACCTCGCTGCTGATGGCCGGCATTCTCTTCGTCGGCCTCGTCGCCTACCCCCTGCTGCCGGTTGCGCCGCTGCCGCAGGTGGACTTCCCGACCATCCAGGTCACCGCCAACTTGCCGGGCGGCAGCCCCGAGACGATGGCCTCGTCGGTGGCGCAACCGCTCGAGCGGCAATTCGCCCAAATTCCCGGCATCGCCCAGATGACCTCGACGAGCTATCTGGGCACGGCGTCGATCACCATCCAGTTCGACCTCAATCGTAGCATCGACGGCGCCGCCAATGACGTTCAGGGGGCGATCAACGCCGCCAGCGGCCAGCTGCCGAAGAACCTGCCCTCGCCGCCGACCTACCGTAAGGTCAACCCGGCGGACGCCCCGATCCTGCTGTTGTCGGCCACCTCCGAGACACTGCCGCTGACCAGCGTCAGCGACGCCGTCGACGCCCAGCTCGCCCAGCAAATCAGCCAGCTCTCCGGCGTCGCGCAGGTCTTCATCGGCGGCCAGCAGAAGCCGTCCATCCGCATTCAGATCGACCCGGCGAAGCTCGTCGCCAAGGGCCTGTCGATGGAGGACGTCCGCAGCCAGATCGCCATCACCACCGTCGACAGCCCGAAGGGCAATATCGACGGGCCCAAGCGCGCCTACACGATCTACGCCAACGACCAGCTCACCCACGCCAAGGACTGGAACGACGTCATCATCGCCTATCGCAATGGCGGCCCCTTGCGAATCCGCGATATCGGCCAGGCGGTCAGCGGCGCCGAAGACGCCAAGCAGGCGGCCTGGGCCAACGGCAAACGCGGCGTGTTCCTGGTGATCTTCAAGCAGCCCGGTGCCAACGTCATCGAGACTGTCGACCGCATCAAGGCCACCCTACCCAGGCTGGTGGCCGCTATTCCGCCCGCTATCAAGATCGAGCTGATCAGTGACCGCACCACGACGATCCGTGCCGCGGTCGAGGACGTCCAGTTTACGCTGCTGCTGACCATTGCGCTCGTGGTCATGGTCATCTTCATCTTCCTGCGCAGCTTCTGGGCCACCGTCATTCCCACGGTGACGGTACCATTGGCATTATTGGGCGCGTGCGCCTTGATGTGGGTGGTCGGCTATTCGCTGGACAATCTGTCGCTGATGGCGCTCACCATCGCGGTCGGATTCGTGGTCGACGACGCCATTGTGATGCTCGAGAACATCACCCGCTATATCGAGGAAGGCGAATCCCCGCTCGCGGCGGCCTTCAAGGGCTCCAAGGAAATCGGTTTCACCATCGTCTCGATCAGCATCTCGCTGGTCGCGGTGCTGATCCCCCTGCTGCTGATGGGAGGCATCATCGGGCGCCTGTTCCGCGAATTCGCCGTAGTGCTGGCGATGACGATCTTCGTCTCGATGTTCGTGTCGCTGACGCTGACGCCGATGATGGCCTCGCGCTTCCTGCGCGCGCATGGGGAGGTGACCCACGGCAAGTTCTACCAATGGAGTGAGCGCGCCTTCGACGGCATGTTGCGCGGCTACGAATATGTGCTCGACCACGCTCTGGCCTGGCGCCGCACCACGCTCGCGATCTTCTTCGCCACGCTCGGATTGTCGATTTACCTGTTCATTCTGATCCCGAAGGGCTTCTTCCCGCAACAGGACGTCGGCCTGATCACGGCCACGTCCGAAGCCTCGCAGGACATTTCTTTTAAGGAGATGCTCAGACGCCAGGAGCAGCTCGGCAAGATCATCATGGCCGATCCCGACGTTGCGAGCGTCGCCATGGCGATCGGCGGCAGCGGACGCGCCGGCAACAATGGCGCCCTGTACATCACACTGAAGCCTCGCGATATGCGTGAGGCCTCGGCTCAGCAGATCATCGCGCGCCTGCGTCCGCAGTTCGACAAGGTCGAGGGCGCCCGCCTTTACATGCAAGCGGCCCAGGACGTCCGGCTCGGCGGCCGGCCGACCCGCACGCAGTTCGAGTTCACCCTGCAGGACGCCGATCTCGCCGAGCTCAACGACTGGGCACCGAAGATCCTCGCCAAAATGCAGACGCTGCCGGAGCTGCGCGACGTCGCGACGGACCAGCAGACGCAGGGCACCACGGTCCAGCTCAAGATCAACCGCGACACCGCCTCGCGCTACGGCATCCAGCCGCAGATGATCGACGACACGCTCTATGACGCCTTCGGCCAGCGGCAGGTCACGCAGTATTTCACCCAGCTCAACACCTACAAGGTGATCCTCGAGATCCTGCCCGAGATGCAGGGCGATCTCGAAAGCCTGAACAAGCTCTATTTGAAGTCGCCGCTAACCGGCGAGCAGGTGCCGCTGTCGACCTTCGCGACCTGGACCACCGATCCGGTCCGCCCGCTCTCGATCAGCCATCAGGGTCAGTTCCCGGCGATCACGATCAGCTTCAACCTCGCGCAAGGCGTCGCGCTCGGCCAGGCCACGGAAGCCGTGCAGCGGGCGATGACCGAGCTCGGCGCGCCGCCGACGTTGAATTCGAGCTTCCAGGGCACCGCGCAGGCGTTCCAGCAATCGCTCGGCACCGTGCCGCTGTTGATCCTCGCCGCGCTCGTCGTGGTCTACCTGATCCTGGGCATTCTCTACGAGAGCTATATCCATCCGATCACCATCCTGTCGACCCTGCCCTCGGCCGGCGTCGGCGCGCTCGCGATCTTGATGGCGGCCGGCTTCGACTTCAGCCTGATCGCGCTGATCGGCATCATCTTGCTGATCGGCATCGTGAAGAAGAACGGCATCATGATGGTCGACTTCGCGATCGCCGCCGAACGCGACGAACACAAGACGCCGGAGCAATCGATCCGCCAGGCCGCGCTGCTTCGCTTCCGTCCGATCATGATGACCACGATGGCCGCGCTGCTAGGCGGCGTGCCGCTGATGCTCGGCCACGGCACCGGCGCCGAGATCCGCCAGCCGCTCGGCTACGCCATGGTCGGCGGCCTGATCGTCAGCCAAGCGCTGACGCTGTTCACCACGCCGGTGGTCTATCTCTATCTCGACAAGCTCAACAACTGGTTCTCCACCTGGGGCCGTTCGGGTGACGGCGAAGGCGACGAGGCGCCCGAGCGCGGCACCGTCAAGCAAGCCGCCGAGTAAGCTTGCACCGCACCTCTCGCGACGCTACAGCGGGACCCACGGTTCACGCCAACGCGGTTTCGCCATGTCCATGCAATCCAGACTTGTCGCCCTCGCCGCGGTCTTGTTGTCGACCAGCGCTGCGTATGCCCAGCAGGGCGCCAAGAAGAATACCGCTCCTCCTGCCCCGACCGCACATCCCGCGCCTGTCCCGACGCAAGCGCAGGCGGACGGCGCTCCGGGCCAGCCCGGTTGGATCGTGCGCTGCACCAGCGCGAGCCGCGACGCGCCGCTCGAATGCGCGATGGAGCAGAACGCTGTACTGACCAAGACCGGCCAGACTGTCATCCTGATCAACATCCGCATCGCGCCCGACACCCGCACGCCGATCGCGCTGCTGCAATTGCCGCTCGGCCTCAACCTGCCCGTCGGCGCCAAGCTCCAGGTCGACGAGGGCAAGACGTTCGATCTCGAGATCCAGACCTGCGAGAACCGCGGCTGCTACGCCTCGACACCGGTCGCGCCGGATCTGCTCGCCGCCTTGCGGGCAGGCAAACAGTTGAAGGTTTCCTTCCAGAACATGGCCAAGAAAACGATCGCGATCCCGATGCCGCTCAACGACTTCGCCGCGGCCTACGACAAGATCAAGTAACTGGTACCGTCAGGTCGCGATGTCGCCGGCCCGAAGCAGCGTCGAGAAGCCGCCATAGATCATGCGCTTGCCGTCGAACGGAATGTCGGTGCTCTTGAGCCGCGGGTCCGCCATCACCTTCTTGTTGATGGCATCGCGGGTCTCCCGGTCGCGGTAGACGATCCAGGAGAAAACTACGATCTCGTCCTCCTTCGCCATGACCGCGCGCGGAAACGAGGTGAGCTCGCCATAGGGAACGTCGTCACCGATGCATTCGACATAGTCGAGCGCGCCGTGCTCCAGCCAGACCGCACAGGCGGTCGTCGCCAGCGCCTTGTAGGCCTCGATCTTGTCCTTCGGCACGGCCAGCACGAAACCATCGACATAGGGCATCACGGATCTCCTTGGGTTGTGTCACTCAAGGACGATGGGGCGCACTGCGATCCGACACGAAACGCGATTTTCAGATGAGGCAAACGGTCGCGAGCGATGGTGCCGTCAACAAATCTTCGTCCCTGCCTCGGAGAGGCCGGGGCTTAAGCCTGGGAAAAAGCGCCCGGAACTGGCTGGGGAACCTGGATTCGAACCAAGACAAACAGAGTCAGAGTCTGTTGTGCTACCGTTACACCATTCCCCAACGAAGTGCTTGCTTCAGCTAAGCTTTCTTCGGAAGCTTTGCAAGATGGGCTGAAAGTTTCGCAAATCGTCAGTTCGCAGGCCGGTCATATAGCCGGGCCGGCGTTCGCGGTCCAGTCCTTCTGTGGTCAGAACCGTACCCTGTCAAAGTGAAAAACAACCGGCTGCAGCCCCATCTCCACCGGCAGAAGTTCACGCCTCCAGGACGACCAAACGCTATGGTTGCAACGCGCTAGAAATAGGGATGCGTGCAACGCTTTTGCATCGTCTGCAGTGGGGCGACGTGAGTCTTCTAATGGGTGGGCGCCCCTTGTACGAGGAGGCGGACGCTCATGAAGTGAAGCCCGCGGAGCTCTCTCACCACCGGACCTGGTCTCACTCCGGACTTTCGCTCGGTCCTCAAAGGGCTGTGGGAAACGCGCCGAAACTGATATTCGTTACATAGCAATCTGACGACGCTAGGGAGCGCCACCGCGACAGGCGGCATAAACTCTTCACACCCCCATGCCGAGCGCCATCCAGAGCGCGGCCAGGAAGTGCGCCGCGCCGGCGCGATCTCCGGCGCCAGCTGCGTCAAGACGTGCGGATCCGCCTTGGCGCACGCTTCGCTGACAGGACGAAACCAGCCGACGCCGCCATCCGCCTGGATCTCGGTCTCGCACCTGGCGAGCTCGGTGCGCACCTGGTCGGCGATGCCGTGGAATTGCTCGAGCGATGTCGGCAGCGCCAGCGCCGCGATCGTTCATGAAGCCGCCGAGCACGCCGGCGGTAGCCCCGCCCCAGCGGCCATTGAGCACGCCAGGCGAATAGCGCAGCGCCTTGGGACGGCGCTGCACGTCATACAGGATCGGATCGCCCCGCACGTCGGGGTCGAGCGGCTGCACGTTCGGCGGCGCGGCCGCCGGCGCCGGATGCTCCTCGAGTTCGTCAGCCGGCGCGCCGGTTCGGGATGCAGCACCAGCGGCGGCGCACGCCCGAACATCGGCGGCGGCGAATTCGGCTTGCAGCGGCCGTTGTCGAGAACTCAAAATGCATCGGATCCTTGCGCCCCGGAATACCAGCCGCCCCACATCGCGCCCTGGCGACATAATGCATCGACGACGAATTGCGGCATGTTGCCCTTGGCATACAGGCCGTTTTCCTCGGCGTTCAAATGATCCGCGCACCATGCGATGGTTGTAGGCGGCGGCATATTTCGAGATGCCGGCCCCATCGATCTTTTTCTGATCGTGCTGGCAACAGTCCCAGATCTCATTCAACGCCGCGAACAACGCCGGCGCCGCCTTGCGATGAAACATGATCGATTTGACGCGCCGGGCCCTCGTAGTACATCGCAAACGGCGGCACGACCGGAACCATCTGCGGCGCGATCTCGCTATTCCCGGGATCGCCATAGAAGGCGTTTCGCGCAGCCTGCGTGTCTTTGGGCCAATTTGCCACGGCAAATTCTCCATTGAAAATGGTTGAAATGACAGGCTGTTCTACCGGAGGTCGACACCATCACGGGTTGAGGTGGTACGGCGTTACTACGTCTAAAGCCGGGGCACCAATCCAAATGTCGCCAGTTATCGACCTGATCCGGTTCGCAGCCGCGATGATGGTTTGCCTCGGCCATGCCGAGAGTATGTACGGGGGCGGGCTAACATCGCCGCCGCCGCAATGGATGCAGCAAGCCGGCGTCAACGTCTTTTTTCTTCTTTCGGGCTATCTGATCTCACAGACGCTAAATCGTCGCTTAGATGATCCGACCTCTACCTTTCGAGACTACGCGATCGACAGATGGTCGCGCATCTATTCAGCGTTTTTGCCAGCACTGCTGCTCGTCGCAATGATCGACTGGCACGCCATTGATCTTGGGCGCGCGCACAGCGAAACGGTCGAGAGGTTCACGCTGAGAACATTCGCTGCAAATCTGTTCATGCTGCAGGCCCCGGACACCTCACTTCCATTTGGATCAGCAGCCCCGTTCTGGACCGTGGCCATTGAATTCTGGATCTACATGTTCGTCGGGCTTGTCGCGTTCTCACTTCGCGACGGATTCACCCCGTGGCGCATAAGCGCAATCGCGCTGTGGCGGCATCATTCCGGTCTCGTCCCTAACCGGAAACAACATGGTCCTGGTGCCATGGCTACTCGGCGCCTCGATCGCGCGAGCCGGGGTTCAAGGACCGAGTCCCCGCCCTTTTGAGCGCCGCGGTCGCAGCCGTCAGCATCTTCGCCCTCCACATACACCTTTCAACCGGCGGCGCCGTGTACACGTGGAAAGTCAACCTTCTGACGGCGGCCGCCTTCGCGGGGATCATATGGACATCCGAGCGCGTCCCCGGATTTGGTCCTTCGCGATGATATGCGGCAATCGCATGGGGCGCGAGTTGGTCCCACTCGCTCTATTTGATCCACCACTCGATCATGAGCGACTTCGCATCGGAGGTCACAGGCTCGCTTTACGCCTTACCGTGGATGGTGGCCTTTTCCGTCATGGCGTCGATCCTGTTCGCGATGATGACCGAGGTCCATCATCGCCGACTGGCGATCTGGCTAAAGCAGCAACTGCGACCGCGCACACGGACCTCGCTAAAACCGGCTACATCCGCGCCAGACCACTGAAGGCGTTCTGGGCTGCAACATTGAAGTTGTTGGCATTGGTCCCGTCATCCTGCTCATTGGCAGAGAACACGTGCAAGCCTAACAATGGCGCCGCTATGTCGATTGACGCCGCGGACACCGACACGCGGTTATAGGAATTCCACACGCCGAGAAAGCCTGCGCTTCCGCCCGACGCTGAGTCGCCGAGCATCCAGTCGAGTTGCTGCGACGCATTGCTCGCGTATTTCCGACATAGGTTCCGCGCTGCGGCGCCGGGCCGTTGGTGATCGCGGCGTTGTTAGCAGAACGCCGCCGACCATGACCAGGGCGGTGCCGGCCGACTACACCGTGTCGCTGGTCCAGTCCGGACCGCGAGACAGAGCCCGGCAGCGCAAGCGTATCGACGCGTCGCGCATTGAACGGGTCTGAGATCACCAGCGGCCGTTTGGTGCCGATCCGCTCGGCGAAACGTGCGGCGGCGGCGATTGTACCGCAGCCGAACTCGATCGCCGTCGGGCGGAGGATTTCAATGGGCGTGAAGGCGTTGGTCATCGTGTTCGATCTCATGACTTGGATGCCGAAGCGCCTGCGGCCAGCCGCTCGGCATAGTCGATGGCCTCGATCAGGCTGTGCTCGTTGGCGATGCCCTTGCCGGCAATATCGAAGGCGGTGCCGTGATCGACGGAGGTGCGGATGATCGGCAGGCCCAGCGTGATGTTGACGCCGGAGAGCTCCTGCCAGCGGCCGGTCGCGGGATCGACCTGGAAGCCGAGCAGCTTGACCGGGATGTGGCCCTGGTCGTGATACATCGCGACCGCAGCATCGTACTGGCCGGCGCGCAGCTTGACGAAGATGGTATCGCCAGGCACGGGGCCGACGACGTCGAGACCGTCGGCGACCGCCTTGGCGATCGTCGGCGCCGAGACGTCGATGTCCTGCCGGCCGAACAGACCGCCCTCGCCGGCATGCGGGTTGAGCGCAGCGATCGCGATCTTCGGCCGTTCGATGCCGAGCCGGCGCAGCGCGCCGTCGGTGAGGTCGATCACCATGCGCAGGCGCTCCGGCGTCAGGCGCTTCGGCACGTCCTCCAGCGCGACATGGGTCGAGACATGGCTGACGCGCATGTTGCCATGGGCCAGCAGCATTACCGAGCCGCGCACGCCGGTGAGATGTGCGAGCATCTCGGTATGTCCAGGAAAATGATAGCCGGCCTTGTTGAGCGCTTCCTTGTTCAGCGGCGCCGTGACGATGGCCGCGGTGCGGCCCGCCTGCGTCAGGCGCACGCCCTGCTCGATCGCCTTGTAGGCAAAGCGGCCGCCGTCGGCGCTGAGCACGCCGGGCCTGATCGGGTTGCCCTCGACGTCGGCCTGAAGAAAACAGAGATTGGGCCAGTCGGCGTTCTCGACACTGACTTCGGGAATGACGACATTGGCGCCGAGTGCCGCTCTCGCGCCCTCAAGCGCCGCGCCGCTGCCGATGATCAGCAGGCGCAGATCGCCTTTCGTGATCCGGTCCTTCAGCCCGACGCAAGCCTTGACGATGATCTCTGGCCCGATCCCGGCGGGATCACCCATGGTGATGGCAAGATGACTAGAGGTCATGTCGGGCTCCCCATATTGAGCAAATGATTGTCCCGGAGTAGATCGCGCCAGAGCTCGCTTGGTCCGAATGCACCGGATTTCGAGATCACGTCGACGCCGGCCCACCGGCCGCCCTGCAAGATCGAGCGCGGCAGTCCCGGCACGATACGTCCCGTGACCTGGAGCGCATGCGCGCCAAGGGCAACGCACGCCGCCTTCAGGGTCTCGCCGCCGGCAACGATCAGCGTGCCCGGAGGTTCGAGCGCCGCGATCAGTGCCGTCATTTCGCGCGCAATCCGCCGCGCCGCCTCTGGGCGGGCCAGGCCTTCGGCGAGAGCGAATTTGACCAGGGCCACGCCGTCATCGGCAAGCTTGCGCCGGACAGGCGCCGCGCTCTCGCCTTCGGCAAGTGCGATAGTTGCCGCGCCGCACGCGGCCAGCTGAGACGCAGTCGCGGCCTGATCCGAGCCGAATAGCCCCAGCACCGGCAACTTCAATTGGCCCGGCGCCTCGGCGCGATGGCTGCGGGCGAGCGCGCCTGCGAGCCCACCGCTTCCGCACCACAGCACAGGCCCTGGCATCCGCCGTCCCATCTCGACGATACGATCGAGGTCGATATCACTTTCGGCATCGAAAACCTGAACGCCACCCTGCGATAGGGTATCGGTCCCGCCCTGCCGCGCCTCGATGCCTTCCTGCCGCAGCTCGGTCAGGAGATTGTCGCTGACGCGATGCCACTCGCCTTGTAGCGTGCGCGCGAATTGCTGGCCGTCCACGGTGCGGCGCCCCTGATAGTCGAAGGCGGGCGCGACTACGCAAGACGCCCAATCGCCGCTGTGCAGGCAGGCGCCGAGCTCGGCCGCCCACGCGCCACGAAGCAGACTATCGAGCTTCTTGTAGGCGATCGTCGGCCTACGGAGCTGCGGCGCCAGTCGTCCAACGATCTCGACGCTCTCGGCTTTCGACCGCTCGCGGGTACCGCTATCGATCGCGAGGCTCCGACTGTTCGGCACTGCAGGCACAGGTGGCCAGGTGACGTCGAACGGCCCGCACAGACCGACGAACTCCGCCGCGGTGTCGAGTGCACCGGAGAGATCGTCGGCAAGCAGGCGGACGCTTGTCATCGTCGCGCGCCTCCGGCACTAAAGATCTTGCCCGAATTGATCAGTCCATTCGGGTCGAGCAAGCGCTTGATATCACGTATCAGCTCGATGTCGAGGGGATCAGTAACGCGAGCGAGGCGGCCGCAATTGGTGATGCCAATGCCGTGCTCGGCACTGATGGCTCCGCCCTGCGCGGCGGTCTCGTCGTCGACGATCTCGTTGATCTCCGCCACCAGCGCGGCCGTGGCAGCGCGATCTTGGCAACGCGCGCGGTCAATCAGGGCGATCACGTGGATGTTGCCGTCGCCGATATGGCCGTGCATCACGACGCGCGCATGCGGGACGGCGGCCTTGATCCGGGCTTCGACATTGGTCACGAAGACGTTGCCGCCGATCTGGCAGGAGCCCTCGGCACCCATACTGACGCGAGTGCTAGATGGCAATGCGGTCGAAGTCGGCAGCGATCCGGGTGTTCGGAAAAATCCCGGCTGCCTCCGCAAGGACCTCATCGTCGTCATAACGGCCCGACTGATGCGTGAGCACGAGCTGGCCGACGCCGGTTTCGGCCGCAAACGCAGCCGCATCGCGCGCAGTGAGGTGCCCATAGTCCCGCGCGGTCGATGCGTCGCGATCGAGGAACGTTGCCTCGATCACCAGCAGATCGGCGCCAGAAACGTATTTGGAGAGGTCTTCCGTCGTTTCGGTGTCGCCGATCACGATGAGCTTCCTGCCGCCGCTCGGCGGCCCCAGGACGTCTTCCGGGTCGATGATTCGATCAGCGAGCACGACTGGTCGTCCCGCAGCCAATTCTCCCCGCATCGGCCCGTCTGGAACGCCCAGCTCAGCAAGGCGCTCCGGCCGAAGACGGCGGCGGGCGGGACTCTGGAAGGCGAAGCCAAAACTGTCGGTGTCGCGATGGCGAACCGGAAAGCAGTCGATGGTGAAGGCGCCCGCGTCGATGACCTGCCCTTCGCTCAGCGGCGCGAACTCCACCGCGATCGGCGCCCTGCCCGCGCCCCACAGACTTGCGAGCAGGCGGACGACGAGGTCGAGCGTGCGCTGCCCTGCATGAACGGTCATCAGGTCGGCGCTCTGCCGCAAGCCCAGGGTTGAAAAGAGACCGGGAATGTCGAGCACGTGATCGAGATGGGCATGCGTCAGCAGGATGCGGTCGAGCCGCCGAAAGCCAGCGCCAGCGCGCAGCAACTGGCGCTGCGCGCCCTCGCCGCAATCGACCAGAATGCGCTTGCCCGCCGCCTCGACCAGGAGCGCCGGATGGTTACGCTCCGCCGACGGAACGCTGGCCGAGGTTCCGAGAAATGTCATGGCGAACATGGTCTCACGTGTCCGGTTGTGGACGGTCTCACCGCCCCCAATGCCATGCGAGCAGCAGCGCGTACAAGCCCATCGACGCGGCATAGAGCGCGGCCAGGAGTGCGTATCCTGCGATCCGGCGTCCGATCCTCGCCTTCGGCGCGATCCACCAAGCGAGCGCCTTGAAGGCGGCGGGCACCAGCCACCAGCCGAGCAGCTGGGTACTGACGAGATTGCCGACGAACAGCGACAGCCAGACCGGCACGCCGTGGCTGTCGATCAACGGCGCGCTGATGAAGTAGCCCCAGAGGTAGACCACGGGATAGAGCACCAGAAGGACGATGAGATTGCTCTTCCAGATCAGGCCAGGCCCTTGCTCCGGCGCCTTGCCGGCCGGGAACCAGAAATTGAAGCCGTAGCTCGCCCGCTTCACGCTCATGCCGGCGTTGAAGCGCGCGCCTTCCCTCAGCAGCGACTGCCGTAACGACGAGTCCAGCCATGCATTGAGGTTGGCATCCGAGTCGAACGACAGGATGATGATCCATTCGTCGTGCAGGCCCGGAATCGGCCGCTCGATCTTGTGGCGCAAAAATCCCTTGAACTCGGCCTCCGCGGTCTGAATGCGCTGCTGCCATTTGAGGAACGCGTCCTCGAGCCCGTCCGGCACCTTGAACGAGATCACGGCAGAGACTGCGCTGTCGCGTTGCACGCCGGTGTCGGGCAGGATGTGGACATCCTCCGACCCGACGAAGAAGCGCTGCACCTCTGCGATGAGCCGCGCTCGCACATCGCTCTGAAGCCAGGCGCGCGCTGCCGCCGGGTTCGCGAAGCGCAGGATCGTGACCCAGTCGACATGCGCCGGCGGTTGCGGCGGCACCACCTCCTGGCTGAGGAAGCCGGGCCAGGCCTTGAGCACTTCACCGACCTCGCCGCTCCACCGCGCGAACGCGGCAAAGCCGTCGTCGGCAATGCGGCGCTGGATGACGAGGGCGACCGGCTGGCCCGCCGTATCAGGAGATGCGCTCATGAGCAGCCGTCCGCCTCAGCTCTTCTTGTAGAGACGCTTGCCCATCACCCAGGTCTGGTCGACGCAGCGATCGTCGCCGACCATCGTCACGGCGAAGAGCATGCTCGCAGCCTCGTCCATCGTGCGCGGCCCGCCGCCCTCGGCGATCAGCGACTGGTGCCAGGGCTGCGCGGCTTGCCCGCCGTTCGGATCGAGCGCGACGAAATCGGCCTCCTTGCCGGGCTCGAAATTGCCGAGCTTGTCGTCGATGTAGAGGCCTTCGGCACCGCCAAGCGTGATGGACCAGAAACCGCGGTACGGCGAGAGCTTGTTGCGCTCGGCTTCAGCGAGATCCTTGCGCGCCGGATCAATGCTGCCATCGAGCAGCGTGTTGTTGCACATGCCGACCTTGTAGGCATCGTCGAGCACGGAGATCATCGAGAAGCGGTTGCCGCCGCCGACATCGGTGCCGAACGACATCTTCACGCGATGCTCCGGATCGGTGGCGCGGCCAATGCGGAACAGACCGCTGCCGAGGAACAGGTTCGAGCACGGGCAGAACACCACCGCGGCACCCTTCTTCGACATGCGACGGAATTCGTTGTTCGAGAGATAGACGCCATGGCCCCCGGAGAATTTCGGACCGACGAGGTCGAACTTCTCGTACACGCCGAGATAATCCTGACAGTCCGGGTGCTCGACGAGCACGCCGCTGCATTCGGCCGGGTTCTCGGAGATGTGGGTGTTGACCCAGCAGTCCGGATGCTCATGCTTGAGGCGCTGACACGCTTTCAGCAGCTCCGGCGAGGCACCGAAGGCGAAGCGCGGGGTGATGGCATAGAGGTTGCGGCCCTTGTTGTGGTACTGCGCGATCAGCCGCTTGCTGTCGTGATAGAAGTTCTCGGGCGTGTCGACATAGTCAGCCGGCGCATTGCGATCGATGCCGGTGAGGCCCGCGATCACACGCATGTTGCGGCGGGCTGCCTCCTCGAACAGCTCCTCGGTCGACACTGGCGACGAGCTCGTGAACGCCTGGCACGTCGTGGTGCCTGAGGCCAGCAGCGCGTCGAGGAAGCGCTTCACGCCCTCGCGGGCATAGCTGCGGTCCTTGTATTTGAGCTCTTCCGGATAGATCCACATCTGCAGCCACGGCAGCAGCTGCTCGCCATAGGCGCCGAGCACCCGGGTCTGCGGCAGATGAATGTGGCCGTCGATGAAGCCCGGGACGATGATGCGGTCCTTGATATGGGTGATCTGCACGCTCGGATGCGCGGCGGCAATCTTGTCATACGGGCCGAACGCCTTGATGACGCCGTCGGTGACGACCATGAGGCCGTCCTGGTGAAAGCGCGCGGCGGCCTGCTCGTTGCCGATGTGCTTCCAGGGGTCGTCGACGAAGTCGAAGAATGTGCCGCGAATACCGACGGAGCTCATGATTTGGTCCTTCCTCTAAGTCTGTGTGGCGTGACGCGCCGAGGGCAGCGCGATTGCAGGCAGCGTGGCCCTCGCCGCTCACCGCGAAATGGCAGGGCGCGCTGATGAGGCCGCCGAACAGGCCGTGGCTGCGCTCGTCCTTGGAATTTGGCTGAACGGCACGACGCACTGCAGAATCGGCACGACCCTTCCGTTCGCGCGCCCGGCGTCGGAAGCAGGTGCAGTCATGGCTCACGCCCCTCGGTCTCCACCGGCCGCGTCTTTCGTGCCCGCAACGAGAGGCGACGATACAGGTTGCGGATCTTGACGCACGGAGCGTGCCAGAACTGTGTGTAAAAACCCTTAGGAGTTATCGTATCCATGCGGAGACTTGACCGCTGATGCCGTGGGTCGAGGGCGCAAAACAAAAAACGCGAAAACAACCCCATGCACAGTACAAATCATTGATGAATTTCAGGCCGAAGCGTTCCAGCCAGGCCATTTGACTCGTCGGGCAAAACAGGCGCAGACTTGCATGATCGCCGATCGTGAATCCGACATCGCGCGACGCCGTTAACGTTTCGGAAGGCATCGCGGCTTCGAACGCGCGCGCTTCGACGTCAGGCCAATTGTCGAAGGCGCGAGGCAGTGCATCCGCGCTCGATCTCGGTTTGCGCAACGCCACGCTTGTCCGGCAGATGGATTGAGTCCGGCAGGCGTCGGCAATCGAGGTTAGAGATGACTCTCCGCAGAGCTGACGGTGTGTGGCTCAATGAACCGGAACGATGGACGGCTGAGGGCGATAGCCTAAAGATCATCACTGACAAAGGCACCGACTTCTGGCGCGAAACCCACTACGGCTTTAATCGCGACAGCGGGCATTTCCTGGGCTTCCCGACCGGCGAAGCATTCACGGCCAGTTTACGCGTTCAGGGCGATTTCCAGGCGCTCTACGATCAGGCGGGCATCATGGTGCGCGTCGATGCGGAGCATTGGGTCAAGGCCGGGATCGAACTCTCGGACGGCCGCGCGATGCTCGCGAGCGTGTTAACCAACGAGCGATCGGACTGGGCCACGGCATCCTATGAGCATGATGCTGGCGATGTCTGGGTGCGCGCGACCGTCGCCAACGGCGTCCTTCGTTTGCAAGTTTCGGCCGACGGCAAGTACTGGCCCCTCATGCGGCTAGCACCGTTTCCGGCGGCGAGCTCTTATCTTGTGGGGCCGATGGCCTGCACACCGGAACGGGCGGGGCTAGAAGTCGTATTCTCGAGGTTTCATCTGACACCGCCGCTTGGAAAGGACCTACACGACCTGAGCTAATTGGCCGTTCTGCGATCTCAGATCGACGTTCACCACAAAGCCCTCCCGCTCGCCTCTACTCTCGCTCCGACTGCGCCTCGACCGCCTGTACGGCGACACTTGCCACCTGCCGCAGCGCCTCGCGCTCCGCGCCCGAGGACGCCATCACGCCCATGCCGACCGCGACGGCGGAGACGTAGCGCGCGAGCGCGGCGGGATCGGCGCTTTCCTTCAGATCACCTTCGGCTTTGGCCCGAACAAAACGGTCGTGGAGCTGGTCTTCGTTCTGGGCGCGGCGGGCGGCGAGCTCGAACGGGACGTTCTCGGAGCCCGTACCGCAGGCGATGCCGCCTTGCACCAGTAGGCAGCCGGGCGGATTCGCCGGATCGGTCTGCTTGTCGGCGATGCCCATCAGCATCCGCTCGGCGACGGCGCGGGCGGTGGGTGCCGCGACCACCTCGTCCATCCAGACGGCGCGCAATTTGGTGTAGCGGTCGAGCGCGGCCTTCAGCAGGCCTTCCTTGTTGCCGAAGCAGGCGTAGAGACTCGGCGGATTGATGCCCATGGCCTCGGTGAGCTGGGCAATGGTCGCGCCCTCATAGCCATGGCGCCAAAACACTTCCATCGCCTGATCCAACGCCATCTCGGCGTCGAACTCGCGGGGGCGTCCCATGCCCATGTGCCTGTCTCCTCGGAATGGCGTCCTGTAGCGGCCTAACGCCTGATCGTATCTATTTGTTCTGGCTTTCTTTTCTTGTGTCTTCCAATCGTCGCGGTATCGACGTACAATTTTCTTCGTGAATGAAACATAAGTATCTTGCACTGCGGCATCCAGCTCCACATCTGTAGTGAACACTACATATCTGGAGCGCGCAAATGCATCCCTCCCAAAATACCGCCCGCGCCGGCCGTTTCCGCCGCCTCCTCGGTGGAGTCGCCATCGTAGGCGCCCTCGCCGTCGCCGGCTCGATCGCGACCGGCCGCTACTTTCACGCGGCGCAAGCGACCGCACCCGCGGCCGCGGCCGCGGCCGAACAAGCCGTTCCCGTCACCGTCGCGATGATCGAGCCGCGGCAGACTGTGCTGTGGGACGATTTCTCCGGCCGGCTGGAGGCCATCCACCGTGTCGAGCTGCGCCCCCGCGTCGCGGGGGCGATCCTGTCGACCAATTTCACGGAAGGTGCGTTGGTGAAGGCCGGCGACGTGCTGTTCAAGATTGATCCGGCGCCTTACGCGGCAGAGGTCGACAAGGCCAACGCCCAGCTCGAAGCCGCCAAGGCGCGCGTTGTCTTCACCCAGAGCGAGCTCGAGCGCGGCGCGCAGCTGGTCGGCAACGCCGTGGTGACGCGGCGCGACTACGACCAGCGCGAGAATGCCAGTCGTGAAGCGATCGCCAACGTGAAGGCGGCCGAGGCAACGCTGCAGACCGCAAAGCTCAATCTCGGCTACACCGAGGTGCGCGCGCCTGTGGACGGCCGCGTCGGCAAGATCGAGGTCACGGTCGGCAATCTTGTCGCCGCCGGCACCGCCTCTCCCGTGCTGACCTCGCTGGTCTCGGTCAATCCCATCTACGCCTCGTTCGACGCGGACGAAGAGGTGGTGCTGCGCGCGCTGAATTCCATTGCAGACGGCTCCGGCCAACGCGGCAAGCTCGACCAGATCCCGGTGGAGATGACGACCTCCGGCGGCCTTTCGGCGAAGGGCCACATCCAGCTGATCGACAACCAGGTCAACGGTCAGAGCGGCACCATCCGGGTCCGCGCGGTTTTCCCCAACGAGGACGGCCGTCTCATCCCCGGCCAGTTTGCCCGGGTGCGCATGGGGCAACCGAAGCAGCAGACGCTGGTTATGATCGACGAGCGCGCGATCGGCACCGACCAGGACAAGAAGTTCGTGATGGCGGTCGGTGATGACAGCCGCGCGGTCTACCGGCCGGTCACGCTCGGCGGCGCCGTCGATGGGCTGCGCGTCGTCACCTCGGGCCTGAAGTCCGGCGACCGCGTCGTGGTCAATGGCTTGCAGCGCGTGCGTCCCGGCGCCCTGCTCAAGACGGAGGTGGCGACGATGGGCGCGCGAGGGCCGCAGCAGGCATCCAACCACAGCAACCAGGACGTGGTGCAACGCTAATACTTTCCGTCATCCCGGGGCGCGCGTAGCGCGAACCGGGATCCAGCAGTTACGAACTCCGACCACTTCACCTCTGGATTCCGGGTTCGCTGGCTTCGCCCGCGCCCCGGAATGACGGCTGAGCTATGTGGATACGACCAAGACATTGCCCAGGGGCAAAGCCATGAATCTCTCGAAATTCTTCATCGATCGTCCTATTTTTGCCGGCGTATTGTCGGTCCTGATCTTCCTTGCCGGCCTGATCTCGCTGTTCGCGATGCCGATCTCGGAATATCCCGATGTCGTGCCCCCTTCCGTCGTGGTGCGCGCAACCTATCCCGGCGCCAACCCCAAGGTGATCGCGGAGACGGTGGCGACGCCGATCGAGGAGCAGATCAATGGCGTCGAGAACATGCTCTACATGTCGAGCCAGGCGACCACTGACGGCGCGATGACGCTGACGGTGACGTTCCGCCTCGGCACCGACCCCGACAAGGCGACCCAGTTGGTGCAGAACCGCGTGCAGCAGGCCGAACCGCGCCTGCCCGCCGTCGTGCGCCAGCTCGGCATCATCACCAAGAAGTCGTCGCCCGATCTCACCATGGTCGTGCACCTGTTGTCGCCGAACGGCCGTTACGACATGACGTATTTGCGCAATTACGCGGTGCTCAACGTCAAGGACCGGCTTGCGCGGATTGACGGCGTTGGCGACGTGCAGCTCTATGGTGCCGGCGATTATTCGATGCGGGTCTGGGTCGATCCGCAGAAGGCCGCCGAGCATGGCCTGACTGCGAGCGACATCGTGAGGGCGATCCAGGCGCAGAACGTCGAGGCCGCGGCCGGCGTCGTCGGCTCCTCCCCGAACGTCAAGGGCATCGATCTCCAGCTCTCCGTCAATGCCGAAGGGCGGCTCGCGAACGAAGAGCAGTTCGGCGACATCGTGGTCAAGACTGGCGCGCGTGGTGAAGTGGTGCGCTTACGCGACGTCGCTCGCATCGAGCTTGGCGCGTCCGAATACGGCCTGCGCTCCCTGCTCGACAACAAGCAGGCGGTCGCGATCCCGATCTTCCAGGCGCCGGGCTCCAACGCGCTTGAGATCTCCGATCACGTCCGCGCCACCATGGCCGAGATCAAGAAGAACATGCCCGAGGGCGTGTCCTATCAGATCGTCTACGACCCGACCCAGTTCGTGCGCTCGTCGATCGAGGCCGTCATCCACACGCTGCTGGAGGCCATTGCGCTGGTGGTGCTGGTCGTGATCCTGTTCCTCCAGACTTGGCGCGCCTCGATCATCCCGCTTCTGGCCGTGCCGGTGTCGATCGTCGGCACCTTCGCAGTGATGCACGTGTTCGGCTTCTCCATCAACGCGCTCAGCCTGTTTGGCCTGGTGCTCGCGATCGGCATCGTCGTCGACGACGCCATCGTCGTGGTCGAGAACGTCGAGCGCAATATCGAGGCCGGGCTGTCGCCGCGCGATGCCACCTATCAGGCGATGCGTGAGGTCTCCGGCCCGATCATCGCGATCGCGCTGGTGTTGGTCGCGGTGTTCGTGCCGCTCGCCTTCATCTCCGGCCTGACCGGGCAGTTCTACAAGCAGTTCGCGTTGACGATCGCGATCTCGACCGTGATCTCCGCGGTCAACTCGCTGACACTGTCCCCGGCCTTATCGGCGCTGCTGCTGAAAGGCCATAACGAACCGAAAGACAAGCTGACGCTAATCCTCGAAAAGACGCTCGGCTGGTTCTTCCGCGGCTTCAACAAGGCTTTTACGCGCTCCTCGGAGAATTACAGCGGCAGCGTCACCAGAGTGATCTCGGGCAAGGCCGCGGTGATGGGCCTCTACGTGGTCCTGGTCGGCCTCACCGCCCTCTTGTTTCAGCAGGTGCCGAGCGGCTTCGTGCCGGGCCAGGACAAGCAATATCTGGTCGGCTTCGCCCGCCTGCCCGATGGCGCCACCCTCGACCGCACCGAAGAGGTGATCCGCAAGATGAGTGACATCGCGCTGACCCAGCCCGGTGTCGAGAGCTCGGTCGCCTTCCCGGGCCTGTCGATCTCCGGCTTCACCAACTCCTCCAACGCCGGCATCGTGTTCTCGACCCTCAAGCCGTTCGACGAGCGCAAGGACCCTTCGCTCAGCGGCCCCGCCATCG
The DNA here is from genome assembly GCF_023073735.1 of Bradyrhizobium sp. 160. Lineage (NCBI taxonomy): Bacteria > Pseudomonadati > Pseudomonadota > Alphaproteobacteria > Hyphomicrobiales > Nitrobacteraceae > Bradyrhizobium > Bradyrhizobium sp. 160. Next base: position 210,011 of record NZ_JADPKD010000047.1, read on the forward strand.
CGGCCGAGCTGAACAAGAAATATGCGGGGATTCAGGAAGCCTTTATCGCCATGTTCCCGCCGCCGCCGGTCAATGGTCTCGGCACCATCGGCGGCTTCAAGCTCCAGATCGAGGACCGTGCCGGTCTCGGCTATGAGGCGCTGAACGAGGCGACCAAGGCGTTCATGGCGGCGATGCAGAAGGCCCCGGAGATCGCCGGCGTGTTCTCGAGCTTCCAGGTCAACGTGCCCCAGCTGTTCGCCGACATCGACCGCACCAAGGCGCTCCAATTGGGCGTGCCCGTGACGGAGGTGTTCAACACGCTTCAGATTTACCTCGGTTCCTACTACGTCAACGACTTCAACAAGTTCGGCCGCACTTATTCCGTCCGCGTGCAGGCTGACGCGCCGTTCCGCGCTCGCGCCGACGACATCAGGCAGTTGAAGGTGCGCTCGTCCTCGGGCGACATGGTGCCGTTGTCGGCGCTGCTCACGATCCGCCAGAGCGCGGGGCCGGAGCGCGCGATCCGCTACAACGGCTTCCTGTCCTCCGACATCAATGCGGCCGCCGCTCCCGGCTTCTCCTCCGGCCAGGCGCAGGAGGCGGCGACGAGGATCGCCGCGGAGGTGCTGCCGCCGGGCTTTGCCTTCGAATGGACCGATCTGACTTATCAGGAGTTCATCGCCGGCAATTCCGGCATCTGGGTGTTTCCGCTGGCCATCCTGCTGGTGTTCCTGGTGCTGGCCGCACTCTATGAGAGCCTGACCTTGCCGCTCTCGATCATCATGATCGTGCCGATGGGCCTGCTGGCCGCGATGTTCGGGGTCTGGGTTTCGAAGGGCGACAACAACGTCTTCACCCAGATCGGCCTGATCGTCCTCGTGGGACTCTCGGCCAAGAACGCGATCCTGATCGTCGAATTCGCGCGCGAGCTCGAGTTCGCAGGCCGCACGCCGATCCGCGCCGCGATCGAAGCGAGCCGGCTACGGCTGCGCCCGATCCTGATGACGTCGATGGCGTTCATCATGGGCGTGCTGCCGCTGGTGCTCTCCACCGGCGCGGGCTCGGAGATGCGGCGCGCCATGGGCGTTGCCGTGTTCTCCGGCATGATCGGCGTCACCGTGTTCGGCCTGTTCTTGACGCCGGTGTTCTATGTGCTGCTGCGCACCGTCACCGGCATGAAGCCGCTGACGCATCACGGCAGCGACACCAGCGCGGCGCCGGTTCAGGGTTTAGGGCACTAGATCAACGAAATCCTGATACCAGCAACAGAACGAGCACGGTCTTGCGAAAGACCGTCTCGTTGACGCGGTGGACGCGATCCCTCGAACCAAGCCGGCAGGCTGATCGCGAAATCGACGAAGACCTTCCCCGGGGCCGAGGTGACCACCTTGCCGGCCGCCCGCAAGCATCTCCGGCGCGGCGTGGGTCAATGGTGACGCCGGCGACCTCAGCTCCGCCGCGGCACGATCGCGATCGGGGTGAAGGTGTAAACCTCCTCATCGTTCTGATTGAACATCGTCCACTTCACCAACGCGATGCCCTGCGGCTTCGACTTCGAAGGCGTCAGGCTCATGACCTCCCCGATCAGATGGAGGCGGTCGTTGGGCCGCACCGGCATCGTCCAGCGCAGGCCATCGACGCCCGCGCCGATGAGCGGATGCGGGCCAAAGGGTCGGGTCTGGATCGCAAGATTCATGGCAATTGCGGCGGTGTGCCATCCCGAGGCAGCGAGCCCCCTGAACAGGGTCTCCTTGGCGGCCTCGTGGTCGAGATGCATCGGCTGCGGATCAAATTCGGCAGCGAACCGCTTGATGTCGGCCTCGGTGACCTCGACCTCGGGGGATCTGAACCGCATTCCGACGGAGAGATCGTCGAACCATTCGACCTGCGCCATGATTTTGCCTCGCAATCCGATGCACCGCCTGCGAAGTCGCGGCCCAAAGGCTTGAGCAATAGCGGGACCGCAGCGCACAAACCGGCCCCGGGGTTCCGGCGAAACCCCTTTCCCGATGCGACGAAACACGCCTGAAACAGATGGCCGGTTAAGTGGTTGTCAAAATAAATACAAGGACGGCCACCATGCAATTCCTCTTCGACCTGATCTACGAATATTCATGCTGCCAGAATCTCGTCGCCCAGCCGCTGGGGGAGGACGTGCTATGATCGAGCTGATCTCTGCCCTGCTTGCCCTTTGCAGTGTTGGCGTCTTTGCTGCGCATGCGCTGGATGCCTACCGCACCACGCACTCCTGACCGACGTCGTCAAGCTTACTTCACCTCGCCGCGTTGGGGCGAGGTGAGCATCAGGCGCATCCATGTCCTTCCGGCGCTAGAATGGGCGCCGGTAGAAGTGCTCCGAATGCGTTGCCGGCGGAAACCGATTGGCGAGCGCAAGCGCTCCCCTTTCGTCGGTCTCAAGGGCGATCTTCTGCGCCAGCATCACGTCGCCGGGGACGAGGAAGCCTGACGGAACGAAGCACCATCCCATGGTCGCTCGGCCTTCACCGTCGATTTCGTGGACGTTGGCGGCAGTGCCGTAATGAATGCGATAGATCTTGCCGGTGTCGCAGCCGACGACGTCGAAATACCGGTGCTCCTCGAATTGCGCCCGTTGTGCGGGCGACAGCCATTCGGAGAGCAGCCGGCGGCCACGGGCATCCGGCGTGTTCTCGCCGAAGAAGCGCCGATAGAGTTCACGCAGCGCATGCAGACGCGCACGCGCCGGCGCGCGGAGCCAAACTGCCGCAATCATGAGCAGCTCAGATCAACCGCCAACCAGGCGCGGATAGAATAGCGTTTCTTCCGCGGTCGGGTCGAACGATCTGATTCGGGTGACCTCGCCGGGCCCGGTTCGCAGCGCCGCAGTGAAGCCGGCTCCGGTCAGCTCCCGAAAGCGCCGTTCGGCTCGCGCCAGCGCTTCGGCATTGCCAGGATCAAACTCGTGGCGTGTATCGCCGGTCTGGTCCATCACGATCTGGGTTGCCATATTGAGTCTCCTCATGCCCACCCCTGAACCTGATCAAAGCAAACCTCGTGCCCTCAGTTCCTGATGGCAACAACTTTCTCGCATCGACGCATCACGCCTTGCTGAACGGCTTAGCGCAATGCTGCCGCCCCTCCTCCCTCATCGATCTGCCGGCCCATCAGCGCGATCGCTTTCTGATAGACGCCGGCAGCATTCCAGGCTTGGATGGCGGCGAAGTTCGGCTCGCCCGGCTGGTAACGGGCTCCTGCGCGCCAACCATGGGCTTTGAGGAAATTCGCCGTCGAATTCAGTGCGTTGGCAGCCACCTCTAGATTGCCGGTGCCATAGGCCAGGATGTTCTTGGGCATGAACTGGGTCTGGCCGACCTCGCCATGCATGGAGCCCCGGGTCGATCCCGAGAGCGTGCCGCGGTCGATCAGCTTCAAGGCGGCATAGAGCTGATCGGTGAAGAATTCGGGACGGCGGCAGTCATAGGCGAGGGTCGCGATCGACGACAGCATGTTCTGGTTGCCGCGCTGGCTGCCGAAACCGGTCTCCATGCCCCATATCGCGATCAGCGGCCCGGGCGGCACCCCGTAGCGCTGCTGGATCGAGGCGAACAAGGCGGCCTGCGACTGCTTGAGCTGCCTGCCTTTGGCAACGATGGCGGCGGCGCCGCGCTTGGCAAGGAACTGGTCGAGCGTCAGGGAAAAACTGCGCTGGCCGCGATCGGCCGCGATGGTGGCGCTGGCATAATTGGTCTGCATTAAGGCCGAAAGCGCGGTGGGGCCGATGCCTTTGCCCTGCGCCTCCTGACTGAACTCGCGCTTCCAGGCCTCGAAGCCCGCCGGCGAGCTGCCGCATTGCGCGGCCTTGACCGCAGGTGCCAGGCAACCAAGCAGCACCATCGCGCCAAAAGCCGCCCCCGCAACAGCCCTGCCCCTGATCATATCCGCTATCTCCCGTCCTGTACCGATCTGCGGCGCAATCTTACCCACTCGGAGGCGCCGACTCCATGGCGCGATCATAGGACAAGTCCAGCCCGGCCAGATTACCCTCCTTCCGCCATGTGTCGAGCAGCCGCAGGAATGCCATCGGCCCGCGCCAATATTGGCTGTTTCTTGCCGCGATCGGATCGAACACGCCTTCATTGTTGTAGTAGCCGGGCGTGCATTCGGCGAGATAGGTCTGCCGGCCGAGCGCAGCCTTGACGACTTCGTCGACCCAGGCCTTCTCGGCGGCGAGCGTCGGCTCCAGGGTTCGCGCTTTGCGCCTGCGCACTTCTGCGATCACATAGGCAATGTGCTGCGACTGCTCGTCGATGATGTGCGGAAAATTGGCGCTCTGACCGGCCTGCACCGTGACGATCAGGAAACAATTCGGGAAGCCGCGGCTATAGAAGCCGTGCAGCGTCTTGACGCCGTCGCGCCAGCGCTCGGACAGGCTGACGCCATCGCGGCCATAGACCTCAAAACCCATGCGGCGGGCGTAATCAGTGCCGACTTCGAAGCCGCTGGCATAGATCAGGCAATCGAGCTCATAGGCCTTACCGTCGACCACGACCGCATTCTCGGTGATGCACTCGACGCCCTGCCCTTTGGTGTCGACGAGATGCACGTTGGGACGATTGAAGGTGTCGAGATATTCGTCGTGGAAGCACGGCCGCTTGCAGAACGCCTTGTACCAGGGTTTGAGCGCCGCCGCGGCCGCCTCATCCTGCACGATCGTATCGACGCGGGCGCGGATCTCCTCCATCTTGCGGTAGTCGGCCTGCTCGATCACCCTGAGTGCCTCTTCCAGCGAGGTCACCGGCTGGGGCTGGCGGCGCGGCGCCAGCAGGATCTCGCCGAGCAGCCCGGTCCAACCATCCTGCACCAGATCCCGCTCGACCGGTTCGCCGGAGATGACCGCGGTGAAATTGTCCATGCGCTCGCGCTGCCAACCGGGCTTGAGGCTTTGCGCCCAGGCTTGATCCGTCGGACGGTCATCGCGAACGCCGATCGCGGACGGTGTGCGCTGGAAAACGTAAAGCGCCTTTGCCGAGCGCCCGAGATGCGGCACGCATTGCACGGCGGTTGCGCCGGTGCCGATGATCCCGACGCGCTTGTCGGCAAGGCCGGTGAGATCGCCCTCTGCAGTGCCGCCAGTATACGCGTAGTCCCAGCGGCTGGTGTGAAAGCTGTGGCCTTTGAACGTCTCGATGCCGGGAATGCCGGGCAGCTTCGGCCGGCTCAGCGGACCGCCGGCGAGAATGACGAAGCGCGCGCAGATGCGATCGCCACGATCAGTCTCGACCAACCAGCGCGCCTCCTGCTCCTGCCATTCCATCCGTGAGATGATCGTCTGAAACAGCGCACGCGCGTAGAGATCAAAATGACGACCGATACGGCGGGAGTGCTCGTAGATCTCCGGAGCGCGCGCGTATTTGCGCACCGGCATGTAGCCGGTCTCCTCCAGGAGCGGCAGGTAGATGTAGCTTTCGGTATCGCAAGCAGCTCCGGGGTAGCGATTCCAGTACCAGGTGCCGCCGAAATCGGCGGCCTTTTCCACGATCCGGAAATCGTCAACGCCGGCCTCGCGAAGGCGCGCACCGCACAAGAGGCCGCCGAAGCCGCCACCGACGACGAGAACTTCGGTCGCTTCGCTGACAGGTGCGCGTGCGAGGCAGGGATCGGCCCAGGGATCGTCGAGATAGCGAGCGAAATCGCCGGTCACCTCGACATATTGTGCCTTGCCTTCGCTGCGCAAACGACGGTCGCGCTCGTCGCGATAGCGCGCACGGAGGGCGGAGATATCGACGCTAGATTCCTCCGCTGCACCGGTCTTGTGTTTTTCCGCTGACATTCGTCTCCTCCACGGCAAACACCACTTCGCCGGCCGTTCGCTTGAAGTTAGCCCTGAAAAAGTGCGGCATGCAATCACGCGCGTTCTTTTCTGCGTGAACGTCGCGCGGCGTTCCGTTAACCTCGCGCGCAATCACACGCGTAGGCCATGCAACGACGTGGCTGTGGAGGAGGAGACCATGCAGGGGTTGATGATGGACATGCCGCTCCTGATCAGCGGCCTGATCCAGTATGCCGCCGACTACCACGGCGAGGCCGAGATCGTCGCGCGCGAGATCGAAGGCGACATCCATCGTTACACCTATGCTGATGCCCATCCGCGCATCAAGCGCATGGCACTGGGCTTGAAGCGGCTCGGCATGAAGAAGGGCGACCGCGTCGGCACGCTGGCCTGGAACACGCACCGCCATTTCGAGATGTTCTATGCCGCGCCGGGCATGGGCTATGTGCTGCACACCGTCAACCCACGGCTGTTTCCGGAACAGCTCGTCTACATCATCAATCACGCCGAAGACCGCCTGCTGTTCATCGACCGTGCCACGCTGCCGATCGTCGAGGCGATTGCGCCGCAACTCTCGACGATCGAGGCCTACGTCGTGATGTCCTCGCGCGAACGGATGCCGGAGACGAAGCTGCCGAACCTCAATTGCTATGAAGAGCTTCTGGACAAGGAAAACGAAGCCGGCTTCGCCTGGCCCGAGTTCGACGAAAAGTCCGCCTCCACCATCTGCTACACGTCGGGCACGACCGGCAATCCCAAAGGCGTGATCTATTCGCACCGCGCCGCGATCTTGCAGACCATGACCTGCTGCAGTTTCGACTTTCTGCCGGGCCATGTCGAAGGCGTGCGCGAGGTGATGATGCCGATGGCGCCGCTGTTTCACGGCAATGGCTGGAACATGCCGTTCACCGCGCCCTATACCGGCTCCAAGCTGGTGCTGCCCGGCCGCAACTACGAGCCCGACAAGCTCTATGAGTTGCTCGAAGGCGAGAAAGTGACGCTGTCGGCCGGCGTGCCGAGCTTCTGGCTAATCCTGCTCGACTGGCTCGGGCGCACCGGCAACAAATTCTCGGCGCTGCGCGCAACGTTGTCGTCGGGTTCGGCGCCGCCGCGCGCGATGGTCGAGAAGCTCAAGCACGACTACAATATCGACTACGTTCAGGCCTGGGGCATGACCGAGGCCCTGGGCTGCTCGATGCCGGGCCTGCGGCCGGGCTCGGAGCACCTCAGCGAGAAGGAGAAGTTCGACCGGCGCCAGGTGTCCGGCCGCGCCTGCTTCGGCACCGCCTTGCGCATCGTCGATGATGCCGGAAATGAATTGCCGCGCGACGGCAAGACCGTCGGCCATCTGCGCGCCCGCGGCCCCTGGGTCGCCTCCGGCTACATGAAGCTCGACGAAGGCCTCGACCGCGACGGCTGGCTGATCACCGGCGACATGGCGGTGATCGACAGTCAAGGCCATGTCACGTTGACCGATCGCTCCAAGGACGTGATCAAGTCCGGCGGCGAATGGATCTCCTCAATCCAGCTCGAGGACGTCGCCTTGTCTCATCCCGATGTGCTTCAGGCCGCCGTGGTCGCGATATCGCACGAGAAGTGGCAGGAGCGCCCCCTGCTCCTCGTCGTTCGCAAGAAGGGCGCGAACGTCGACGGCAAGGCCCTGCTCGACCACATGCGCCCGAAGATTGCGAGCTGGTGGCTGCCGGACGCAGTCGAATTTTTGGACGAATTCCCGATGACCGGCACCGGCAAGGTGCTCAAATCCGCGCTGCGCGAAAAGTTCAGGGAATACCGCGTCGCTTGAAGCGCGATCAGGCCTGGGTTCGTTCCGTGCGCGGCCTTCACCTTTTGGTCAATCCTCGGACGATATATCGGGGTGTCGCTCGGCGGGCTGCCGGGCGTCACGGAGGCGAAATACCTGATTGCAGGACGACATCGCCTCGGTCGCGTTCTGGTACCAGACGTTGCCGACCGCGTCTTTCCCGAAGCTTCCGGGGCCCGATTAGCTGGAAATCGGCTGATCCAGCCGATGTCCACCGATCAAGGAGACGAAAGATGCTCCACCCGATGTCGCCAAAAGTCGTCGAGCTCAAGCGCAAGCTCGAGAGCTTCATGGACCGGCACATCTACCGAATGAGGAGCGCTTCTATCGCGAGGCCGAAGAACTTGGACCGTGGAAGGTCTATCCCGTCGTCGAGGAGCTGAAGCCGCCGGCGCGCACCGAGGGTCTAAGCATGGGGATCGCAGTCTAATCGACGCTTGACGGTTCCTGGATGGATGCAGATGCGCGCTGCTTCGAAATTCCTTCGAGTATCGCTCCGAAGATTATGATCGGCAGATAGAACGCAAGCATGATCGTATTCCTCCTGCTGTGACAACCTTGACCTGCAGGTCAAGTTCCTCGAATTGACACTGGTCGCTTGCAGAGCTAGCGACCCGAACCGCCGCGAATTTCAGGAACGCATCGCATCAATCGCATGAGCGATCAGAACGACTGCGCTCGCGGCAATGAGAAACGCAAACAACCAACTCACGTCCGCCTCCAATCCCGGAAGTGAACGCGCTCATCCATGCACAGTCAAAAGCCATCGGCCTGGAACCGCTATTCAGCGGCTCGCTGATGCCTCGCAGCAACAAGTGCATCCGCTGTCGGCCCTATCGGCAGAATGCCAAAAGGAGCAACGTGCCGACGACGCAGGCTGCTAGGACTAAAAACCAAACGCCCATACAGCTTCTCCGACTCACATACGCCAATCAGGATTAGCCCTACGATTTGGCATTGAAACGCTTGTTGCTGGTTTTCCCCAAGCCAAGCGTGATCCATCTGCTCGCTGCGTTAGTCCAATACCTCCACCGTCGCGGAACGTCGCGAATATCAGCGCTCGCTGGCGAGCGGCGCGCTGATCCTCAGCCCGGCGCACTGTCTTCACCTCTCCTTACAGGAGAGGCGAAAGCCGCCCTCGCCTCAGTTCACCACGTAAACATCAGGATCGGCGCTCGAGCTCGGCTTGTTGAAGGCGTTGCGCAAGGCCGGTGACATCGGAACGTTGTAGTTGAGTCCGTTCGGTGGCGTTGGCGATTGCAGCCATTTCTTGTAGAGCACCTCGATCTCGGGGCTTGCATAAAGCTCCGCGGTGGCGCGATCGGCGAGTGCCTTGAACGGCGCATCCTCCCGCCGCAGCATGATGCCGTAAGGCTCCGGTTTCGAGAACGCCTCCTCGCTGATCATGTAGAGCTGCGGCTCCTTCGACCGCGCGATCGCAACCGCGAGCTGGACGTCATCGAGTGCGTAGGCCTGGGCGCGGTCAGTCTCCAGCAGCAGGAAGGCCTCGGCCTGGTCCTTCGCCGGCATCACGTTGATGCCGAGATTGCGCTCGGTATTGACCTTGGCGAGCTGCGTCAGGTTGACCGATCCGGCCACTGCGGTGACGGCCTTGCCCTTCAGATCGTCGATCGTGTTGATCTTCGCGGCCTTCTTCGCCGCGAACCGCGTTGCGCTGAGGAAATGCGTGTTGGTGAAGGCGACCTGTTTCTGGCGATCGGCATTGTTGGTGGTCGCCGAACAATGCAGATCGAGCGTGCCGTTGACCATCAGCGGAATCCGATTCGACGACGTCACCGCGAGAGTGTCGACGGCGATGTCGGGCATGCCGAGCTGCCGTTTCGCGGCGTCGACGATCCTGAGACAGATATCCATGGCAAAGCCGACCGGCTTCTGGTTGCCGTCGAGATAGCTGAACGGGACCGAGGCCTCCTGATAGCCCAGCGTGATCTTCTTCGTCTCCTTGATCTTCTGGAGCGTGCCCGACAGGTCTTCGGCTGAAGCTGCGGCTGCAACACATGTGACGGCCAGGAGAATAGTCGGTAGACGCATCGGGGGCTCCTCAAGGGATCATCAACTGCGCCGGCGCGCAATCATACAAGGTGATAGCCCAGAGCTGGAACGATCACCAGATCGGGTGCCGCCTACCAGCTATCGCGCTTTTCGATGTACCGCAGCGCCAGGGAGGCGTCATGCCCCTCTATCCGCAGGTGAGCTGCTGCTCGAACCAGCCGGACAGTCGCTCCGACAACGGCAGCCACGTCCGCTGGAAGTTCGCGAACTTTCCGAGATTGGCGCGGTACATGCCCCGCAGTTCCTCTTCGATCACCGGCAGATCGACGCCGGCGCAGGCGCCATCCCTCACGATTGTCCTGCCGGCGACGACGACCTCATTGACGAGCGACGCGTTGCCTCGTGCAAACAGCAGTACCATGGGATCGACGGGCATGATCTGGTCACGATCGAGCCGGTCGAGATCAATCACGACGTAGTCGGCGGGATTGCCGGTGGCCAACTCGCCACTTCCGGGCGCGCCGGTCGCACGGCGGCCGTTGCGAATGGCGAGAGCAAACATCTCGGCCGGTGTCCAAGTCTGCTTGAATCCGAGGCCGCCATGAACCATCTGCACCAGCCGCATCTCACGCAGGATATCATCATCCTCGTCCAGCGCCAGCCCGTCGATGCCGACCGCAATGGCGCAGCCGCATTTATGGGCGGCGGCAATCGGCGCAAGCCCCGAGCGCAGATGCATGTTCGAGCTGAAATTGGTGACGATGCGCGCGCCGGACGCCGCGATCATCTCCAGCTCATCCGGCCGGGCGTAGATGCAGTGCGCCAGAGTCAGCCGTTCCGAGAGAAAGCCAACGTCGCGCAGCCAGCACACCATATCCGGGAAGTGCTGATCAACCCAGGCGCGCTGGTACACGGTTTCCAGGAGATGCATATGGATGCGACGGCCGGTCCGCGCCGAATTTTCCGCCACCGCCTCCAGCAGCGGCTTCGAGCACCATTGCACGCCGGCGGGCCCGAGCTGGACGTCCACCATCGGGCCGGCGATGGCAGCGGCAATCGCTTCGGTCAGCTCGATATAGGCCCGCGGTGACATTGGTGCGCGGACGAAGAGATCTTCGACGGTCTTGCGACCTTCCTTGGAGAGACCCGAGAGCACCGGTTCGGTATCGCCATAGACGATCGGGTTCTGGTCGCGCACCGCCATTGCAAAAGCCATGCGGACGCCGACGTCTGATGCTGCTCTTGCAATCGCCTTGGCTTCGTCCAGCAGGGGCATCATCCCGCTCGGACGGGTGTAATGCACCATCACGGCCGCGCAACCCGCGTTGGCCGACCGAGCCAGTGCGGACGCCGCGGTCAAATATGGATCGACCGGCGTGCCGAGTGCAGTCCGCAGGATCCAGCTTTCCAGAGGCATGCCGACGGCGCCGAAGAATGACGCAGTGGCGCGGGCGTGGTCGTGGGCGTTGACGAAGGCGGGAATGACGAAGGAGCGCCGGCCCCTGGCGGTCCCCGCTCCTTCCGAGACATCCGTGATCGTCCCACCGTCGTGCCGGAGCACGACATTGTCGCCAACGCCGCGGTCAGGACCACGAAACAGGCTGGACGCCGAGATTTCCGCGGCTATCACCGTCTCTCCAAGGATCAGTTGGCCGTATACACCAACTCCCGCTCCGCGCGCGGCGGCAGGAATTCGCGTGAGAACACCTCTGCCGGCGTCGGCGCGCGGGCGAGTTGATAACCCTCGACCACGATGGCGATGGCGCGCGTCATGCGGTCATCCTTGATGTCGCCGATGCCGATTTCCTTCATCTCGGGCGACACGATCAGCTTCTCGAACGAATATTGCAGCCGGCGCTTCTCGACATCCGCATTGATGAGATTGTCGTAGTTGAGCGCCGCCTTCATGCCGCCGTTCTGGTCCTTGGCCACCGCGATCGCGCCTTTGTTGATGGCTCGCACGAGGCTCGCGACAGCCTTCGGATTCGAGGCGATCAGCTTGCGCGACACCATCACGCCGTTGGAATAGAGATCGAGGCCGTACTCACCGAAGGAGAACCACTTGAAATCCTTGTCCGGGTCCTGGCGGTTGAGCACGAGGTTGAAGTAGCTGGTGATATTGAAGACGAGCGCTGCGTCGATGTCGCCCTTGATCAGCATCGGCTCCTGGAGGTTCGGCGCCATATTGGAAATCTTGATCTTCTCGCCATCGAGCCCGTTCTTGCGGGTGAATACCGGTATCAGCCGCGTCGTCGGCGTGCCCTGCGCGCCTCCGAGCGTGCGGCCCTCGAAATCCTTGATGGTGTTGATGCCGCTTGATTTCTTGGCGGCGATCGCGAACGGCGGCTGGTTCCACATCATGTAGACCATGATCGGCGCCTCCTGCGGCTTGGTCGAGGCGTTCTGGATAATGGCGTTGACGTCGCCGAAGCCGGCGTCATAAGCGCCCGACATGACACGCGTGACGGTGGCACCGGAGCCCTCGCCCTGGTCGATGACGACGTTGAGGCCTTCCTCTTTGAAGTAACCGTTGTCCTTGGCGTAGAAGAACGCGGCATCGCTGCCTTGCGTCTTCCAGCCCAGCGTGAACTTGATCGTGGTGTCTTCGGCCGTGGCGACGCCAGCGGATAGGGCCAATCCCAGCAGCGCGACGATTACGTTTCTCAACATCGAGATCTCCTCAAGCTCCGTTGCGTGACGATTTGAAAATCAGGTGGCGATCACGTCGTTCTTGCGCGTGGCCCAGCCGGTGACCCGCCCTTCAATCAGCGAGAACACGGCGTAGAGCGCGACGCCGAGCCCGGCGAGCACGAACAGCCCGGCGAACACCAGCGGCACGTTGAAATTGGAGGACGCGGTCATCATGACGTTGCCAATGCCGCGGTTGGAGGCGACCGTCTCCGACAGAACCGCGCCGACGAAGGCGTAGGAGATCGCGACTTTCAACGATGCGAAGAAGAACGGCATGGTCCGGGGCAGACCGACGTTCCAGAGAATGTCGAACTTGCTGGCGCCGAGCGCCTTCAGGACGTCCTCGAGCTCGGGCTCGGTGGTTGCCAGGCCCGTGGCAATGTTGACAACGATCGGGAAGAAGCAGATCGACAGCGCGGTCAGCACCGCGGGCACCGTGCCGGAGCCGAACCACAGCACGAAGATTGGCACCACCGCGACCTTGGGGATCGAGGAGAAGCCGATCAGGAGCGGATAGCAGGTGTCATAGGCCGTCTTGGAGACGCCGATGACGGCGCCGAGGGCGACACCGAGCGCAACGCCGAGGACGAAGCCGAACATGGTGGTGGCCAGCGTCTGCACAATGTGCGGCCACAGCACCGGGAAACGCTGAAACAGGGTCACGAACACCTGCGAGGGCCGCGGCAGCACCAGGTCGGACATGCCGGTCATCAGGCAGAACAGCTCCCAGGCGACGAAGAACAGCACGATCAGTCCCGCCGACCACGCCTTCTGCCTGACATCGATCCCGAACATCAGCCTGCCCCCTGCTCAGCCGCACTGCGCGTATCCTCGATGAAAGCGCGCAGCTTCTGGTTCAACGCGACGAAATCCGGCTCGAAGGTCATGGCGACCTTGCGCGGCCGCGCGAATTCGACCCGGCTGTCGTCGAGGATGCGGCCGGGACGCGCGCTCATCACGCAGATGCGGCTCGCAAGAAAGCCGGCTTCACGCAAATCGTGCGTGACCAGCAGTACCGTCGGCTTGCGCGTCATCCAGAGATTCTGGAGGATCGTCCACAGCTCCTCGCGGGTGAACTGGTCGAGTGCGCCGAAGGGCTCATCCAGCAGCAGCATGCGCGGCTCGTGGATCAGTGCGCGGCAGAGATTGGCGCGCTGGAGCATGCCGCCGGAGAGCTGCCAGGGGTAACGATTGCCGAAGCCTTTGAGGCCAACCTGCTCCAGCAGCGCGTTGGCCTTGTCGCGGAATTCGGTCTTGCGCAGCTTGCGGAAATTGGAGCGGAACGGCTCGACGATCTTCAGCGGCAGCATGATGTTTCGCTCGATCGTCATCCACGGAAGCATGGTCGGATTCTGGAAAGCCATGCCGACCCGCATCGCCCGCGCTGCCACCTCGCGGCCGCCGACAATGACGACGCCGCTGGTCGGCTGCACCAGGCCGCTGACGAGACGTAAGATGGTCGATTTGCCGCATCCCGACGGGCCGACCAGCGCGACAAACTCGCCGTCGGCGATCCGGAGCGTCGTCTTCGACAGCGCGGACACGGCCCGGTCGCCGCGCCCGAAGGTCACGGCGGTCTCGGACAGCTGGATGGCGACCAGACCGAAGCCGTCAGGAAGAGGCTGCCGGTCAAATTTGGCGTTGGGTTGCATGCGCATCACACCCAAAGTGTATGCAAGCTAGATGCCAGTCGCCGACGTCCGCAGAATATTAAGCAACTTACCGAACAGCGTACCAAAATTGCGGTTCCGATTTAGGCAATCGCGACACCAAACTGCATGCAATTGAAACGCTGGATCGGCGCAGGGTGTGCTAAGGAGAGGGCTGCGACCCACTCCGAAGGATTCGCCGAATGGCGGCGCGCCCCACCAGCAAGACTTCTGAATCATCTGACAAGGTCGGCGTGATCTGCCGCGCACTGCGGCGCGCGATCATCGAGCAGGCGCTCGAACCCGGCGCAAAGCTGCCTGAGGATTCGCTTGGCGAGCGCTTTGGCGTCAGCCGCACCATTGCCCGCCACGCGCTGGGACAGCTTGCCGCCGAAGGCCTTGTCGAGCTGCGCCGCAACCGGATCGCGGTGGTGGCGACGCCGAGCTGGCAGGAGGCGCGAGATGCCTTTGACATCCGCATCCAGCTCGAGCGGCTCGTGGTCCGCCAGCTCGCGGGCAAGCTGACCAAAAGCCAGATCGCCGAGCTGAACGCGCATGTCGATGCCGAGGACCGGGCGCGCGGCGGCACGGATGCGGTCTCGATTCGGCTCGCCACCGAATTTCACATCCTGCTTGCGCACATGACGAACAGCCCGATCCTGGTGCGCTATGTCAGCGAGGTCGCCTATCGCTGCTGCCTGACGCTGTCGCTGTACAGCCGACCGCATTCGACGGAATGCGCGATCAACGAGCACCGCGCCATCATTGCTGCGCTCGCCAAAGGCGACGAAGCCAAGGTGATGGAATTGATGCACCATCACCTCGATTCCGTAGCCAATCGGGCATTAGTCGCCCCTGCCCCGCTGCGCGGCCGCGACCTCCTCGACATTCTCGCGCCCTATGCCGACGAGGTGGCGAGCGACCGCGTCGTCAAGCTGCCGAAAATCGCGCGCAGGAGTTAGGCCTCGATCCCGCGCTGGACCAGAATGCGCTCGGCGCTGTCGTTCCAGACGTCCATCTTGACGATCTGCCCGCTCTTGACGACGAAGCGATCGACATAGCGATTGCCCTCGAACGGCGTGCCGTCCATCCACTCGCCATAGAGCGTGCCAACGCTGTAGACGATCGTCTCGTCCGCACCGGGACAGACATCGAAGCGGTCCATCTTCTTTTTCACCCAGCGATACCGCTTGGCGTTGAAAGCTGTCGGCCCGCGCGGATGATCGAACTCACGTCCGCCGGTGAATGTGATCACCGTGCCCGGCTTCATATAGGTCGCGGCGGCGTCGGGGTCGGGTTTCATTGAGGCCGTCAAATAGGCCTCGACGATCTTGGCATCGGTCATCGGCAGTTCGGCTTTTGCAAAGGCGGACATGGCGGGTTCTCCGGGGTGTCGACATCTTACAGCTCGCGCCCTGAACTGCATGCATATTTTTTGAACAGTTTAGCGCCAAAATTGCACACAATTCGGTACTGCCCGCCTCGGCAGCTTCCGCTAGGCTCTGACAGCAAAATCCGACGAAGCCATGATCACCCAGTCCGCCTTCGACCTGATCTTTCGTAACGCGCTGTTGCGATCATCCGCCGCGCCCGTCGATATCGGCGTGAAAGGCGGGCGTATTGCCACGATCGAGCCAAAGCTCGCCTGCGACGCGCCCGAGGTCGATATCGGCGGCCGCCTTGCCCTGCCCGGATTCGTCGATACCCACATCCATCTCGACAAAGCATGCCTGCTCGGCCGCTGTGGGCACGATCACGGCAGTGTTTCGGACGCTATCCGCGCCGTGGCCGCGATGAAGCGCGATTTCACCGTCGAGGACGTCTATGCCCGCGGCGCCTGGGTACTCGAGCGCGCGATCGTGCACGGCACGACGCGCATGCGCACTCATGTCGAGATCGATCCGCGCATCGCCTTGCGCGGCTTCGAGGCGGTTAAGGCGCTGAAGCGCGACTATGCCTGGGCGATCGACCTGTCGCTCTGCGTCTTCCCGCAGGAAGGCCTGACCAACGACCCCGGAGCTGAGGAGTTGCTCATCCAGGCGCTGCGCGATGGCGGCGAGGTGATCGGCGGCTGTCCCTATATGGACACCGACCCGAACGCCCATCTCGAACGCATCTTCGATCTCGCCGAGACGTTCGACGCCGATGTCGATCTCCATCTCGATTTCGATCTCGATCCCTCTTGGTGGCATCTCGACGAGGTCTGCCGCCAGACCGAACGGCGCAAGTATGGGGGACGCGTCGCAATCGGCCACGCCACAAAGCTCTCGGCACTGCGGCCGCAACGGATGAAGGCGGCCACCGCGCAGCTGGCGGCATCAGGCGTTGCGGTGACCGTGCTGCCCGCGACCGATCTCTATTTGATGGGACGGCAGGCCACCCACAATGCGCCGCGCGGGCTGACGCTCGCCCACAAGCTGGCCGACAATGGAGTGGTGTGCTCGGTTGCCACCAACAACGTCCTCAATCCGTTCACGCCGTTCGGTGACGCTTCGCTGCTGCGGATGGCAAACTTCTATGCCAACGTCGCCCACGCCGCCGTGAGCGATTTCGACACCTGCCTCGATCTCGTGACTGAGCTGCCGGCGCGGCTGATGAACCTTGGCGATTACGGCATCAAGGTCGGCAACCCCGCCGACCTCGTCGTGCTCGATACGCAAGACAGCCGCTTCGTCATCGCGGAGTTGCCTGACTTGGTGATGGGCTTCAAGGCTGGCCGACAGACATTTGAGCGGCAGCGGCCGAATCTGCTTCGCCCCCAGAGCTGATGTCGCGACACCGCAGAGTCGCTCCGTCCACGGCAAGGCCGGTCCGCAGCGGTACGATTGTCGGGAAACGGCCCTGATTACTGGCTGCTTCCGTTCAATGTTACCGCTGACTCAATTCGGTAGAATCCCGGACCGTAACTCCACGCATTGCGAGGCCCGCCGCGCCGGTCATAACTAGGACTCGGACCGATCATTTGCGTGCGATCGGGAAAGTATCGATATGTTCAGCGCATTCAGCAGCATCGACCATCATTCCAAGCAGACCGGAACGCCCACCGACGCGGCGGTGAAGCGGCTCGACGGCATCGGCCACGTTCTTTCGGATCTCGATATTTCGGGGATCCGGACGCAGGATGATGTCAACCGGACGCTCTGGACGCTCGACGCCGCCGACAAATGCGTTCGCGCGGTGCTGGCCGAATTCCGCACGCAACCGGCCACGGAGCAACTCGCCCTCAAGTCCAGGAATCTGATTGACCTGATCGAACGCGCCCGCGACCAGGTCGTGAGCTTTCAGCTCCGTGGAACGATCTTGAGCTGATTATTTGCGCGATTGATCTTCGCGAGGATCCGATCCGCCTCGGTGCGCCAGTCAGCGCTACGGGCGAACTCCCTGGTGCCCTTGGTGCCGAACAGCCCTTCATCGGCGAGATCGGCCACCCAGGCCTGCCGCTCGGCGGTGCCCTGCGCGGACCAGGGCGTCAGTCCCGCCTCGCGCACGGTTTCGGCGACCTCCCGTACCTCCTCGGCGCGGCGGCGGCCGTGCTCGATCACACGCTGGAAGAAATAGGCGCCCTGCTTCTCCCAGTCGATCGCGGGGAAAGTTTCCGTAAGCGATGCCAGCACGGCATCTTCCACGCCATAGGCTCGCGCCGTGGTGAAGCTTTCGATGACCATGGCTTCCAGGCCCTTGATCATGATGCTGCGGCACATCTTCACCGCGGAGGACACGCCGAGCTTGTCGCTGGCAACCTTCGCCAAGAATCCGATCGCATTCAGGAGCGGCTCGAGTTCTCTCGCGCCCGCGCCGCCGAGCAGCAGCGGCACCTTGATGCGATACGGCGGCACCGAAGTCATCACTGCGCCTTCGACATAGCGACCGGCAGCGCCATCGATCAGTGCAGCAGCGCGCTGCTTGGCGCCCGGTGAAGCCGAATTGAAGTCCAGGAACCAGGTGCCTTGGTTGATCGCGCCTGCGCAGGCTTTTGCCACCGGAACAGCCTGGCTGGCCGTGACCGCGGAGATGATGAAATCGGACTTCGCGGTCAGCTCGGCATGAGAGCCTGCGAGCACCACGCCGAATTTCGCGGCATGCTCCTCCAGTGAAGCGCTCTGCTCGCCTCCGAGCTTGATGTCGTAGGCAGATACCTTGATGTCCTGCTGGCGCAAATCCTCGGCCAAGATCCTGCCGACCTCGCCATAGCCAACCAGCCCGACCTGCCATCGCCTCGGATCCGCCATCAGTTCAGCCCTCGTGTCGTTTCGTCAAAGAGCTCCTCGACCGCGTAGCGGCGCGGAATCAGCGCCTGCTGGAACGCGTAATCGACGATCAGTTCCAATGGTTTCCTGTTCGCTTCGATGCCAAATGGAATGAGATCCGGCAAGGCCGCAGGTCCCACCTGCTCCTTGTTCCGCTTGAGCAGATCATAAACGCCTACGACGATATCGGGACGCGATTTGGCGAGTTGCTCGGTCATGACCACGAGATGATTGACCGGCACGACGCCGCGCCGGGCATACCATTTGGCGGCTTCCGCGGCCGGATCGGGGAATAGCGGCTTCAGCTTGGGATCGACCGAGCTCTCGCCAAGCACCGCGTCTAGCTCGCCGTCGACCAGCATCTGGAGAATCTTCTTGTCTTTCGGGGCGCGCTCGGTGATGTCGACATATTCGGCGACATGCGGATCCTCGAACGTCACCCACCGGATCTTGTCGAGCTTGACGCCGTAGTCGTTGGCGAGAATGCCCCTGATCCAAGCGCCGGTCGTCGTTGTGAAGGACCGAATGCCCACGCACTTGCCTTCGAGGTCGGACGGGCCGAGCGTTCCTCGCGCGGGATTGTACAGCGCGTAGGCATGCTGGAAGCGGCCGAGAATGGTGGCCGGCAGCAGCACCAGCGGCTTGCCGTGCGCCTTCGCCATCAGATAGGTCACGATGGCCATCTCGCAGACATCGAAGGCCTGCCCGCGCACCATCGGCTTGAACGCGGTGTTGGTCGGGCTGTACTCGATGAACTCGAGATCGAACAGGTCGGAGCGGAGCGCGCCGCTCTTCACCGCCTGGACATGGGGATGACTGCCGAGCACGGCCTTCAGCTTGAGACGATCCATCCGCCCGCTCCTGCCGTTGCCTCAAACGTCCTCGGGATTGTCGACATAGACGAGCCCGGCTTTGGCCAGAGCCTCGCGCATGCTGTACATGTCGAGACCGAGTTCGCCCGAGGCGAGACGCTTGCGCTTGCCGCCTTCCTCGGCATTGCGCTTTCTCGCCTTCTCGGCGACTTCGGGCGCGTACCGCTTCGGCACCACGACGACGCCGTCGTCGTCAGCCACGATGATGTCACCGGGATCGACATTGACGCCGGCGCAGACCACGGGGACATTGACCGAGCCGAGCGTCGCCTTCACCGTGCCCTTGGCCGAGACTGCGCGCGACCACACCGGAAACTTCATCTCATGCAGCGCTCTGACATCGCGGCAGCCGGCATCGATGATCAATCCCTGCACGCCGCGCGCCCTAAGCGAGGTCGCCAGCAATTCGCCGAACATGCCGTCAGTATTGTCGGTGGTGCAGCCGACGACGAGGATGTCGCCCTTCCTGCACTGCTCCACCGCGACATGGATCATCCAATTGTCGCCGGGCTGCGCCAGCACGGTGACCGCGGGACCCGCAATCGCCGCGCCCGCCCAGACCGGCCGCAAATATGGCTTCATCAGGCCGGTGCGACCATAGGCTTCATGTACGGTCGAAACGCCGTATTCCGCCATGCCGGCGGGATCGGCACGCTTGATGTTGCGAACGACGACCGGTTTCATGCGAGTTCCTCCGCGACGGTCGGAAACAGACGCTGATAGGCCTCGCCATAGGTCATGGGCACGCCGGTGTTGCGGCTGCCCTGGATGCCTCGGTTGAGCGCGACGCGCTCGTAATAGCCCCACAGATGCTTTTGCGCGGCCAGGATCTGGAACGCCTCGTACTTCTCCTTCCAGACCTCGTCGATCTTGAGGAGCAGGTCCGGCTTGTAGTTGCACTGCTCCGGCTGGTGTGGCTCGAACAGGAACACCGGCGGCGCCGAGTATTTGTACTGCGCGCCGGGCTTATGGCCCATCGCCTGCGCGACCACGCGGGTCTCCTGCGCGAAATGCGCAGCGTTGGGATGGTCGAAATTATAGGGGTCCTCCAGCGCGTGCGTCAGCACGAAGTTCGGATTGAGCTCGCGGTAGATGTCGACCATGCGATCAAAATGCGCTTCGGTGAGCTTCAGCGGATAATCGCCGCAGTCGAAGAACTCGATCTCGGCACCTAACAGCTTTGCCGCCCGCTCCGCCTCGTCCTTGCGGCCGGCCTTGACCGATTCCAGCGTCGCCCCCCTCTCCTTCCAGGCGAACTGGCTCTCGCCGCGCTCGCCAAAGGACATGCAAACGATCTTCATGCGATAGCCCTTCTTCGCATGCAGCGCGATGGCGCCGCCGGCGCGCCAGACGAAATCGCCGGGATGGGCGGTGATCACGAGACCAGTTTTCATCGGACAAACTCCCCTTTTTCGTTTGTACGCATCATAGGCCGTCTGCCCCAGGCAGGAAGCCGGTTCATCAAGCCGCGGCGGCCGCTTGCTCCTCGCCGTCGAGCACATGCCGGAGGCGCTCGCCATCGAGCGCGCCTTCCCATTTGGCAATTGCGATCGTCGCAACCGCGTTCCCGATCAGATTGGTCGGCGTCAGCCCCTGCGACATCAGGCGATGGATGCCGAGCACCAGCGCGACGCTGGTCACCGGAATGGTGCCGGTGGCCGACAGCGTCGCCGCCAGCACGACGAAGGCCGCGCCCGCAATCCCCGCCGCGCCCTTGGAGGTCACGAGAAGGATCAGCAGCAGCTCGATCTGCTCGGCAAGGCCGAACGGCGTGTTGGTCGCCTGTGCCAGGAAAACCGAGGCAGCGGCAAGATAGAGGCAGGTGCCGTCGAGATTGAAGGAATAGCCGGTCGGGATCACAAGTCCGACGACGCTCTTCTCGCAACCGGCCTTTTCCAGCTTGGTCAGCATCCGCGGCAACACCGTTTCCGATGATGTCGTGGCGATGCAGATAAGCAGCTCTTCCCAGATATAGCGGATCAGCTTGACCAGCGAGAAGCCGCAGAGCCGCGCCACGGGGCCGAGCGCCACGATGATGAAGACCACGCAGGTGAGGTAGAAGCCCCCCAGCAGCTTGCCGAGCGAGGCGAGCGAGCCCACGCCGAACTTGCCGACCGTAAAGGCGATAGCGCCGAACGCGCCGATCGGCGCCGCCCGCATTACCAAGCCGACGACGGCGAACACCATCTTGGCGGCGATGTCGATCAGATGCACCAGCGGCGCGGCACGCTCGCCGAGCTGCACCAGGGCAAAGCCGCACAGTACGGAGATGAACAGCACCTGGAGAATGTTGCCCTCGGCAAAGGCGCCGACGAACGTCGCGGGCACGATGTTCATCAGGAACGGCACGAATCCGATCGCGCCGGTCTGCCTGACATAGGGCTCGATGGCGCTGGCATTGATGCTGGCGGGATCGATGTTCATGCCGACGCCGGGCTTGAGCAAATTCACCGCGACGAGACCGATGATTAGCGCGATCGTGGTCATGACCTCGAAATAGACGATCGCCTTCACCGCAACGCGCCCGACGCGCGCCATGTCGGCCATGTGCGCGATACCGTGCACGACGGTGCAAAAGATGATCGGCGCGATCAGCATCCGGATCGCCTTGATGAAGGCATCCCCGAGCGGCTGCATCTTGGCGCTCGCCTCGGGACTGGCGATCCCAAGCGCGATGCCGGCCGCCATGGCGATGAGCACCTGGATCCAGAGCTCCTTCCACCAGGCGCGGCCGCGCGGCTTTTCGATCGCGAGCGCCGTCATTGGTCGAACCCAAACAGGCGCGCGGGATTATCGACCAGAATCTTCTGCTGGAACTCCACCTCCGGCGCGAACAGCGGGATCAGGTCGACAAGGTCACCGTCGTTCGGCATCACCTTGACGTTCGGATGAGGCCAGTCGGTGCCCCAAATGACGCGATCGGGCGCGGTCTCGACGATCTTGCGCGCGAACGGCACCGCGTCCGTGAACGGCGGACCGGCCGAGGACACCCGCTCCGAGCCGCAGATCTTGACCCAGCATTTTTCGTCGCGCTGCATCAGTTCGACCAAAATCCTGAACGGAAGCTGGTCGAGCCCATCGGAGGTCTTCACCCGTCCCATGTGGTCGATGGTGTAGCTCAGCGGCAGCCTTGCCAGCATGTCGGCATATTCGGGCAAGTCGATCGCGTCAAAATGCAGATCGATATGCCAGCCGAGCGGCGCGACCATAGCGATGACGCGGTCGAACACGCTCTTATCGGGGACGCCGCCGAGATGGCGGACGAAATTGAAACGGCAGCCGCGGAAGCCGCCCTCGTGCAGCACGCGAAGCCCGCGCTCGGTGATGGTGTCGTCGATGTTTGCGACCGCGCGATAGGCACCGTTGCTCTGCGCGAGAGCGTCCAGCGCTACCGTGTTGTCGGTGCCGTGCACGCTGGCATTGACGATGACGGCGCGCTCGACGCCGAGCTTGACATGCAGCGCGCGGAATTCCTCCAGCGGCGCATCGGGCGGCGTGTAGGAGCGGTCTGGCGCGTACGGATATTTCGCGCCGGGACCGAAGATATGGCAATGCGCGTCGCAAGCCAGCCTTGGCAGCTTGAATTTCGGCCTACGCGTGTTTGGGTCTGGCGGCGGAATGGTCGGCGTGTACATCATGATCTTCAGCTGGCATCGGTCACGAGGCGATTGTCGGTGCCGTGAACGGTGGCATTGACGATGACGCTGCGTTCGACCCCGATCTTCTCGTGCACGCTGCGGAATGCCTCCAGCGGCGCATCGGCCGTGTTGTAGCGTCGCTTTTCCGCGAAGGGGTAACGCGACGCGGGCCCGAAGATGTGGATGTGGCTATCGCAAGATTTCGCTGGCAGCTTGAACGACGGCGTCTTGGGATTTGCATCCGGCGGCGCGATCGTGGGGATCGCCTTCGGCTCGGCGCCTTGCGCGCGTGCTTCATTCGCAAGCGCCGCTCCGGCCAGGCCAGTCAAGAGATGCAAGCACTCCCGCCTATTCATGTCCTCAACACCCCGTCACATGGTCCACTTGCGAGCTGAAGCGCAAGGCCGCGCCTCCCCTCGTGCGGCTTCTTTCAAGTCTTGCTGCTGACGACCGGCCGCCGCCGCACCGGCGCGGCTTGATCCAGCGCGGGCGCCTGGAACGCGGCAACGGTGGCCTGCACCAATTGCTCGATGGCATTGGCGGCATCGCCGCCGTCGGCCTCACCGCGCGACAGGCGCGACACGCGCTCCGGCGTCACCAGTGAATAATAGAGTGCACCCAGCAGGAAATGGCTGCGCCAGACGATGTCGGTGCGCGGAATGTGTGGCAGACTCTCGTGAATCGCGTCGATGAAGGCGTGGCTGGTGTCGTCAAACGTCTGCGCGATGATTTTTCGTGCGACCTCGTTGCCTTCCGCCGACATCACGGCGCGCAGCCGCGTGAAGCGCGCGCCGCCGCCGGCGAGATCGCTGCCCGAGGTGAAGGCCGGCACCACATAAGCGCGCACGATCGCCTCCAGCCGATCCTGGAGATCGCGCACGCGCTTGGCGGCCGCGAGCAGTTCGGATCGGCGCAAATTCATCGGCCCGCAATGGCGCCGATAGATCTCCAGCAGCAGGCCGTCCTTGGTCTTGAAATGATAGGTCACGCTGCCGGGATTGGCCCCGGCAGCCTGCGCGATGTCGCGCACCGACACAGCATTGAAGCCGTTGGTGGCGAACAGCTCCTCGGCCGCGGCAAGGATCGCCTCGCGCATGTTCGGCTTGCGGGCCGTTTCCCTGCTGGTGGACTTGCGTACCATGCGATTTGTACTATCGTACAAAAGATCAAGTCTCGTCAACAAAAACAACGGGCGGCATCCGCGGCGGCCTGGAGGCCGCCGGCAGGCGGCCGAATGCCCTCAAGGAGTGCTGGGAGATGCAGGGTTTGAACAAGAAGATCGGCGGTTTGATGCTGTGTGCCGGTCTGCTGCTGGCGGGCGGCGCCGCGCAGTCCGCCGACAATTATCCGAGCAAGCCGGTCCACATTCTGGTCCCCTACGCCGCCGGCGGTGCGGTGGACGTGCTCGCGCGCACGCTGGGCCAGGCGCTGGCCAAGACCTGGGGCCAGCAGCCCGTGATCGACAACCGCCCGGGCGCAGGCGGCATCGTTGCCTCGCAGGCGCTGACGCAGGCCGCGCCGGACGGATACACGTTGATCCTGGTCGCGAGCGGTCATCCTCTCAATCAGTTCATCTATCCGAGCGTGCCCTACGACACGTTCAAGGATTTTACCGCGATCACCGAGCTCGCTTCCTCGCCGCTCGCGATCGTCGTCGCCAAGGACAGCCCCTACAGGACGCTTGGCGATCTCCTCACCGCGGCGAAGAAGGAGCCGGACAAGCTCTCCTACGGCATGTCCGGCAACGGCACCTCGGCGCATCTGGCCGGCGAGCTGCTCAAATACATGTCGGCTAGCAAGATCGTGGCGATCCCTTACAAGGGCGGCGCACCGGCGCTGACGGCGGTGATCGCCGGCGAGATTCCGCTCAGCATCAATCCGCTCGCGGAAGCGATCGGCCAGCTCGAAGGCGGCCCGGTGCGCGCACTCGCGGTGACCTCGGCCGAGCGCTCCAAGGCGCTGCCGGATGTTCCGACCGTCACGGAAGCCGGCGTGCCCGGCTACGACGTCTCGGTCTGGTGGGGCGTGCTCGGTCCGGCGAAGATGCCGCCGGAGATCGTCGCCAAGCTTGAAACCGACCTGAAGGCGGCGCTGCAGGATCCGAGCGTCCTGTCGACGCTCGACAAGATCGGCGCCACCCCGGTCGGCTCCTCCGCCAAGGACTTTGACACCTATATGCATGCCGAGGCGGCGAAGTGGGAGCCGCTGCTGAAGGCCGCCAACATCCGCGCCCAGTGAGGCTGTTCGCACGAGAATCGCACTAGGCGCCTCGCGCACCGCCCTGCTCAGCACGCCCGCGCGCGCCGACGGCGAAGACGCGCGAGTACCAGCCTCCGGCCAGCAAGAACGGACGCGCCGGTCAGTTATGGGCCCTCGCCCGCATTTTCTCCGGCGGCGCGGCGCGCCGCGGCAAATCGGCATCATCGTCACCCGAGGGGATCAGGATCGCACGCTCGCGCGGCAGTGCCTCCGGCATCTCGTCGCGGATGAAGGCCACCAGCTTCTCTCTGATCTCGCAGCGCAGGTCCCAAGATTGCGGCGCATTGCGCGCGCTGACCAGCGCGCGAAGCTCGATTGTGCGCGAATCTGCGTCGATCACCTGGAGATTGACCACGGCGCCGTCCCAGAGCTTGGACTCCTTCACCGCCTCCTCCAGCCAACGCCTGATGCGCCACATCGGCACGGTAATCGACATGGAGCCCGACCACACCGATCAGCGAGGCGGTGTCGCGCGTCCAGTTCTGAAACGGCTTTTCGATGAAATAGGACAGCGGCACCACCATACGGCGCCAATCCCACAGCCGGATCACGACATAGGTCGAGGCGATGTCCTCGACCCATCCCCACTCGTTCTCGATGATCACGGCATCCTCGATGCGGATCGGCTGGGTAATGGCGATCTGCAAGCCCGCGATCAGATTGCTCAGCAGCGGCCGCGCGGCAAGACCGACGATGATACCGGCGGCACCGGCGGAGGCGAACAGGCTGACGCCATATTGCCTCACCGAATCGAACGTCATTAACGCGGTGGAGACCGTGATGACGACAATGATGGTGTCGGTGACGCGCTTGAACACGCGGACTTGCGTGACGTGCTTGCGCGCGATGAAATTCTCGGTGACGTCGCGAAAATTCTGCAAGTATCGCGCCGCACTCATGTCGACGATCCGGATCGAGATCCAGCCGATCAACGCGATGACGGCCACGACGAACAGGCGCATCAGCGGCGTGCGGATCGTATCGTCGAGCGGCGCAAGGGGCAGGACCAGTGCGACGGCAGCCAGACACAGCGCCAGCTGGGCCGGGCCGGACGTGCGCTCGATGAACACACTCAGGAGCGGAAGCCGGGTTCCGAAAGCGCGATTGAGCAGCCAAACAGCGAACCGATAGAACGACAGAGCAAGCATCATCGCGCCGGCGACCAAGCCGAGGCCGATGAACCATGAGGGTATCCAGCCGAACATCCTGTCGATGTCGGCCATAAGGGTCTGCCAATTCATTGCTGTCCCTGACCTTACGTACGCGTCAGCGCTCAACGCCTGCCGCCCAGCTTCGCTCCCCTAGCTCGTGCAACGCAGCATTCCGCTGGTGCAACCGCTGGCGAATTGAGCTAATTTGAGGCGCCCATGACTCGACGTAGCGGCAGCGCCGATCTTCCCTTGCACAGCGGACGTGTTCCGCCGTGGCTGGCAAGCCGTATGGCCTCGTTGGGCGCAATCGTCACTCAGGCGATCGTGCATCATTACGGACGCGACGCGTTCATGCAGCGGCTGTCGCATCCGTTCTGGTTCCAGTCGTTTGGCGCAGTTATGGGGATGGACTGGCACTCCTCCGGCATCACGACCTCCGTGATCGGCGCCCTGAAGCGTGGACTCGGACCGCTCCAGGACGAGCTCGGCATCTATGTCTGCGGCGGCCGCGGCCAGCATTCACGCAAGACACCGGACGAGCTGTTGCAGCTCGGCGAGCGCGTCGGCTTCGACGGCGCAATGCTGGTGCGTGCCAGCCGCCTGGTGGCGAAGGTCGACAGCGCGGCTGTGCAAGACGGCTTCGACCTCTATCTCCATGGCTTCTTCGTCACCGCAGAGGGCAAATGGACGGTGGTGCAGCAGGGCATGAACGGCGACAAGCGGCAGGCCCGCCGCTACCACTGGCATTCCGAGGCGCTGAAGAGTTTTGTCGATACACCCCACACTGCGATCGACGGTCCCAAGCAAGGCGAGATCGTCAACCTCACCGACCATCGCGCTGATGTCTCGCGCACCGCGCAGCTCGAGCTGTTGAGAGGTCTTGGCCCGGATCGCATTGTCTCCGAGTTCGAACGACTCACCGGCCTCGAGCCGGCGCAGGCCATGCTGCCGCATCTGATCATGCCCGCGCATCACGACGTCCGCCCCAAGGACGTGTTCGCACGACGCTTGCACGGCACCCTGGCCGCCGCGGCCGAGCGCGGCCCGGTCGATTTCCCGGAGCTGTTGCTGACGCCCGGCGTCGGTGCGCGCACCGTGCGCTCACTTGCGATGGTCGCCGAGGTCGTGCACGGCGCACCCTATCGTTTCAACGATCCCGCGCGCTTTTCGCTCGCCCATGGCGGCAAGGACCGACATCCCTACCCGGTTCCGATCAAGGTCTATGACGAAACTATCCGAGTGCTGAAGGGCGCGATTCAGAACGCCAAGCTCGGTCGCGAGGAGGAAATGCAGGCGATCAAGCGGCTCGACGACCAGGCGCGGCGGCTGGAGCGGACCGCGCAGGGCCCCTCGGTCGAGGCCTACATCGCCGGCGAGCGTGCTGCCTCGCCCGACCTCGACGGCCGCTCCGTGTTCGGTTGGGAGCGCGATCCGGCGCCGACCAAAAAGCGGACCGGCTGAAACCGGTCCACGAGTTGCTCGGGAGGAAGGCCACTTCTTAGGTCTCGTCGGTCTCCGGCTCATCGTCGAGCCGGTTGGCTGCATGGTCCTGATACTGCTCGGTCTGGATGAACTTGCCATCCATGCCGCGGATGTCCGAATGCTGTGCCTTGTCGCGGTTTGACAGCACCATGTTGTCGCCGATCTTGTCCTTCGGGATTTCGGCCATGGCGCCAGTGCCATCGCCCTTGCCATGCATTCCCGATCTGAAGTGCGTCTTGCTGCCGTGCCCTGCTGGCATCGGTTTCTCCTCTTGCAGTGATCTTCCGAAGACTTAGTGCTTCTGTTGCGCCGGCATTGGCTTCGGCGGCTTGTGGCCGCTCTGGCCGGAATCGTTGTGCTTGTTGTGGTCGCTCTCCTGATTGAGGCCGCCGCGACTTACTGCGTATTCGCTGTGCCTGGCTTCCGAGCGCGCGCGATGAACAGCAGCGTCCTCGGCATTATGGCCGATGGCCTGATCGAGCTCCCGCGCGTCGGGAACATCGGGCTTGCGCTCGAGAATGCGAACCTGCTGCTCGTGGGTCTTCTTGCCTTGCATTGCTGTTCTCCGGACCTACCGGCGCCTTCGGTGCGCGCCGCCATGTGCGACGTCCTTGTCGATGCCGCCGCCGACGCCCACATCATTCTCGCGATCGCCTTCGATTGTGTTCTCACCGAAAGCATCTTCGAGGTCGTCGGGTGACGCGCCCGCCATTGTCGCTCCCCTGGATCCTCCGATCAGGGGATTTTCGCGCATGTCCTTATCGCTAGGCATGTACAACTTGGGTTGCTTGCTGCTCATGAACTACCTGCCTCCGCCCTTTCCGGCTTCATCGTGCCTGTGATGGGAATCGCGCTCGCCGCCTCCGCCGGAGATCCGGCTGTGGCTGCGCTGCAAATCGTCCGCCGGCGGTTTCTTCACGTCCAGCGGGGCCTTCGCATTCTCGTGCGAAGCGCCAGGTCCGCCCTGACGAATGCTGTTTGGTGTCTTGGTGGATGTCGACATGAATGTCGTCCTCCTCAGCGATCTTGCTGATAGCCTTGATTGGTCGTGTTCTGCTTGATGTTGCCCTGCTGTCCCTGCTGGTCCGGATTTTCCACGCGCTGTTGGCCGTGCGGGATCCGATCCGCCGACACTTGCTTGGCGTCGCCAGTTCCCTTCGGGCTCTGATTATCCGGTGGGACAGGTGGCATCTTGCTGGCCATGATCTTGTCTCCGTTAAGACGTCGACCTGCGACGCGGCCAAGGAACTCGTCGCCGCGTTCAAGGTCGTGATGATAACAGGGCCAGCGGCATGCCGTTCCTGACTGATCACGTTCGGCAAAGATTTTCCGAAAGATCGCCGACTCAGCTGGCCGCGGTGAGGGAACGATCAATCATCGCTTCGGCGCGCGCCGCCTCTGTTCCGCGGCCTTCAGTCGAGACGGGAAGTTTCGCAATCGCACGCAAACCCGGCCGCCTGCGCCAGCGGACCTCGGCCGGATCGATGGCCAAGGCAAGCTTTGGCCATCGTACGAACAGCGCTTCGAGCGCGCACGCCGCCTCGATGCGCGCGAGCTGGTGGCCGAGGCAGAAATGGATCCCCGTCCCGAACGAGATGTGACGGTTCGGCCTGCGCGCGAGATCGAGGCGTTCCGGGCGATCGTGCACCGTAGGATCCATGTTCGCCGCGGCGAGCATCGCCATGACGCGATCGCCCTTCTTCAGGCGCACGCCTTCGACGTCGAGATCCCGCCGCACATAACGTGGCTTTGAGAATTGCACTGGCGAGACGAAGCGCAGGAACTCTTCGACGGCAAGCCCGACGCGACTCCAGTCCTCTTCGAGCCAATCGCGCAACCCGGGATGCCGGAGCAGTTCGAACGCCGAGCCGCTGATGAGATGCGTGGTGGTCTCCGATCCGGCCGCAAGCAGCAGAAAGACCATCGAAACCATTTCATCCGGCGTGATCTGGCCGCCCTCGCGCTCAACCTGGACCAGCTCTGCGATCAGGCCTTCGCCGCCTTGAACACGTGCGATCTGCAACTGCCGCTCGAGGTAGGCGCGCATCTTGCGGAACGCGAACAGCAGCCGGAAAAAGCTGACCACATTGGTCAGCGAGGACATCGTGTTGGCCCAGGCGATGAATCTCGGACGGTCGGCCGGAGGCAGGCCCAGGAGTTCGGAGATCACCGCAAGCGGCAGGATACGCGCGTAGCGCTGAACCAGATCGGCCGGGCTTCCGTTCGCAAAGAGCTCGTCGGCGAGACCGTCGGCAATAGTGCGGATGCGCGGCTCCATCGCGACGACGGAGCGCCGACGAAAGGCCTCGTCCACGATGCCGCGGAGTCTCGTGTGATCCGGCTCGTCCATCGTCAGCATGTTGTTGGCGATGGTCCTGACGTATCTCGGCATCCACCAGCGCAGACCAGCGACGTCGCCATCCTCCCTTCGCAACGTGAACGTCGCGCCGTCCTTCAGGACCCGCGCGGTGGCGTCATGGGTTGTGGTGATCCAGACGTCGCCGACGAGAGGAAATCGCGTCGCGACCACGGGGCCAGACATGCGCAGCGTCGCAATCGCCTTGGGCGGATCGCGAAAGAAGGCCTCGCTGGTGAAATCGAGGCGCGCGGTCATAGGTTCACCGGAGTGATTGCTGGCGTCTCACCGAGATGGTGCACGGCGCGGGCCGTGCAAGGGCCGAACGCGCCCACCGCTTCAGTCGCAAGTGTCGAGAGACGCGCCTACCCGCGTCCTGGAGATCGCTGCCCGGTCTTGCGCTGCTGCGTGTAGGCGTCCCAATGGCTCCAGCTGCCATTGCTGAGGCTTTGCAGGTCGGTCGCGAGCGGTCGGCGCGTGCGCTTGTCGTGATCGGCGATCACGCGCTCGGACTGCGCGATCTTGCGCTTGAGTTCCGCGATGGTCTTCTGGGTTTGACCGTTCCGCTTCGACGAGGCGATCTCGCCCATCGTGAAGCGCGCGGTCTCCAGCGCCTTCAACTCGGCGCGGTTCTTCTTCAACTGGACCCGGTGCCAGGCGATGTTGCTGTCGCTGTCCGCAACCATGTGGGAACTCCGCTGATTCGCTCCCACATAGTATCGTGCGCCGAATCGGCGCCGCAACGGGCGCCCGACGGCGAAAATGCGACCTTATTGGGCAGGAATTACGGGCCTAGAACGTTTTCGAGGGAGGTGGAGACCGGTCCTCGTAAAGAAACCGCGTCAAAATAAGAATCTGGAGCCCCGTTCCGATGCGCATCGGAACGGAAATGGGCTTTAGCGCTCGGCAAAGGCCTTTTCGACCACGAACTGGGCCGGCTCGCCGTGATTGCCCTCCATGAGGCCGCGTTCACCCAGCAGGACGCGCGTGTCCGCGACCAGCGCTGGACTGCCGCAGATCATGACGCGGTCGTGGGCAGCTTCCAGCGCCGGGAGACCGATGTCGCTGAACAGCTTGCCCGAGGTGATGAGGTCGGTGATGCGGCCGCGATTGCGGAACGGATCGCGCGTGACGGTCGGATAGTAGATCAGCTGATTGCGGATGTACTCGCCGATCAGTTCGTCCTTCGGCAGCGTGTCGGTGATCATCTCGCCATAGGCGAGCTCCTTGACGTGCCGGCAGCCGTGCAGCAGCACCACTTTCTCGAAGCGCTCGTAGGTTTCAGGATCCTTGATCACGCTCAGGAACGGCGCGAGGCCCGTGCCGGTGCCGATGAGGTAGAGGTTTCGGCCCTCTTCCAGGGTGTCGATCACCAGCGTGCCGGTGGCTTTGCGGCTGACGATGATCTCGTCGCCTTCCTTCAAATGCTGAAGCCGCGAGGTCAGCGGACCATCCGGCACCTTGATCGAGAAGAACTCCAGCGTGTCCTCGTAATTGGCGCTGGCGACGCTGTAGGCCCGCAGCAGGGGCTCTCGCCGACCTTGAGGCCGATCATGGTGAACTCGCCGTTGCGGAAACGGAAGGTCGGGCTGCGGGTGGTCTTGAAGGAGAACAGCGTGTCCGTCCAGTGGTGGACGCTCAAAACGCTTTCCTGATTGAAATTGCTCATCACACCTTCCCTGTCGCTTCCATGCGGTTCCGAGGCGGGCAGCTATGCGTCGTTTGTACACGATCATTCGTATACTAATGAATAATCCGGCTTGATCCCGCGGTCAAGGCTGCCCAAGATCGGCAGCGTTGCAGCTAGGAATAAGGAGCCCCTTCCATGGCGCATGACGCACCCCAGGCCACCGGACCCTCAAAGCTCGTGATCCGGAATATCGGCCTGATCCTGTCCGGCGCCCTGGAAAAGCCCATCCTGGACGGCGACACCATCGTTGCCGAGAACGGCAAGATCACCGCGATCGGCCGCTTCAAGGACGTCGACACGGAAGGCGCGACGACGATCGTCGACGCCCACGGCACCACGGTCGCGCCGGGCCTGATTGACAGCCACGTCCACCCTGTTGCGGGCGACTGGACGCCGCGGCAGAACCAGATCAACTGGATCGACAGCTACCTGCATGGCGGCGTCACCACCATGATCTCGGCCGGCGAAGTGCACACGCCCGGCCGTCCCCGCGACGTTGTCGGCCTCAAGGCGATGGCGGTGTTCGCCCAGCGCGCGTTCTGGACCTTGCGCCCCGGCGGCGTGAAGGTTCACGCCGGCGCGCCGGTGATCGAATGCGAGATGGTCGAGGAGGATTTCAAGGAGATGGCCGCCAATGGCGTCAAACTGCTCGGCGAAGTCGGTCTCGGTGGCGTCAAGGACGGCCCGACGGCACGCAAGATGGTCGGCTGGGCGCGCAAATACGGCATCCAGAGCACCATCCACACCGGCGGCCCCTCGATCCCCGGCTCCGGCCTGATCGACAAGGACGTGGTGCTGGAGGCCGACACCGACGTGGTCGGTCACATCAATGGCGGCCACACGGCGCTCCCCGACGACCAAATCCGCTGCATCTGTGAGGGCTGCAAGCGCGGCCTCGAGCTCGTGCACAACGGCAACGAGCGCTCGGCTTTGTTCACGCTGCGCACCGCGCGCGAGATGGGCGATCTCCACCGCGTCATCCTCGGCACCGACGCGCCGGCCGGCTCCGGCGTGCAGCCGCTCGGCATTTTGCGCATGGTGTCGATGCTGTCCTCGCTCGGCGAGCTGCCGGCCGAGATCGCCTTCTGCCTAGCCACCGGCAACACCGCGCGCATGCGCGAGCTCGATTGCGGCCTGATCGAGGTGGGCCGCTCCGCCGACTTCGTCATCATGGACAAGGCGCAGCACTCGCCGGGCAAGACCATTTTGGAGAGCGTGCAGCTCGGCGACCTCCCGGGCATCGGCATGACCATCATCGACGGTATCGTGCGCACCCAGCGCAGCCGCAATACCCCCCCGGCGGGCAAGGTGCCGGAGCTGGTGACGAAGTAAGCCAAGGAAATGGTGTGGTAGGGTGGGCAAAGCGAAAGCGTGCCCACCACAGCGCCTGCAAGTGAAAGATGGTGGGCACGGCGCAAGTGCGCCTTTGCCCACCCTTGTATTAGCCTGATCGGTTATGTTGAGCCGTTCCGTGAGGAATGGCCCAGCCCGGGTGGCCGCCCGAGCTGGGTCGCCGTTCGATC